>JAFKJJ010000263.1 GCA_017306025.1 Planctomycetota bacterium
CCGGGGTGATATGGCCCGTCGCGCTCCGCGCGTCCGCCGGCCCCCCGCCGCAGGGCGAGGGCGTCTACGTCCACTTCCTCCTGTCGCTGGTCGTGTGCGGGCTGATCGCGGCCGCGTACCCGTACTTCATGGTCACCTTCCTCGCCGTCCGGGTGTACTTCCCGGCGCTCCTGGGGCCGGACGGCCTCGGACCGTCCGACACGGCCGCCCTGCGCCGGGTCGAGCGCGAACTCGGCCACTACCGCGCCGCGGCCGCCGCGGTTCCGCTCCTGGCCGTCGCGCTGTTCACCTCCCGGGGCACTTCCAACCCGGTCGCGGTGGCCGTGCTGAGCGCGATCGGGCTTCTCGGCGTGGGGCTGGCGTACGTGATCGAGGGGCGAACCCGCGCGGACCTCGCCGCGCTCGCCGAGATCCCGTCCGCAGAGCCCCGCTGATCCGGTCAGGGTCGGCCATTTCCGTGAACATTTCGCACCGGCCCGGCATCCCGTCGCTCTTTCGAAAAGTGCGTCCCGTCCTGTAACAGTCACCCGGCGAATCCGCTGAAGCAGTCGGGCCGGTCGCCGTGTGAGGCTCAGCAGTTCTTGTCCCCGCGTGGGGCGCTGGCGGGCGACCGGCGATCCGCTTCTGACCGCGAAAGGAACGCACGATGTTTCGGCGAATACCTCTTCTGCTCCGGGTCCTGACGCCCGCCGCCCTGTGCGCCGGTTTCGTCGCCGCGCCGGCCACAGACGCGGCCCCTCCGACCAGGCCCGCTCCCCATACCAAGCCCGATGCGCATGCCAAGCCCGACGCCCACGCCAAGCCCGACGCCACCGCCAAGGCGGCGGTGGCGAAGATGGCGGCGGAGATCAAGAAGAACGGCAAACTGGCCGGCGCCAACTACTGGCACTACGCCGAGGCGCGGCACCTCGGCAAGAAGCAGACGGTCGCGACCCGGCCGCTCCAGAAGCCGGCGGCCGGGAAGGCGGCGCTGGCCGTGGGCGGCGGCTCGTCCGTCACCACCGTCGGCGGGGACGGCGTGCCCGCGGGGTTCGGCAAGGGGTTCACCTGGGACCGGTCCCAGGACGAGGCGCTCTTGATCCTGTTCATCAACGCCGCCGACCCGCTCGGCATCAGCATCGACGGCATCCAGGCGGGCGACCAGGTGCAGGTCATGTCCGCGTCCGGGATCGCGTCGTTCTCGCAGGACAAGGGCAACCCGCTGGCGTCGAGCATCGTCGGGCTGGTGGCGGCCGGGGCCAACGTCGCCCTCGGGGCGGCCGGCGCCCCGGAGGTCGTCCCGCTCATCAACGCCGCCGAGACGTTCGCCAAGGATCGGTTCAAGGCGACCGGCAACAAGCGCGAGCTCCGCGACGCCTTCGGCGCGGTCCCGAACTCGGGCGGCAAGGCCCGACAGGAGGGCGGTCTGCTGGTGTGCCTGCCGGAAGCCGGCGGCCCGTTCTACAGCGGCGACGACGACCACAAGAACCGGTGGGTCCAGGGGAGCGGCGACCGCACCGACGACAAGGTCCCGACCCACATCTTCGGCAGCTTCTTCCCCCGCCAGGGGTTCACCGACCACAACACCCGGACCTGCCAGCAGACCGGTCAGATGTACGTGGTGCCGTGGGACTGGGCGTTCGACGACAACGCCGGCTACTACAAGGTGTACGTCAAGCTGAAGAAGGGCAACGGGCCGCCGCCCCCGCCGATCATCCAGCGGAAGAACGCGCCGGCCAACCCGAAGACGCAGCCGAAGAAGTGACGAGAGGTTCGGGGACCGGGTGAAAACCGACGCGGCCGGGAGGACATCCTCCCGGCCGCTTTCGTTGGGCGCTGTGTTGCGGAGCTTCGGCTCCGGTCAGACGCGCCCCGTGTAAAAGCGGCCGGCTTCGGTGTGGTCCGGTCACTCCGTTACCGGTGCGACACCCGCGGACCGCCGACGCGGGCGCCCTTCGCACCGACCGTTGTGAAGCAACGAGTCACGGAGCGTTTGAGCCTGCGATGTGGTCCGGTCACTCCGTGACCGGTGCGACACGCGCGGACCACCAGCACGAGTGGTCCCCTGGCCCCAATACCCGCCAAGCAACCGGTCACGGAGTGACCGGACCACACCGAAGCCGGCCACTCCTGGGAACCGATCGCTCACCGAGCGAATCACTTTCGCCGACGTGAACGCGCCGTCAGGCGAAGATCTCCTTGACGACGCTCCCCTTGACGTCGGTGAGGCGGAAGTCGCGGCCCGCGTACTTGTACGTGAGCTTCTCGTGGTCCAGGCCCATCAGCGCCAGCAGCGTTGCGTGTAGGTCGGTGGTGTGCATCCGCCCCTCCACCGCCTTGATGCCGTACTCGTCGGTCGCGCCGTAGGTGGCGCCCGGTTTGACGCCCGCGCCGGTGAGGAACATCGGATAGCCGGTGATGTTGTGGTCGCGGCCGTCCGCGCCCTGGGCCGTCGGCAGTCGCCCGAATTCGCTGCCGAACAGTACCAGCGTGTCGTCCAGCATTCCGCGCGATTCGAGATCGCTCAGCAGCGCCGCCACCGGCCGGTCGATCGACCCGCAACGGTCGATGAGGCCCTTGTGCAAGTTGTTGTGGTGGTCCCAGCCGGGCTGACAGATCTCCACGAACCGCACCCCCGCTTCGCTCAACCGCCGGGCCATCACGCACTGCCGGGCGAACGCCCCGGCCGGGCCGTCCTTCACCCCGTAGGCGTCGAGCACCTTCTTCGGCTCCTTCGCGATGTCGAGCAGCTCCGGCACCTTGCCCTGCATCTTGAACGCCAGCTCGAACGACTCGATCACCCCGTCCACCGCGTCCGGCGCGCCGGGGGCGGCCGCGAGGTCGCGGTTCATGCCTTGAATCAGGTCGAGTTGCTTCCGCTGGAGGTCGCTCGCGGCCGTGGCCCGGAGGTTCGGCAGGTAGCCCTGGTCGGTGATACGCGTGCCCTGGAAGTGTGCCGGGAGGAACGCGCTGCCGTAGTTCACCGCCCCGCCGAAGTTCGGCGGCGGGTTGATCGTCACGTAGCCCGGCAGGTCCTGGTTCTCCGTGCCCAGGCCGTACAGGAGCCATGCCCCCAGGCTGGGCCGCGTCAGCGCGGCGTTGGCGCTGCCGGTGTGGAGCTGCACCACCGCCTGCGGGTGCGCCGGGGTGTCGGTGTAGAGCCCGCGGAGCCACGTCAGTTTGTCGGCGTGCTTCGCCAGGTTCGGCAGCAGTTCGGAGAACCACGAGCCCGTCTGCCCGTACTGCTTCCACTTGAACTTGGACGCGGTCAGGGTGCCGCCGCCCGGTCCCGGCTTGCTGTTGTCCTTCACCAACTGGGGCTTGTAGTCGAACGTGTCGTGGTGCGACATCGCCCCGTTCATGTGGACGAAGATGAGCCGCTTGGCCTTCGCCCGGAAGTGCGGCTCCCTCGGCGCCAGCGGCTTGGGTGCGGGCTTCTCGGCGGCCCGCGCCTGCTCGGCCAGGAGGCCGGTCAGCGCGAGATAGCCGAACCCGGCCCCGGCGGACTTCAGCGCCTGCCGGCGCGACAGCGGTTGGATGGGGTTCATGAGTATTTGGTGTTTCGTGTTCGGTGTTTCGTATTTGGTGCTTCGTGTTCGGTCGGCGGGTCACTTGACGTACCGGAACTCGGCGCTGCCGATGAGGGCCTGCGCGAACGCCATCCACGCGGCCGAGCGGGCATCCTTCGCCTGGACCACGGCCTCGGTCACGGCCTCGCCGGTCTGGTCGACCTGATCCGGGTCGAGCGGCGGTTCTTCAGGCCCCTTCTTCGGCGCCGGCCCCTTCTTCGGCGCCGGCTTCACCACCTTCGGCGGGTTGGCACGGTACGCGGACTCGTACTCGCCGACGAACGACTTGGCCCGGTCGATCTCCCGCGCGGTCGGGTCGCGGCCCAGCGTCCGCCGGTACGCGGCCCGAACCCGCTCGTCGTCCGAGGTGCCATTTTTCAGGAGCCGTTCGGCGAGTTGCAGCGCCTGCTTCCGCACGAACGGCGAGTTGAGCAGGAACAGTGCCTGGGCCGGGACGGTGGTGACGTCGCGGGCGCCGCTGACCAGCGTCTGGTCCACCGGGTCGAACGCCTCCAGGGCGTGCGGCGTGACGCCGCGCAACAGCGGGAGGTACACGCTGCGATACGTCGCGCCGTCGGCCCGCTCGCGGATCGTATTGGCCTCCGGGCCGTTGTCCCGCATCTCGATCATCTTCAGCGCGCTCGCGGGCGAGCCCTCCGGCCGCTTCGAGTCGAGGGTTCCGGCCGCGGCCAGCACCGCGTCGCGAACTTCTTCCGCCGACAGCCGCCGCGGGGCGTGCCGCCACACCAGCCGGTTGTCCGGGTCCGCGGTGCGGTGCGCTTCGGTGGCCTCGGAACTCAAGCGATACGCCCGCGACAGGACGAGCGACCGCACCAGCTTCTTCGTGCTCCACCCGTCGGCGACGAACCGGTTCGCGAGGTGGTCGAGCAGTTCCGGGTGTGACGGGGCGCCGCCGGTGACACCAAAGTTGTCCACCGTGTTCACGATCCCGGTGCCGAACAGGTGCTGCCACACGCGGTTGACTGCGACGCGGGCCGTCAGCGGGTTCTTCGGACTGGTGAGCCACCGCGCCAGTTCGAGCCGACCGCTCTGCTTCGGGTTCACCTTTGCGGCGCCGGGCACGTCGAAGGCGGTCAGGAACCCGCGCGGCACCACCGGGCCGAGCTTCTCGGCCTCGCCGCGAACCCGCACCTCCGTGTCGGCGATCACCGACGCCTCGCGGGCGCCGTGGACCGCGAGGCCGCGGGCCGCCGGGTCGGTGAGCGCGTTCAGCTCTGCCTGGAGCCCCTCGTACTTGAGCCGGAACGGGCGCTGGGTCGGCTGGCCGGTGGCCGGGTCCTTCTTCAGCCCCTCCGGGGTGCCGCGGATCGCGTCCCACTTGGCCTTCGCCGCGGCCACGTCCGCGGTGAGCTTCGCCACCTTCTCTGGATCGGCCGGCGGCAGGTCGCCGGTCAGCTTCACCAGGTTCGCCGGGACGTAGTAGGCCAGCCCGCCGCCGCCCATCAGGTTCCGCAGGCCGCTGGCGTTGTCGGTGCTGGTGAAGATGCCGGCCAGCGCGTAGTAATCGGTCGTCGGCACCGGGTCGAACTTGTGGTCGTGGCACCGGGCGCAACTGACCGTGAGCCCGAGCACCGAGCGCGTGACCGCGTCGATCTGCTCGTCCACGTTGTCCATGACGAACCGGACCTTGAACCGCTGGTTCACGTCCTTCACGCCCAGCGCCAGGAACCCGGTTGCGGTGAGCAGGCGGTTGCGCTCCGCGTCGGTGGCCGCGGGCAGGAGGTCGCCGGCGAGCTGCTCGGTGACGAACCGGTCGAAGGGCAGGTCGGCGTTCACGCTGTCGATGACGTAGTCGCGGTACCGCCAGGCGTGCGGATACGGGATGTTGCGGCTCGGGCCGGTGCTCTCCCCGTAGCGGGCGACGTCGAGCCAGTGACGGCCCCACCGCTCGCCGAACTGCGGGCTCGCGAGCAGCCGGTCCACCACCTTCGCGAACGCGTCGGGCGATTCGTCCTTGAGGAACGCGTCGATCTCGGCCGGGGCGGGCGGCAGCCCGATCAGGTCGAACGTGACCCGCCGCAGGAGCGTCACCTTGTCCGCGTCGCCGACCGGCTTCAGCCCCTTCGCCTCCAGCGCGGCGAGGATGAAGCGGTCCGCGTCGTCGCGCGCCCACCCCGCGTCTTTGACTGCGGGAACGGCGGGCGCGGCGAGCGGCCGGAACGCCCAGTGCTCCTTCTTGAGCTTCTCGTACTCGGGCTTCGGCTTGCCCAGCGACGCGGGCACCCGCACCGCCGGCCACGCGGCCCCGTCCTTGATCCACTGGCGCAGAACGTCCACCTGCTCGGCGGTCAGGTGCTCGCCCTCCAGCGGCATCCGCCCCTTGTCGTTCTTCTGGGTGACGCGGGCGATGAGCGCGCTCTTCTCCGGCGCGCCGGGCACCACCGCCGGCCCCTTGTTGCCGCCGGTCAGGAGGCCGTTGCGGTCGTCCACCCGCAGGCCCCCGGCCGGCTTGGTGTCGGCCGAGTGGCACCCGTAGCAGTGGTTCGCCAGGATCGGCCGCACCTTCTTCTCGAAGTGCTCCACCTTCGCCGGGTCGGGCGCGGGGGGCTGGCTCGACGCCGCGCCCGCGAGGAGCAGCGTCGCGAGCGAAGCGGCGAGGAACAGGCAGCGAAATCGCATGACTGTGGGGTCCTTACTCGCGGATGGGTTGGCGATGATTCTGGCGTCAGCGGGGTAACAGTTCAAGGGCCAAGTCGCTGTCGGCGGGAACCCGGAACGACAGCCCGGACGTCTCGAACTTCAGGTGTTTGGGGTTGATCGGCGGCTTCTTCAATTTCTTGCCGTTCTCGTCCTCGTCGGCCGGGACGATGCGGGCCTGGTACGTCCCCTCCCGCGCGCCCTTCAGGATCTTGCCGTTGTGCAGCGTCTCCAGGGTGAACGCGCCGTCCGGGCCGATCACGCCCGAGGCCCGCACGGTCGGTTCGCCGTCGAGCGCCGCCTCGATGTGGTGGCCGGCCAGCTTTTCCGGACCGCCGACCAGGGTCACCTTCCCGCTCACCGGGTAGGTCTTCGGTGTGTCGTCGGCGCACCCGGCGAGCGCCAGCAACCCGACCGCGGCGAAAATACGAGCCCATTTCATCTGAATCCCTCCGAATCGCGGTCCGGTCAGAAGTTCGGAATTACCTGCCCGTCGTTGCGGGTGATGAGGTACGTCAGCGCCGTGAGGTCGGTCGAGAGCGGCAGCGCGCGGACGCTGCCGTCCACGAACACGAACTGCGTGACGCCGGAGTGCGGACCGCCGAAGCTCTCGTTGGCGTTCGCCCCGTTCTGGTCGTTCGCCGGGCGCAGCGGGCGCACGGTGCTGCCGTCGATCCCGGCCATGCGGCGGATCGAGTTGTTCTGCCCGCCGAAGACGCTGCGGTCCTCGTTCTTGCCGCGCAGCGAGTTCGGCCGGATGTGCTTCTCGCCGAACATCAGCGTGTTCGATGTGCCGTCGGTGATGCCGAGGAGGTTCAACTGCCCGCGCCATCCCGCCTTCAGAACCGGGTTACCGCTGGCGTCGGTGGTGGTGGTGTTCGCCATGTTCGCGGTGGGGATGATCGCCCCGTTGGAGTTCGACCCGTTCGCCCCCGTACCGAAGCACGCGGCGTAATCGGTCAGCCCGCCCCCGGCCGCGACGAAATCGCCCTGGCTGAGCACGAACTCCGGGCGCGACGGGCAGTGGAGCATCTTCAGTTGCTGCTGGTATGCGGCCGCGGGTTGCGTCGAGGCCGGGTAGTTGATGTTCCACAACTGGTAGACGTTGTTCTGTTCCAGGTACGGGAGCAGCAGCACGGCCCACGTCGCCCAGCCGTCGGGGTCCTTCGCGTTGGAGCCGACCCAGGAGGGGACGAGGAACGCGTTCTGGTCGTGGTAGTTGTGCGACGCCAGCCCGATCTGCTTGAGGTTGTTGCTGCACTGGATGCGTGCGGCCGCGTCGCGAACCTTCTGGACGGCCGGGAGCAGCAGCCCGATGAGGATCGCAATGATCGCAATCACCACGAGGAGTTCGATCAGCGTGAAGCCGCGCGAGCGGGAAGGGACGCGATTCATGAGAATCTCCGAGGAGCGAGTGCCGTTTCGAGAGGGGCTTCGTGCCTCCTATCGAACTAAATTGATGTCCACAGTGATGTATTTCAATACAGAACGGGCAATTACTCTCTTACACCGTGCTTACTCCGTCAGGTCGTTGCCCCGACAGTCGCAGATAATTATCCACAAGCCCTTTTCAATTCTTTGATTACGTAAATTTTACTGCGGCTGAATTGCGAGCCGGCGGGAGCGACCGAACTTGACGAAGTAAGGTCGCTCCTGCGCTACAGAGTCGCACAAACTCGCGTCGCCGAGCAAAATGACGAGTAATATCATCTGCGATGAAATCTATTCGCCTCGTTCCTCTCCGAAATGCGTTTCACGAACCCGCGGAGGCGGAGATGTCACGCTCGGAGCAGGAAACTGTCCCGCCCCCGGCCTTCGATGCCGAGCGGGCGGCGCGATTCGAGCGGTACGCGGCCGAGTTCCGAACGGTGTTCCAGCGGGCCGATCAGTTCCTGCGGTTCCGGGCGTACCTCCGCGGGTTGCTCGAACCCTCGGAGCGCAAGAACGTCGAATCCCTGGCCGCGACGGCCGGGCGGGTGATGACCACGGAGTCGAACCTGGCGCAGGCGCTCCAGCACTTCGTCAGCAACAGCCCGTGGGACGCGGGGCGGCTGTTTGCCGCCGCCCGGCAGTACGCCGCCGCGCGCCGCTCCGACGCGGGCGCCGTGTGGGTCGTTCACGACGGCGCGTTCGCCAAGAAGGGGCAGCACTCGGTCGGCGTTCACCGACAGTTCGCGCGCGGTCCCGGGAAGAAGATGAACTGCCAGGTCGGGGTGTTCGTGGCACAGGTCGGACCGGCGGGCTACTTCCCGCTGGCGGCACGCCTCTACCTGCCGCCGGCGTGGCTCCGTGAGCACCCCGACGCACTGGCGAAACTCCTCCCCGCCGCCGAGCGAACCGCGACAACGAAGGCCGAAATCGCGTTACGGCTCCTCGACGAATTGCGGGCCGAAAGCGCGACGGTCCCACCGATCACGGGCGAAGAAGGGTACCTCACCGCAACGGATTTTCGAGACGGGCTCGCGGCGCGCGGCTTCACCCCGAGCGCCGATCGCGCCGGGGCCGTTGCGGACGCGCTACAGCGGTTCGAATGGCTACGGAACGAGCTGGGGTTGGATCACTTCGAGGGCCGCACCTGGCACGGGTGGCACCATCACGTGAGCCTGGTCTTCACCGCCTGCGCCTTCCTCTGCGGTGAAGCGAGTTCGAGCGGCTCGCCCCCGTCTCGCTCCCCCGTCGCGCCGGGGACGTAACGTGAGGATCGGTAGGCGCGGCGAACGAAGGGACGGGAGCCGGAAACGAGGTGCCGTGGCGAGGGCGCGTTTGAGGTGCCGTTCGACGCGAGCAGAACGCGGGCGGGCACAACCGTTGACGTGATGAACGTGGTTTCTTTACCCGCGCTCTTCGGGGCGCGGAAGGTAGCCGCGGTATTCCGCCGAAAACCCCAGCCCCAGGGCCTCGCCCGGCGCGTGGTAGTGCCCGGCCGTCGAGTTGTCCCCGCCGGTGTGGTCGCCCAGGCTCGGGACGTGGAAGTAGCACTTCCGGCCGAGTTCCTTCGCGGCCACGGAGACGACGGCATCGGTCCCGTCGGCGGACGCGTGCGCGTACGCGGCGCGCGAATTCAGAACGGCCGCGAGCCCCGCCCGCGTGAAGCACCAGGCCAGCGCGCCCCAGGTCCCCCACCCGACCGCCAGCTCGCGCCACCCGACGCCCCCGTCCGCGTGCCGCAGGTTGTGGCGCGGGGTGTAGAGCGAGACGTACCCCCAGGTGTCGTGCGGGATCGCGTCGATCGCGTGCTGGAGGGCGAGCGCCGCGCACCGCGCGAAGCGGACGTCGTCCTCGCACATCAGGACGAAGGGCGCGTCGGTGTCGGCGAGCACGCGCCGCGCCGCCGCGGCCCAGTTCCCCCAGATCCCCAGCCGGATCGGGTTTCGGTGGACCGCAACACCCGGCACGTCCGGAACCGGCGCGGTCGGTTCGGCGAACACGCGGACCGGTTGCGGGAAGCCGGCCCGGCGCAACTCGGCGAGCGTCTGGGGGAGCGTGGGAACGGACCGCGGCGCGGTGATCACGCCGACCGCGACGAGCCGCGGGTCACACGCGACCGTCAGTCCCGGCGCGTGCGGCTCGGACCGCGCCGGCCCGTCGGGTTCGTGGTCCACGTACGGGCACCGCGACCGACACGTTTCGCCCGACACCAGCCCGGTGCGGACCACCAGTCGGTCCGAGAGGCACACCCAGCGGTCGGGGAGCAGCTCCTCGCCGCGGTGCCGGCAGCCGGGAAGGCGCGGGGCGCTCACGCCGGGCTCACCACGAGGGCCGGCACCCCGGGTTCGTCCGACTCGCACCGGAAGCGGTTCACCCCGTTGAAGCGCCAGTCGCTGGTCACCCAGCGGAGTTGCACCCGCCGATCACCGACCACGGTGACGACGGTGAGAACGGCCCCGACCGCGCCCGGGCGGTGGAGGAGGACGAGGGT
>JAFKJJ010000204.1 GCA_017306025.1 Planctomycetota bacterium
AGCTCGACCAGGAGGTGGGGGCCATGACCCTGCACGCGCCGCGGCCGGTCGCGGACCTGGACGCGCAGCTCGACTACGTCGTCGGCCGGGTGAAGGACGTGTGCCAGCGGCTCCAGGAGCAGGAGCGGGGCCGGCCCCGGGCCGAACAACTGGCCGCCGTCGGCCAGCTCGCCGCCGGCGTGGCCCACGAGGTCCGCAACCCCCTCACCGGGATCAAGTTCCTCGTCGAAGGGGCGCTGCGGCGCCCGAACCCGACGCCGCTCGCCGACGAGGACCTCCGGCTGATCCGTCAGGAGGTCGTTCGGATCGAGCGCACCGTGCGGGGGCTCCTGGACTTCGCCCGGACCCCGCCGCCGGCCCGCCGGCGGCACGACCTCCGGGGGCGGGTGTCCGAGGCCGCCGGTGTCACCCGCGGGCGCGCCGAGGCCAAGCCGGTCGCGCTGACGGTGGCCGCGATCACCGATCCAGTGCCCGCGTCGGTGGACCGTGACCAGCTCCTCTCGCTGCTCTCCAACCTGCTGCTCAACGCGATCGAGGCCGCGCCGCCCGGCGGGGCGGTCGAGGTGAGCGCGGGCCGCGCGCCGGACGGCGCCCCGATCGTGGACGTGACCGACACCGGCCCGGGCATCGACCCGTCGGTCGCCGACCGGCTGTTCACCCCGTTCGTCACGACCAAGCCCACCGGGACCGGGCTCGGGCTGACCATCGCGCAGCGGATCGCCCGCGACCACGGCGGGAAGCTGATCGGCGCCAACCGCGCGACCGGCGGCGCGCGCTTCACCCTGACCCTGCCCGCCGCGGAGGCCGACGATGGCGAAGCTGCTCGTCGTTGACGACGAACCGATCATCTGCCACTCGTTCCGCCGGCTCTTCGCCGCGCCCGACGTGGACGTGCTCACGGCCGGGACGGTCGCGGAGGGCTGGCGCCGGGTCGAGCGGGACCGCCCGGACGTGATCGTCCTGGACCTGCAACTGCCCGACGGCTCGGGCATGGAACTGTTCGAACGCATCCGGGCCGCGGACCCGAAACGGCCGGTCGTGTTCGTCACCGCGCACGGCACCACCGAAACGACGATCGAGGCGATGAAGCGCGGCGCGTTCGACTACCTGCTCAAGCCGCTCGACCTCGAACAGATGAGCGGGGTGCTGGACCGCGCGTTCGAGGCCGCGCGCCTGATGCGCGGGGGCGCCGCGCTGCCCCACGACCCGAGCGGCGAGCAGATCATCGGCCGGTCCCCGGTGATGCAGGAGCTGTGCAAGCAGATCGGCCGCGTCGCCCCGCAGGACGTGAGCGTGCTGATAACGGGGGAGAGCGGCACGGGCAAGGAGCTGGTGGCGCGCGCGATCTACTCGCACAGCCGGCGTGCGGACCGGCCGTTCCTGGCGCTCAACTGCGCGGCGATCCCCGACACGCTGGTCGAGAGCGAGCTGTTCGGGCACGAGCCGGGCGCGTTCACCGGGGCCGACCGGCGCCGGATCGGCAAGTTCGA
>JAFKJJ010000264.1 GCA_017306025.1 Planctomycetota bacterium
CGGGCGGTGCTCCCGCCGGGCGTGGCGACCGGGCTGGCGTGGACCGAGGCCGGCGGGGAGATCCTGTACGTCGAGGCGAGCCGGTTGCCGGGCGCGCCACGGTTGCGGCTGACCGGCCAGCTCGGGAAGGTGATGCAGGAGTCGGCGACGACGGCCCACAGCTTCGTGTGGGCGCACGCCGAGGAACTCGGCATCGACCCGGCGCGCTGCCGCGGCGGGGTTCACGTCCACGTCCCGGCCGGGGCGATCCCGAAGGACGGGCCGAGCGCCGGGGTGGCGATGGTGGCGGCCCTGGCGTCGCTCTACTCAGGCGTCCCGGCCCGCAACGACACCGCGATGACGGGCGAGATCACCTTGACAGGTTTGGTGATGCCGGTTGGCGGGGTGAAGGAGAAGGTACTCGCCGCCCGGCGCGCGGGCATTCGGCGCGTGATTTTGCCGAAAGGGAACGAGCGCGACTTGCGGGAGCTCCCCGAGGCGGTCCGGGCGGAGATGACGTTCTTTCCGGCGGAGACGGCCGAACAGGTGCTGGCCGCGGCAATGCGGGAGCCGCTCCGGTCGACCGCGGTCGAGGCCTCCTGACCGGTTTCTGGGCGAGCCGCGACCGCAAGGGAGCGGGCAGCACCACTCAAGAACCTGGGGCGAAACGTCATTTCCGTCGCGGGCGACACCACCCCGAACCGCGGGCGCGACCGCAGTTGCGTGGCCCGCTCCCTCGCGGTCGCGACTCGCCGAAGACGACACCAGCACCGGACCGGGGCGCTCAGGCCGGCGGTCCGACGCCCGTGACCGGCGTCCAACTGGGCGGGTCGCTGGCCGGGAAGGACTCCTCGGACGCCTCTTGTACCACGTCGACGGGGCCGAAGGGGTCGGCCGGCTCGATGTGCGCTCGACGTGCGGAGCGCCGACGCAGAAGCACCAGCGCGGCGCCGGCCGCCACACCCAGAGCGATCAACCCGGCGGTGCGCAGGAGAATCGACATGGCTCATCCTCAAGGTGGTGCGGGCCGTTACGTTCCCAAATGAAAGCCGCGCCGCGGTTGACGGCGCGGCGCCCCGGCTTCAGACCGGGCGGGTACGCGGGAGCGTGCGCAGCGCGACGCCCAGGCTGATCCAGTTGACGCCGCGGAACACGAAACTGATGCCGACGAACAGCCCGATCACCCACAGCGCCGCGGCCGGCCAGTCCATCCCGATCATCACCCCGAGCGCCACGTCGATCAGCCCGACCGCCAGCGTCCAACCCCAGCCCGCGAAGCGGTAGTTCAGGGCCGCGATGATCCGGAAGAGGCCGCCGACCAGGAGCAGACACGCCAGGAGCAGGGTGAGCACCAGCAGGGCGCCGATCGGCGCGCGGAGGAACAGCACCCCGACGACGAGCGACAGGACGCCCGAGAGCAGGTGCCCGAAGAACCCGCTCCAGCCGCGGCTCCCGATCGCGCCGACCGTCTCGACCGCGCCGCCCACGAGGAGCAGGATGCCGATCGCTACCGCCGTGGCCAACGACGCGGTCACGAGTGCCCCCAGCGCGACGAACCCCAGGACGATCATCCCGGCCCCGAGCAGGGCGAACCACAGCCAGTTGCCCTGGAGCGCCATGAGATCGTGCCGCAGTTCCGCGGCCGGCGTGCGGTCCAGTGTCGTACTCATCCGATCTCCTCCCCGTTGTCGGAACTGGCACGGCCCGCGCGCGAAATTCGACGGATCGGCCGGGGGCCACCGGGAGACGGTACAACTGCCGTGCCCGATTCGGAAATCTTGCCCGTTCGGCAGGCGGCTGCCCTCGCGCGTCAGGTCGGCAGTTGCGCAACCTCAATCGCTGTTGGCAGATGGGGCCTGAATTCGTTTGCCGACGGCATGAGGGGATGCCGCGGTCGGGACCGTTGATTTGCGCTTTCCCTGGTGCCTCCGTACGTTTTCGCACAGGGCTGAGGTCAACGGTTGTCCTGGTTGCCATCCGCTGTGCGCCGGGTAATCCGTCTTCGCTCGATCGCCGCTTGCCCGGCGCGCGGCGAATGCGATAATCGCGCTTTTCAGGAGAACGTGTCCATGAGTCGAACGGCCGTGAACTGCTGTGGTGTCGCTTACCTGCTTCTCGTCGCGGGTGCGTCGGAGCTGCTCGCGCAGAAGCCGCCCTACGACGTCTTCCCGCCGGCCGAGCCGCCGTACTACCGCGTCCGGTACGAGGCGTCCAACAAGCCGGGCGAACTGGTCTACCCGGTCAACTACACGGTCTGGATTCCCCCGGGCGTGAAGACGCTCCGCGGCGTCGTCGTTCACCAGCACGGGTGCGGCGAGGGGTCGTGCAAGTCGGGGCTGACGGGCGCCTACGACCTGCACTGGCAGGCCCTGGCGAAGAAGCACGACTGCGCGCTGCTGTCGCCCTCCTACGAGCAGCCGGAGAAGGCCGACTGCCAGATGTGGTGCGATCCGCGCAACGGCTCGGATGCCGCTTTCCGGAAGGGGCTCGCCGACCTCGGCGCGAAGTCGGGGCACCCCGAACTGGCGCGGGTGCCGTGGGCGCTGTGGGGGCACAGCGGCGGCGGCCACTGGGCCGGGGGAATGGTACTTCTGCACCCGGACCGCGTCGCCGCGGCGTGGCTGCGCTCGGGCGTGCCGCTCCTGAAGGCGGAGCCGGGGCGCACCGGGATCAAGGTACACGCGCTGCCGGACGCCGCGCTCAAGGTGCCGATGATGTGTAACCTCGGCACCAAGGAGGGCGTCACCGTCAAGGGCGACCGGTTCTCGGGCGTGTGGCCCGCCAACGAGGTGTTCTTCAACGAGGTCCGCGGTAAGGGCGGGCTCGTCGGCGTGGCGGTCGACCCGCTGTCGAGCCACGACTGCGGCAATCAGCGCTACCTTGCTGTTCCCTGGCTCGACGCCTGCCTGAGCGCCCGTCTGCCGAAAGCCGCGGGTGATCCGCTCATCGCCATGCCGACGGACAAGGCGTGGCTTGCCCCGCCAACCGGCACCGAAGCGGCCCCGGTCGCGAAGTACACCGGCGAGCCCCTCAAGGCGGCGTGGCTCCCGAACGAGGCGATGGCGAAGGCGTGGACGGAGTACGTCAAGGACACCAAGGTCACAGACACCACGCCGCCACCGGCACCGACGAACGTGCGTGTGCAGGGCAACACGCTGACGTGGGCGGCCGAGGCCGACCTCGAAAGCGGGCTGGCGAGCTTCGTCATCGAGCGCGACGGCCAGTTCCTCGCCAACGTGCCCGAAGGGGGCAAGAACCCGTTCGGTCGGCCGATCTTCCAGAACCTCCAGTACAGTGACACGCCCACACAGCCGCTCGTGCCGATGCAGTTCACCGACACGAAAGCGGAACCCGGCAAGAAGCACACCTACCGCGTTATCGCCGTGAACACCGCCGGGTTGAAGTCGAAGCCCAGCGCCGAAGCGACACCCGCGCCGGCCAAATAGTGCGGTCCGTCGGCAGCGGCGTCTGGGCCTGGCAACGGCCCAGACGCCACGAGACGTCAGAAAAGGCCGGCAAATCTCGAAAGAACGCTTGACGGTAGGCCGGCGATGTGACAAATTCGACGTTCCTCCGAAACGCCCGCCCCCGACCACCGCTCCGTTCCTCACCGCGGCCGAAAACTCTCCCGAAGCGCCGCGAGACGAACCGCTCGTACCCTGTTGCCGCGCGAAACTCCCATGACCCGCGCCCTCATCCGTGAAGGCTTTCGCCTACCTCTGGTGGGCTGTTTACTCCTTTTGATGGGTGCGCACGCACGGGGCCAGTCGCCGAATCCGGTTCTCAACACGGTCTACCCGCCCGGCGGTCAAGCGGGGACTTCTGCGATCGTCGTTCTGGACGGCACCGGCCTGGACGGCCTTCGGGACGTGCGTTCCGTCATTCCGAAGTTGAGCGCCAAGAAGCTCGACGGGAACCGGTTCCAACTCGACATCCCCACGGGAACTCCGACGGGCGTTTACGACCTGCGAGCGGTCGGGACGCACGGCATGAGTTCTCCGCGGTCGTTCGTGGTGGGGAACCGGACGGAAGTTTCGGAAGCGGAGCCGAACGACACCTTTGACACCGCTCAAGACGTTCCCCTGGACATCGTGGTTAACGGGCGGGTCGAGAAGCCGGGAGACGTTGACTGCTTCCGGTTCAAGGCGAAGGCCGGTCAGCGGGTCGTGCTGGACTGCTCGGCCGAGCGCATCGACTCCAAGTTGCGGGCCGTGCTGGAGGTGTGCGACGCCGACGGAAAGCGGTTGGCCGTCAGCCGGGGGTATACGGTCATCGATCCGCTTGTAGACTTCCTGGCCCCCGCCGACGGGATTTACTACGCGAAAGTGTTCGACCTCAGTTACCTGGGCAGCACCGCACACTTCTACCGGCTCGAAATCGACACGAAACCGCGGGTAGAGTTCGCCGTCCCGTGCGCGGTGACCCGAGGGAAGACGGCGAAGGTCAAACTGTACGGCCGCAACCTCGCTCCGCGAGAGGTGACCAAGGGCGGCCCCGCGCTCGACGGCGTGGAAGTCGAGATCACGCCGCCGGAGGTGGGCCGACACGGGAGCGTTCCGCTCCGCTTGCGCTCCGCGCAGATGGCGCTCGATTGCTTCGCGTACCACTATCCCGGGGGCCACGCTCCGGTTCTGATGGCCGTCACGGACGTTCCGGTGGTCGTCGCGGCGGCTAACCACGCTTCGGACCGCGCACAAGAAGTCGCCGTGCCTTCCGAAGTGTGCGGCCAGTTGACGGACGGGGACGAGCGGCACTGGTACGCCGTGCGTGTCCGCCGCGGGGAAGTGCTCTGGCTGGAGAGCTTCGCCGCGCGGATGGGTTCTCCCGTTGATCTCGACGTGCGGGTGCTCGACCCCGACGGAAAGAACGAACTGTTGGAACTCGCACCCACTCTCGAAAACCTGGGTGGCGCGCGATTCGCCACGGCGCACCCCGACCCCGCGGGGCGGTGGGTCGCCCCGGCCGACGGGCGGTATCTGATCCAGGTGCGGAACCTGACGGGCGGATTGAACCGCGACCCGCGCCGGCTCTACCGGCTCAGCGTCCGGCGCGAGGAGCCCGACTTCCATCTGGCGGCGGTGTCGCGCCGACCGGACCAACCGGCCGGGCTGAACCTCATGGCCGGTGGCCGCGAAATGTTGGAGGTGCTGGCGGTCCGGCACCGCGGGATGTCCGGACCGATTCGGGTCACGGCCGAGAACCTGCCGCCGGGGATTCAGTGCTCCGACGTCTGGATCGGACCGGGACAGGATCGCGGTATAGTCGTGTTGAGCGCAAACCGCGATTGCCCCCCGTTTGCCGGAGGCTTGAACCTCACCGGCCGCGCCGATGTAGGCGGCACGACCATCACCCGTCCCGCGAAGGGCGGCGCCATGATCTGGCCGGGGCAGCCCGTTCCCTCCGGCCGGATCACGCAAGAAATCCCTCTGGCGACCACCTCGGAAGCCCCGCTCCTCCTGACGGCCACCCCGGCCGAAACGGCCGTCGATCAGGAGAGCGTGCTCGACGTGGCCGTCGATCTCGAACAGCGGTTCGAGGGGGCTACCGGCCTCGTTCACCTCACGGCGGTCGGGTTGCCCCGGTCGGCTGGCGCTTCCGTTGCGACGATCCCGGCCGGCAAAACGAAGGGCTGGATCAGCCTCGCCTTCCCCGCGGCGCTGCCGCCCGGACCTTACACGTTCGCCGTGCGAGCGGAAACGACTGTTCCGGTTGCCGGCGCCAAGGGGGCGAAGTCGAATCCGGTCGCGGTGACCGTGGTGAGCAATCCGATCACCGTTACCGTCCGTCCCGCGCGAATCGTCCTGGAGATCGACCCTCGCACGCCGACGAAAATTGCACGGGGGAAGATCATCCAACTTCACTTCACCGCGGAACGGAAGCACGGATTCATCGGCAAGGTTCACACGGAACTGGTGGCCCCGGGCGGGGTGGTCGGGCTCCGGGCGCGGGGGGTGACGCTGGTGGGCCAGTCGGATTCGGGGACGCTGCAAGTGATTGCCACGGAGGACGCGCCACTGGGCCGTCACCTGTTCCTCCGTCTGGACGCTGTGGGCACGGTGGAAGATCAGCCCCGCTACCGCGCGAGTCGCTTCGTCGAACTGGAGATCACGGAATGAGATTTCCGCGGGGTTTGTTCGGTAGCCGTGGCGTCCTGGCCGTGCTGGCCCTGGTCGGCGCCGCGCCGTGCGCTGTGGGACAACCGGCTCAGCCGGTTTACTTCAACACGGACATCGTGCCGCTGCTCACCAAACTCAGTTGCAACAGCGGGGGCTGCCACGGGAAGGCGGAGGGGCAGAACGGGTTTAAACTCTCCCTGCTCGGCTTCGAGCCGGAACAAGATTACGAAGCGATCGTTCAGGAGGCGCGGGGCCGGCGCCTCCTGCCGTCTTCGCCCGCGGCGAGTCTCTTTCTCCTCAAGGCGACCGGCGCCGTCGCCCACGGCGGGGGGAAGCGGCTGGTTGTCGATTCCGAGGATTACCGGGCCATCCTGCGGTGGATCGAGAACGGCTCGCCCCCGGCCGGGAGTTCCGACCCCACGCTCGCCCGCATCGCCGTCACACCCGACCGCGGCACCTTCGACGCAGGGACCCGCCAACGGCCCCTGCGGGTCGTCGCGCACTTCTCGGACGGCACGTCGCGCGACGTGACCCGCCAGGCCGTGTACCAGTCGAACGAGCCCGACATCGCCGAAGTGAGTGAAGCCGGTGTCGTGCAGGTGAAGAACCGCAGCGGTCTTTTCGCGGTGATGGTTCGCTACGGCGATCAGATCGCGGTCTTTCACGGCACGGTGCCGCACCACCAGAAGGCCGCGTCCGAATCGGCGCTGGCGGCGTGGGAGAAGGCCAACACCGTTTCGGGCATCGACAAGCACCTCGTCGCCAACTGGAGGCGCCTGGGCGTCGTGCCGTCGCGGCCGGCCTCCGACGAGGAGTTCATTCGGCGCGCGTCGCTCGACATCTGCGGAACCCTGCCCACGCCGGACGAGGTGCGGGCTTACGTGGCCGACGCGCGGGCCGACAAGCGGGCCCGGCTCATCGACCGACTGCTCGAACGGCCGGAGTACGCCAGCTACTTCGCGTTGAAGTGGGCCGACATTCTGCGGAACCGGGGGAAGGGATACGGCACCAGCCAGCAGCGCGCCGGGACCGCGCTGTTCGCGGGCTGGATTCGCGACAGCATCGCGGACAACGTGCCCTACGACCGCTTCGTCGGCGAGATCCTGACCGCGTCGGGCAGCCAGGAGACCAATCCCCCGACGGTCTGGTACCGGACCACGCGCACCTCGCAGGATTACGTGGAGTCGGTGGCGCAGGCGTTTCTGGGAATTCGCATCCAGTGTGCCCAGTGCCACCACCACCCGGCGGAGCGCTGGAGCCAGGCCGACTACTACCAACTGGCGGCCGCCTTCGCACGGGTGGGGCGGAAGGGCGGCTTCGCGGACGCCGAAGTGTCGACGGCCGAGACGATCTTCCTGGCCGATGAGGGTGAGGTCCTTCACCCGCGCACCGGACGGGTGATGCGCCCGCGCCCGCCGGGCGGCCCGGAGTTCAAGCTGGACAGGTACGACGACCCCCGCCGCGCCCTGGCCAAGTGGATGACCGCTCGGGACAACCCGTACTTCGCCCGCACGATGGCGAATCGGATGTGGGGCCACTTCCTGGGCCGGGGCATCATTCACCCGATCGACGACGCGCGCAGCACGAACCCGCCGAGCAACCCCGAACTGCTGGACGCGCTGGCGAAGGACTTCGCGGCGAGCGGCTACGACGTCAAACACCTGATCCGCGTCGTCTGCAACTCGGCCGCCTACGGCCTCAGTTCGGTGCCCGAGGACGCCAACCGGGATGACGCGCAGAGCTTCGCACGGTACTACCCGCGCCGGCTGCCCGCCGAGGTGCTGCTCGACGGGATCGGGCAGGTGCTCGAATCCCCGACGAAGTTCCGGTGCGTCGCGGGCGACTTCCCGGCCGGGACTCGCGCCATCGACCTGCCCGACGAGGCGGTGCCCAGTCAGTTTTTGGACGTGTTCGGCCGGCCCGCTCGGAACTCCGCGTGCGAGTGCGAGCGCGTCGACGCGCCCGCGCTGGGTCAGACGCTCGCCCTGATCGGCGCGCCCGAGGTTCAGGACAAGCTGACGTCCGACAAGGGGTACGCGAAGCGGTTGGCGGTCAACGGGAAACCGCACGAGGAGAACGTCCGCGACATCTTCCTGCGCGTCTTCGGCCGCCCGCCGCGCCCGAAGGAACTGGCCGCCGCGGTCAAGTTCCTGAACTCCGAGGCCGACCGTAAGGGGGCTTACGCCTCCCTGCTCTGGTCGCTCCTGGCGACGAACGAATTCCTCTTCAACCACTGACCGGCGGACGAGCGCGGACCGAACGGAGACAGCACATGCGACCGGCCATCAGCCGTCGGAACTTCCTACAGATGAGCGCGTCGCTCCTGGGCGCGGGTTCGGTTGGCGGCCCTCTGCGCGTTCGGGTCCAGGCGGCGGAGACCCCGCGGGAGAGGACCCCGAACAAGGCCCTGATCGTCTTCTGGACGCACGGCGGCCTGAGCCAGCAGGACACCTACGACATGAAGCCGGACGCGCCGGCCGAGTTCCGGGGCATGTACCGGCCGATCGCCACGGCCGTGCCGGGCGTCCGGGTCACCGAACGGTTCCCGCGCCAGGCCCGGGTGATGGACCGGCTCTCCGTCGTCCGCTCGGTGAACCACCAGAACGCGATCCACGCCCCCTCGGCCCACTGGATGCAAACGGGGTACTTCGGCCCGACGCTCGCGCGCAACGCCCCGCAGAAGCCCTCGTTCGGTTCGGTCATCGCCCGGAGCCGCGGGGCCGATCGGTCCGACATGCCCCCTTACGTGGCCGTGCCCCGGGCGGAAGCGTTCGGGTACCAGGGCGCGGTCTACCTGGGCGCGGCCTACAACCCGTTCGAGGTCGGCGCCGACCCGAACGCCCGCGACTTCCGCGTGCCCAACCTGTCACTGCCCGGCAACCTGCCAATTCAGAGCGTCAAATCCCGCACCCAACTCCTGAAGGAGTTCGACACCCTCCGCCGTGACGTGGACCAGACGGGCACCCTCGAAGGGCTCAACAGCTTCAAGGCCCAGGCGCTGGAGATGGTGACCGGCGAGCGGGTCCGCGCCGCCTTCGACATCGGCAAGGAGAGCCCGCGGCTGCGCGACAGGTACGGCCGCCACCTCTACGGCCAGAGCGCCCTTCTGGCACGGCGGTTGGTCGAGGCGGGCACCAGTTGCGTGACCATCAACACGGGGTACTGGGACCACCACGACGACATCGAGAAGGGGTTGGAGCAGCACCTGCCGCCGCTCGACGCCGCGATCGCCGCCCTGGTCGAAGACCTCGACGACCGGGGGATGCTCGACGACGTGGCCATCTACTGCGCGGGCGAGTTCGGCCGCACGCCCCTCATCAACGGCCACGCGGGCCGCGACCACTGGCCCGAGTGCTTCTCCGTGCTCCTGGGCGGCGGCGGGTTGAAGGGGGGCCGGGTGGTCGGCGCGAGCGAGGCGCGCGGGGGCAAGGTGGCCGAACGGCCGGTCTCCCCGGGTGATCTGCTGGCGACGCTGTATCAGGCGCTCGGCGTCCCGCTGGACACCCACTACGAGGACGCCTCGGGCCGGCCCGTCAGCATCGTCGGCGCGGGCAAACCGATTCAGGAACTGCTGTAACGAGTCAGGAGCACTTATGTCGTTGATGGACCACCCCGGGGGGAACTACCGGTTCCTGCCGGGGATCGCGCCGTACTCCTGCGGGGCCGTTTCCGCCCCCGGTTTCGAGATCGTACACGCGGTATTTCAGCGGCCGTTGCCGTACCGCGCGGGGTTCGAGCGGATGGGCAGCAAAACTTTGCCAGACGATTTCGTAGTATTCGACCGGAATGCTATTGAGCGCATCGGAATCTGCGACGTATTCGCGATATTCTTCCTTAAAATTATCATTGAGCCGGATGGCGAGACTGATGCCTGGCTGGTCCAGCATCAGGCTGTTGATTGTGCCCTGCAGGTCGGCAAGCACCTTGTCCTGCTTCAGATAGAGCTCGATCAGGATTTCCGGCGGCGGCTGCGGCTTCTTGGCCCGATGGCTGGAGATGAATT
>JAFKJJ010000265.1 GCA_017306025.1 Planctomycetota bacterium
TCCGCGTCGAGGGTCGGCGTGTCGTTCGCCAGGCCCGCGTGCGTGATGCGGCCGTTGTGAACGACGAGCGCGGCGTTGCGCAGCGGCGGCCCGCCGTTGCCGTCGACGAGTGTGCCGTTACTGATGACCGTGGTGCCGGAGGCGAGTTTCATGGGTGGGCGCCGGTGAGGTTACAGCGAGCCCAGGAACGCGTGCAACAGCCGCAGGGTCGCGGGCGTGTCCTGCCAGTGGATCAGGTGCCCGACGCCGGGCAGATCGACCCGCGTGCAGTCGGGCAGCGCCGACGCCAGCGGCTTCGAGTCTTCTGGTGGGAGCATCCCGCCCCGCGCCGGGTCGGCCACCACGAGCAGCGCCGGGCACTTCACGTGCTTCGCGGCGCCGAACACGTCGAAGCCGTCGAGCCAGTGCTTTTTCAGCGGCGGGTCGAAAACTTCGGGGTCGAGGTCGCGCAGGCCGCGGGCGACGAACCGCAGCGACGCGGCGTCGCGGGTGTCGCCGAGGCGAACGATCTCGCCGGGGTGCGCCGTGGTGACGCGGAGTTCCGCCAGCTCCTTCGCCACCGCGGACGTGTCCGGTCGGCCACAGCGTTTCTGGAGCGCGGGCCAGATCGTGCCGTAGGGGGTCTGATCGATGTGCGCGAGGAAGTGCGGTCCCGGCGGGTCGAGGAGCACCACCGCGGTGACGAGGTCGGGCAGCTTCGCCGCGACGCCCATCGAAACGAGCGCGCCGAGCGAGTGCCCGACCAGCACGCACTTCTTGTGCGCCTCCTTCACCGCGGCCGCGAGGTCGCTCACGTAGTCCGCGACGCGGTACGCGCCGGGCGTGCGCGCCGACTCGCCGTGCCCGCGGTGCGAGTACGCGTGGACGTGCCACCACGCGGTGAGGTCGCACAGGATCGGCGCGAAGTCCTCCCAGCGCCGCGAGAGGCCGTGGATCAGCCACAGCGACCGCTTCGCGGCCGGCCCCGCGACGCCCCACAGCGCCGAATACTCCGCGTCGTCGGCCGTCGGTTTGACGACCGGGATGCTGTCGGTGGTGAACATGGGAGAGGCTCCTCAGTGTGGTCCGCTCGCTCCGCGAGCGGTGCTACGCCCCCGAATTGACGTACTCCTTACTCCCCTTACGATCTGCGATGCAAACGTGAACCGCTCGCGGAGCGAGCGGACCACACTACACCAGCGTCCACCCCTTGCGGTACTCGCGGTGGATGAACGCGTCGGCCGCGGGGCAGTTCGTGGCCGTCATCTTCGCGGCGTCCCATTCGAGCCGCCGGCCGGCGCGGAACGCGACGTTGCCCAGGTGGTTCGACTCGGTCAGCCACCCGGCGTACTCGAAGTTACACGTCGTCGGCGCGCCGGTCTTGCACGCGTGAATCCACTCCGCGTAGTGCCCGCGCGACTTCCCGAGGAACGGCTTCGGCCGTTCGAAGCCCGCGAAGTCCTTTTCCGGCAACAGGACGTGCTTGAAGTAGTCGGACAGCAGCATCCCCTTGTCGCCGACGAACAGCACGCCGCTGCCCCACTGCGGGATCTTCTTTTCGGCGAGAAGCGCCGGCCTGTTCGCGCCCTGGTACCACGTCATCCTCACCGCGGGCATCTCCACGCGCGGCATACCCGGCCCGGCGGATTCGGCCTTCGGCCCCCTGCGTGCGGGGAACTCGTAGGTCGCCTGCATCGACGCCGGCGCGATCTCCGGGTGCGGTTTCGGCCCGCTCGCTTCGACCGCGATCGGCGCCTTCAGCTTCAGCGCCCAGAACGGGAGGTCGTTCCAGTGGCTGCCGAGGTCGGACATGGTGCCGTTGCCGAAGTCCCACCACCGGTACCACTTCGGCCCCGGCACGTAGACGGGATTGAACGGCCGATCGAGCGCCGGGCCGAGCCACAGGTCCCAATCGAGATCGGCCGGGGGCTTGACCTCGTCCTTCGGCCGCTCGGTGACGTACACGATGTCTTTATTGGCCTTCGCGTCCTCGGCGGACTGAAGCCCCCACGCCCGCGCCACCCACACGTGGACCTCGCGCACCGGCCCGATGGCCCCCGTCTGGATCAGTTCCACGACGCGGCGATAGTTGTCCTCGGCGTGGATCTGCGTGCCCATCTGCGTGGCCAGTTTGGTCTTCGCGGCCGCCTCGCGGATCAGCCGCGCCTCGGCGATGTTGTGCGTGAGCGGCTTCTCGCAGTAGACGTGCTTGCCGTGCCGAAGGGCCAGCATCGTGGCGAACGCGTGGGTGTGCTCGCACGTGCTGACGACGCAGGCGTCGAACTCCTTGGCGGCCTTGTCGAAGAGCTGGCGGAAGTCGGTGAACTTGCGGGCGCTCTTGTGCTTCTCGGCGGCCCGCTCGACGGCCGCGGTGCTGACGTCGCACAGCGCGACGATGTTCTCGCCCTCGACGCCCTTGAGGTTGGCCGCCCCGCGCCCGCCGGCGCCGATGATCGCGATGTTGAGCCTCTCGTTCGGCCCGCGGGCGCGGAGGAAGCCCGGCGCGGCGAACGCCGATGCGGCAACGGCAGACGTTTTGAGGAACCTACGGCGCGAGGGAGCGGAACGGGGCACGTGCGCCTCCGGTTTGTGGGTGGATGGGGATGGCCCGATTATCGCGCGGGACGGGACGGATACAAGGAGAAAGGCAGAACGGGTCAAACGTCGCCTTCGGTGGGGCGGTCTCGGCCCCGTGGCGGACGCGAAGAACGTTGACGGTGCCGCCGTCGATGGTGAACGAGATGCGGTAGACGCGCGACCAGAGCCCGCGGCGTTGCGCAGGTCGACGTTCAGGTCGGCAGCTTCGTCCGCTTGCGGGCACGGATCGTCGTCTGGGTCGCGGTAAGCCGGCGTGTCGCGGAAGTCGCCGAGACGTGCGGTGTATAGCGGGTCCCGAAAACTGAAGCACCGGTTAGCCCGGGGCAATCGCTCGCATCCCTGGAAAGGCGCGGGGAACTTTTTCCGCGATTTCTCCACCGCGGAACGCATGCGGCCCGCGGACTTCTGTTGAAAAGTCCGCGGGCCGCGGGGAGCGGAAGGAGGGGGAATCGAACCCCCAAGGGCGTGAGCCTCGCCCGTTTTCGAGACGGGTGCCGTCGGCCAATCGGCTTGCCCTTCCCCCGAAAAGGACGGCCGCTCGGGTGGAAGGTTCGCGCCTTGTTGTGGTCCGGTCACGGGGTAACCGGACCACGTCATACCAAGTCCGGGTGAAGAGTAACCGTCGCGGTTCGCGCGCGTGTCTTGATCGTGGGGCCGGGATCGGCTCGACCGGTTTCGGCGCGGGCACAGGGACCGGCGTCGGCGGGGCCGCGGGCATTGGCGCGGCGGCCACCGCGGGCGGCTCGGGCGCCGGCGCCGCAGCGCCCGCGGGCGGCTCGACGTACTTCTTCCACTTGTCGTAGGCGTCGAGCGGGTACTCGTCGTACTGCTTGCCGTCCGGCCCGTGGCACCTCAAGCACCGGTTCGCAATGATCGTCTTCACCGCCACCTTGCCGTCCTTGAGGAACTTGTCGGTGATCGGCTTGCCCGTCAGCTCCGCGGGCAGCGGGAACGCGTCGTCGTCGTAGGCCGCCTTGCGCGCGGGCTCCGTCGCCCGGACCCACGCGATCAACGCGAGCCGCTCGCCGTCCCGTTCGGCCGTCAGCTTGTCCTTGTCCGCCTTCGTGTGGGCCGCGTCGGCCATGAACTCCTTGAAGACCTTGTCCTTGTCGTAGAACGCCCGCGCCATGTTGCCGTCCTCGCCGCCGGTCCACGGCGTCTCCTCCATCGGCAGCACCTTGCCGTCTTTATCCTTCACCGGGAACGTCAGCAGGTTTTCCGCCCAACTCGGCGGGGACTTCGGGGGACCCTTCGGCGTTACCCCCGGCCCCTTCTTGTCGTCGACCTTCGGCCCGGGTTCCTTCGTGTCCTTCTTCTTCGGCTCGGCCGGTTGAACGGTCTGCTTGTCGTCCTTCTTCGGTTCCTCCTTGGGCTTGTCCTCCTTCTTCAGCGCCTGCTCTTTCGCCCGGAGCCCCGGTTCGAACACGTTCACCCACATCAGTCCGGAGATCACGCCGCCGGCGACGAGCAGACCGCCGACCACGATCTTGCCCTTCGGCCCGTACATGTTGAACAGGCTCAGCACGATCTGCCCGAACAGCCCCGCACCGACCAGCATGCCCGTTCCGATGACCCCCATCGCGAAGTACGGCCCCCACTGGTCGCACAGCCGCGCCAGCCACCACAGCGACACGTCCGCGAACACCGCCAGCACCACCCACGGCCCGCCGATCACGCGCATGGTTTTCGGGTAGTCGGTCAGCGCGAAGATCAGCCCCGTCAGCGAAAACAGCACCGCGAAGCTCAGCAGGTGCGCGTGCGTCGACTGCGTCAGCTTGGTGGTGCTGATCGGCTCTTCCACCTTCACCCAGTCGCCGGTCGGCGCGGGCGCGTCGGCCGCCATGAACTTCGCCAGCCCCTCGTAGGTGTCGAGCGGCACGTCCTCCTTCTCGCCGCCCTTCGAGTGGCACGTGACGCACCGGTGCTTGATGATCGACCGAACCTGCACCGCACTGCCGTCCGCCAGCGCCGGCGTGAACGCCCCGGGCATCGTACCGGCCGGCGGGACGAACTTGTCCGCCTCGTACGCGCTCTTCCGCTCCGCCTCCGGGGCGTTGATCCACAGCTTGAACGCGAGCTGCTCGCCCTTGCGCTGCTCCTCGATTTCCTTGCGCTGTTCCGGCGATTTCCCCTCGATCGCCTTCTTGAACTTGAACGGCCCCGCCGCGCGATCTTCTGTCGTGAATGCGGCCGACATCGACTGCCCACTGATGGCGACGGTTTCGGCCATCACCAGCGCTTCCAGGCGCGACACCGGCGCCTGCCGCGGCGCGTTGGGGTCGAACTTCTTCTTGCCGGTGAACTTGAGGATCACGTCGTCCACGGTCGGCATCGGCTTGCCGGACTTCGCGTCCTGCATGTGCAACTGCACCATCGCCGACGTGTACCCGACCCCGACGGCCATCAGGAACACCGACGCCACCACCTTCACCGGCAGCGGCAGATCGCGGAGGCTGTACGACATGGGAAACTCCAGCGTGCGAACCCGGATCGTCGGCGGGGCGGGCTTCCCGGCCGGACGCGGAAGGAGGGCAAGGTCACCGGTCAGCGGGCAAGTAGTTGACCTCGGTCGTGCGGCCGCGGCTCACGGTCCCAGCAGGGCCGCGGTCGCCGCGAGCACCTCGTTGCGCACGTCGGACAGCGGCTTCATCACCCGCGCGCCACTGGCTAGCTTGTGTCCGCCGCCGCCGAACCGCTCGGCCAGTTTCGACACGTCCGCCGCGCGCGAGCGGAAGCTCACCTTCGTGCCGCCGTCCTGCTGTTCGATGAACACAAGGGCGATCTCCACGCCCTCGACGCCCCGCGGGTAGTTGATCAGATCTTCGGTGTCGCCCGGCACCGCCCCGGTGGCCGCGTAATCGGACAGAAGGACCTCGGTGTGCGCCACCCTTCCGCCGTGTGCCACCGCGAGCCGCTGGAGCGCGACCGCGGTCAGTTTGAAGCGCGCGAGCGTCGCGGCCTCGTACAGTTGCTCGTACAGCTCCGTCGGCCGCGCGCCGAGGGCGACCAGATCGCTGCACAGGGCGAAGGTCGCGGCCGTCGCGTTCGGGTGACGGAACCAGCCGGTGTCCGTCGCGACCGCCATGAACAGGTGGTGCGCCGCGCCGGCCGACAGCGGCGCACCCAGCGCCCCGATGACCTCGTACGCCAGCCGCCCCGTCGCCTCCGCGGTGATGTCCACAAACTGTAACCCGCCGAGGTCGTCCTGGGTCCGGTGGTGATCGACCACCGCCCGCGGCAGCGGCGACGCCTGCAGCCACTTCCCGAAGTCGCCGAGCTGGTTCCACGTGCCGGTGTCGAGCACCACCACACAATCGCTGTCGGTGAACGCCGACGGGCGGAAGTCCTCGATCACGGTCCGTTGCGGGTCGAGGAACGCGTACCGCGGCAGCAACTTGCTCGCGATCGCGACGCGGGGCTTCTTGCCGATGGCCGTCAGCGCGTCGTGGAGGGCGAGTTGCGCCCCCAGTCCGTCCGCGTCCGGGCGGATGTGGGTCATCAGCAGCGGGCGTTCGTGGCGATGGAGAAACTCAACTAAAGGCGACCAATCAAGAGGCATGAGGGACCGTTTCGTGTTTTCGGCGGGGTTGGAGTAATTGTAACCCGAAGCCCCCTTTCGCGTATGGGAAAAGAGCGGATTGACGTCCCACCTCGGATAAAGCGAGAGCGAAGCGTGAAAGACGCCAAAGAGTCGCAGGTCCGAAAAATCTGTGCTTCAGTGTTTGTCGACCAAACCGAATTGCTCAAACGGGTTGCGCTCGGTGCTCCCACACCTCCGGTACAAGAGCCGTCTTTTCGGCCCCAAATTGACCTTGGCGCATTTGCTACAAAGGTTAAGAATTAGCGGATGGAGGAATCCGATAAATACCTTTCTCAGCGCCGCAGCGGCTGGGGAGAGGCTGAAATTCGCGCCCGAGAGCAGGCGCAAAAGCAGGCCGCAGCGCAGACCGGTAAGCGCGGCCCGGGTCGGCCGAAGGATCCCGACCTCGAAGCGCGGCGCAAGGCTCAGATCCTCGACACCGCGGCGCGCGTGTTCGCGAACTACGGGTTCGCCAACACGCAGGTGCAGACGATCGCCAACCACCTCGGCGTGGGCAACGGCACCGTCTACCGCTATTTCCCGACGAAGGAACAGCTCTTCCTCGCCGCGGTCGAGCGCGGGCTGAAGGAACTGGAAGCGGAGATGGACGCGGTGCTCGCGCAGTCGTTCGACGGCGCCGAGTTGATGCGCATGGCGATCCGCACTTACCTCGGCTTCTTTCACCGTCGGCCGGAGATGGCGGAGCTGTTCATCCAAGAGCGGGCCGCGTTCCCGCACCACCATCGCCCGCTCTACTTCGTCACCAAGGACGACGAGGCGGAGTGCAAGCACCAGGCGTTCTTCGCGCGGCTCGTCGAGTCCGGGGTGATCCGGCCGATCCCGCGCGAGCGATTCTTCGCGGTGATCGGCGACCTGCTCTACGGCACCATTCTGACGAACCTGCTGACCAACCGGCCGAACGACCCCGACGCGCAGGCCGCCGACGTGCTGGACGTGATCCTGAACGGCCTTCTGGCACCGAAGGGGGAGGACAAATGATGCGCGACGCGAAGAGACGGGGGGTTAGGTTCTTCGTTCTTCTCTTCCTGCTCGCCCTCCCCGCCTGTACCCCGAAGTCCGACCCCTCCGCGAAGTCCGACGAGCCGAAGCCGGTCCCGGTGACGGTCGCCGACGCGAAGTCGAACGCGCTGCGCCGGGCGGTGCCGGCGGTCTCCACGCTGTACCCCTACGAGGACGTCACGCTCGCGCCGAAGGTGGGCGGGAAGGTGCTCTGCGTGTTCAAGGACGTGGGCGACCGCGTCGCGCCGGGCGAACCGCTCCTCGAACTCGACGCGACCGAGTACCGGCTCGCGGTGGAGCAGGCGCGTCCCGCCCTGGAGGCCGAGCTGCGCAAGCTGAAGCTCGCCGCGCTGCCGGCGACCGACGCGGGCTTCGAGAAGCACCTCGCGGCCGTGGACGCGGTGGTCGAGGCCCGCGCGAACCTGACACTGGCCGAATCCGAGCTGAAGCGCGCCGAGACCGAGGCCAACAGCGGGGTGGGAACAAAACAGGTACTGGATTCGGCGATCAACCGACTCGCGGTGGCCCGGACGCGGGTCCAGCTCGCCGAGACGGACGCCCGGGTGACGCTGGCGAACGCGCGGCGGCTCAAGGCCGCGCTCGACGACGCGGAGCGCCGGCTCGCGGACACGAAATTGAGCGCCCCGGTTCCGCCGGAGTGGAACGACTGGCTCCGGCAGCTCGGCCCGACGACGACCCCGCTCAGCTACGCGGTCGCGCAGAAGATGGTGTCGGCGGGTTCGCCGGTCGAGTCGATGCCCGCGACCTCCTGTTTCCGGCTGGTGATCGACCACGCGCTGAAGCTCGGCGTCGCGATCCCGGAAAAGCACGCGCCGGAGGTGGCCGTCGGCCAGTCGGTAGAGGTTCGCGTCGAGGCGTACCCGAACCGGGTGTTCGCGGGCGTGGTCGCGCGGATCAGCCCGACGACGGACGTGGCCAACCGCACGTTCGGCGTGGTGATCGGCGTGCGCAACGGCGACGGCAAGCTGAAGGCCGGCGGGTTCGCGACGGCCGAGATCGTCGTCCGCTCGGACCGGGTGGTCACCGTCCCGCCGGAGGCGCTGGTCCAGTTCGCGGGCGTGAACAAGGTGTTCGTCGTCGAGGGCGACCGGGTGAAGGCGATCGAGGTGACGGTCGGGACGCGCGACAAGGAGTGGGTGGAGGTCGGCGGGCTGCCGGCCGGGGCGAAGGTCGTCACGTCGGGGCAGTCGCAACTGGTGGACGGGTCGCCCGTCCGGATTCGATGAAGAAGAGTTAACCACAGAGACACAGAGCTTTCAGGAACTGTGTTTCTTTTGATCTCTGTCTTCTCTGCGTCTCTGTGTCTCTGTGGTTAGTTCCGTTTCTGTCCTCGTTCGGGACGCGCAATGTCGATCTGGGACATCTGCATCCGCCGGCCGGTGTTCACCACCATGCTCGTCCTCGGGCCGGTGGTGCTCGGGCTGGCGTCGTACATGCGGCTCGGCGTCGAGCTGTTCCCCAACGTGGATGTGCCCGTCGTGGTCGTGACGACCACGCTCCGCGGCGCGGGCGTCGAGGAGATGGAGTCGAGCGTCACGCGGCCGGTCGAGGAGGCCGTCAACACCGTCTCGGGCATCGACGAGCTGCGGTCCACCACGCGCGAGGGCGTGTCCTCGGTCGTCATCGGCTTCAAGCTGGAGCGCAACGGCGACATCGCGGCGCAGGACGTGCGCGACCGCGTCTCCACGCTCTTGCCGCGGCTCCCCTACGGCACAGACCCGCCCGTGGTCGAGAAGTTCAACCTCGACGCGGCGCCGGTGGTCACGGTGGTCGTGTCGGGCGGCCCCGGCCGCAAGCTGCGCGAGGTCACCGAGATCGCGAAGAAGCAGATCAAAGAGGACCTCGAAGCGGTGACGGGCGTGGGCGCGGTGGTCCTCGTCGGCGGCGAGCAGCGCGCGGTGAACGTGACACTCAAGCCGGACCGACTCCGCGCGCACGACCTCACCGCCGAGGACGTGCGCCGGGCGCTGGCGGCGCAGAACCTCGAACTGCCGGGCGGGAAGGTGGACGCCGGCGCCACCGAGTTCGGGCTGCGCACGGTCGGGCGCATCCAGCAGCCCGCGGACTTCGAGAACGTCATCATCGACACGCGAACGGGTAAGGACGGCCTGAAGTACTCGATCCGCGTGAAGGACGTGGCCACCGTCACCGACGGCATCGAGGAGCCGCGGGGCAAGTCGCGGCTCGACGGGAACGTCGCGGTGAGCCTTATCGTTCAGAAACAGTCGGGCGGCAACACGGTGGCCGTCGCCGAGGCGGTCAAGGCGCGGCTCGCGAAGATCCGGTCCACGCTGCCCGCCGACATCAAGACGGAGGTGATCCGCGACCAGTCGAAGTTCATCAAGGGCTCCATCGACGAGGTGAAGTTCCACCTGGTACTGGCCGCGGTGCTGGTGGTCGCCACGATCTTCATCTTCCTGCGCGACTGGCGGGCGACGCTCATCGCCGCCACGGCCGTGCCGACGAGCATCGTGGGCACGTTCGCGTTCATGGACGTGATGGGCTTTTCGCTGAACAACATGACGCTCCTGGGCCTCATTCTTGCGGTCGGGATCGTGATCGACGACGCGGTGGTGGTGCTGGAGAACGTCTTCCGGCACATGGAACTGGAGGGCACGAGCGGCTGGGAGGCCGCGAGCAAGGCCACCAGAGAAATCGCGCTGGCGGTGATCGCGACGACGCTCTCGCTGGCGGTGATCTTCGCGCCCATCGCGTTCATGTCCGGGCAGGTCGGCCGGTTCTTCAACAGCTTCGGGTTCGTGGTCGCGTTCGCGATCATGAGGAGCATGGGGGTGAGCTTCACGCTCACCCCGATGCTCTGGGCGCGGTTGTTCAAAAGCTTGAAGCAACCTACCCCCCCCGGCCCCC
>JAFKJJ010000177.1 GCA_017306025.1 Planctomycetota bacterium
GCGCGACCGGCGCAAGTCGCGCGGGCGGAGCGGGCGGAACACCCCAAACGGGACGCGAAATGGGCCGAAACTCGCCCCGCCTCCGATTGGAGTGGGGCGACCGCGGAAGCGGTTCAGAAGAGCGGGTCGGGGTAGTGAATCCCGACGAGCGGGTGGCCGGGTTTGGTGGCGTCGAATTCGAGCGTGACGAGCATGCGCCCGTGCGAATCGGGCTCGCGGGGCACGGGCAGACGCTGGGTGCGGATCGGCCGGACCGTCGGGGGCGGCCCCAGATCGGCCTCGTACGCGGCCTGGTACGTCACGCGGCCGTCCGCGACGGTCGCGGGGTAAACGTGCTCGGCCGCCGGCGGGCCGACCAGTTTTTCGACCTCGGCGCGCGGCATCCCGGGCTTCAGTTTCGCCAGACCGGTGGTCGCTTCCGCCCGAAGCCCCTCGGCCGTCCGAACGTCGGGCGGAAGGACCCGGAGCCGTCGGATTGCGGGCTCCCGTTCGAGCGTCTCACCGTGGCTGACGGGGTTCGCCTCCGGCACGCCCCACGGGGGCGCCGGGATCGCGTCCCACCAGACCCAGCCGACGAACGCAACAGCGATGCCTCCCAACAGGACGAGCGGGTGTCGGCGTACGAAACGAACGAATCGCATGTCCGTTCTCACGTGAGAGGTCGCGGGGCAACGCGCGAGGCAGAATGGCCTGCCGTGGGAGCGCGAACAGTCTGTATTCGTTGCGCGGGCGATATTCTTTTTCGCAGCCGCAACACCGCCTCGTAGAGATAGTGCCCGCGGTGGCCGAAAAAATCGCACAAAAATACACGGCCACCACCGAATGGATGATCCCAATTCAACAAAGGGGGATCAAGGTCGGATGTCGAGAGCGACGTTACCGCAAACCCGCCGCCGAGAGCAAGTCCGGCAGCTCCGCCAGCGACCGCAGTACGTGATCCGGCCGCGGTTCACCTTCTACTGGAACAAATTCGCCGGTTCCGTCGTTGGAAATAATCCAAACCGCGATCCCGGCCGCCCGGGCGGTCTGCACGTCCACGACCATGTCGCCAACATAGAGCGCGTCGGCGGCAGAAGCTCCCAGCCGCGCCAATCCCTCTAACAGCATGGCCGGGTCGGGTTTGGCGCGGCCGCCGACGTCGTCCGGGCCGAGGACACAAGCGAAATATTCGTTTAGGCCCAGCGCGCGGACAAGTTCGCGCGTGAATTCAACTCGCTTGTTGCTGCACACCCCCAGACACAGCCCGCGGCGGGCAAGTTCGGGGAGCGCCTCGGCCGCGCCGGGCATCAGCCGCGTCTGCGGCACCATGACGCGGGCGTGGTGTTCGCGATACCGGGCCACGGCCTCGTCCACCGGCGCGACGGGCACGAGGTCGGCCATGAGGTGGTCCGCCTCACCTCGGCCTCGGCCATCGGGGGCAGTCCGTAGCTGGCGCGAACGTGGTTCGTGCTGGCGGCGATGGCGGCGAAACTATCGACGAGCGTGCCATCGAAATCAAACAGTACCGCGTTGATCGACATCCGGCGCTCCAACGGTTTCGGCGGGGTCGGGCGTCGTGTTATCGTAGCGACGCAAAACCGCCGGAGGCGGCGCCGTGCGCCCGACGGGTGCCCTGTTCGTCCTCGTCCTTCCCCTCGGCGGTTGTAAGTTGGCGATCATCTGTTCGTTTGCCCGCGCCTTCGGCCCGGCAGGTGCCCAGCCCGTTACAGCTCCGCCTCACGCCGACCGGATGGGACGTTTGTCCCGGTAACGCATTTCACGGCGGCTGCGGCGCCGGACCTGGTCCGGCGAGGCACGGGGAACCCCGGCGCCGGTTCCCCTCATCCAACGGTTAGCGGCCCGGTCGGGGGCACGGGGGGACGACCGCAAAGTGTAGTGCGGAACGCGACTCGTGGCAGACAGCGGGCGCTCACGGCGGTATGGTGAACGGTGCCCGCCGTTCGCTCTGTGGCCCCGCGAGTCGCCGTGATGGTCGCACCGCTGCCCGAAAAGCTCACGCCGGAACTGGTGTTCCGCGAGTACGCTCCGCGGATCTACAACCTCGCGCGCCGGATGCTGGGCAACGACGCCGACGCCGAGGACGTGACGCAGGACGTGCTCCTACAGGTGGTGCGCAAGCTCGACACGTTCCGCGGCGACGCCCAGCTCTCGACGTGGCTGCACCGGGTGACGGTGAACGCCGCCCTGGCGCACCGGCAGAAACGGGCGAGCCGGCAGAAGCGCGAGGCGAACGAGGCGGCCGACGACGTCCTGGAGACGGCCGCCCCGGAGACCGCGGTGAGGCGGTGGAACGTGTCGCCCGACGAACCGGTGCTCGCGGCCGAGCAGGCCGCGGTGATCGAGCGGGCCATCGGCCAACTGCCGGAACCGTTCCGCGACGTCTACCTGTTGGCGGACGTGGAAGGCTTGTCGAACGCGGAGATCGGGGAGATGCTCGGTCTGAGCGTGGCGGCGGTCAAGAGCCGACTGCACCGGGCGCGGATGCGGATGCGCGACCTGTTGGCCCCGCATTTCGAGGGCGAGGTGACGTCATGACGTGCGACGAGTTGATAGCCGCGCTGGTCGATTACCTGGGCGACGACCTGGTGATCGAGCGCCGGGAAACGTTCCGGTTACACATCGAGGGGTGCCAGAAGTGCGGGCCGTATGTGGCGACGTACGCGCACACGGTGAAGGTGTCGCGAGCGCTGCCGAAGTGCGGTTCCCTCCCGGCGGACGTCGAGGCGCGACTGCGGAAGGTGCTGGAGCCGGAACTGAGCGGCCGGGGCGACGAGCGCCCGTGAAAGAACCGCCCGGTACCCCGTAACGGTACCGCGCCTCAGCCGAAATACGGGGACGATCATGACCGCGATC
>JAFKJJ010000266.1 GCA_017306025.1 Planctomycetota bacterium
TACCGGGTGGCCCGCGGCGACGAGCGCCTGCGCCAGCCAGTCGCGTCGCGCCGCCGGGTCCGCGGCGCGGGCCAGCCAGTCGCGCCGGGCCGCCGGCCGGGTCGCCATCATTCGCGCCCAGGCGCGCAGCGCGTACAGCGGACCGCGAACGCAGCCCGGCACCGCGGTCTGATAGGCGCGCACCAGAAACGACATCTCTAAGCCCGCCCCCCGCATCAACCCGTCTTCTCTTCCGACCAGTCCAACAGCGGCACCACCACGCCGAGCCGCCCCTCGATCTGCTGGAGCGAGCCGACGGGCAGCACCTCGAAGTCCAGTACCGAATCGAGCTGGTCGAACCCGCCGCCGCAGCCCACTTGGTTCGCCGCGACGAGCAGGTGATAACGACCCGGGGCCAGCAGGTGCGCCGGGAAGTGCGCCCGCGCGACGTAACGGCCCGGCGGTCGGTTGCGGCAGTACACACGGGCCGCGTCGTTGTCGCCGGTCGTCAGCACGGTCTGGCCGTCCTCGCGGTTGACGCGGAACGCGATCTGGCAGCTCGCCGGCGCCGCGACCTCGTACTCGATCTCGACCGCGAACGGCTGATCGGCGACGAGTGCGGGCGCGATCTCACCGTCGGCCCGCCTCACACGGACCGCGTTGAACTTCACGCGCCGATCGGCCGGGGGCCGGTCGTCGGTCCACTCGGCCACGAGGTTGCCGCGCTGCGCGAGGTACGACCGAACGGCGTCGGCCGGCGTGCCGTCGAGCGCGACCGTCCCGCCGGCGAGCACCACGGCCCGCGAGCAGAACTGTTGAACCGCGGTCATGTTGTGGCTGACGAACAGGATCGTCCGCCCGCCCCGCGAGACCTCGCGCATCTTGCCGAGGCACTTCTGCTGGAACTCGGCGTCGCCGACCGCGAGCACCTCGTCAACAATCAAGATCTCGGGCTCCAGGTGCGCCGCGACCGCGAACGCCAGTCGTACGTACATGCCGCTGGAGTACCGCTTCACCGGCGTGTCGATGAACCGCTCGACCTCGCTGAACGCGACGATCGCGTCGAAGTTCTTCGCGATCTCCCGGCGCGACATGCCCAACAGGCTGCCGTTGAGGAAGATGTTCTCGCGTCCGGTCAGTTCGTGGTGGAACCCCGTGCCGACTTCGAGCAGGCTGCCGACCCGCCCGCGGATCTCCGCGCGCCCGCCGGTCGGCTCGACGATCCGCGACAGCACCTTCAAGAGCGTGCTCTTGCCGGCGCCGTTGCGGCCGATGATGCCGACCACCTCGCCCGGCTTCACCTCGAACGACACGCCCTTGAGCGCCCAGAACTCGGCTCCGTCGGTCGCGGGGCGCCGGCGGAACGCGCGCAGCGCCGACACGAGCCGCTCCGTGAGGTTCAGCCCGCCCGGCACCCGGCCGCCCAGCCGGAACCGCTTCGTCAGGTTGTCCACGCGGATCGCGGGCTTCATTTCCTCGTCCGTGTTTTGTGTTCGGTGTTTCGTGTTTGGTGTTTAGCGCCCCACGTCTCGGAGAAGCGAAACGTCCCGAGTCGCGAAATACAAAACATCGAACACGAAACGCCAACTCAAATCGTGTCCGCGAAGCTGCGCTCGACGCGGCGGAAGTACAGCATCCCGCCGAACGCGAGCACCAGCCCCACCGCCGACGACACGCCGAACGCGTACCAGTCGAACGGGCCGCCCAGGGCCGCCTGACGGAAGCCCTGCACCAGTCCGTAGGCCGGGTTCAGCGGCAGAAACGGGAGCAGGTCCGGGTCGAGCGCGCTCGCCGGCATGTACAGGCTCGGCGTCGCGAACATCCACAACTGCACACCGAACCCCAGCACGAACTTGAAGTCCCGCTGCGCGACGATCAGCGCCGACAGGAGTATCCCCACGCCCGCGGCCGCAACCGCCAGCGACAGCACCACGAGCGGCAAGAGTAATACCGACCAGCCGGGTGCCACACCGAACCCGAGGGCCATCAGGCCGAGCAGCGCCGACGCGATGACGAGGTCGAAGACGCCCACGCCGACGGTCGAGAGCGGAATGACCAGGCGCGGGAAGTAGATCTTCGTGACGAGCCGCTCGTTGGCGACCACGCTCCCGGCCGCGGCGTTCACCGTATTACCGAAGAACGTCCAGGCCACCATCCCCGCGAACACGAACAGCGGGTAGTGCTCCACGCCGTTCGCGACACCCGCCACCCGGCCCAAAAACAGCGCGAACACCGCCATCGTCATGAGCGGCTGCGCGACCGCCCAGCCGACGCCGAACACCGTCTGCTTGTAGCGCACCTTGATGTCGCGGAGGGCGAGGAAGAACAGCAACTCGCGGTAGCGCCAAAGTTCGCGAAGGCTCGGCAGCGCCCAGCCCGACTGCGGTTCGAGGACCGTCAGCGGCAGTTCGGGCAGCGCAAGCGCAGCCGGGCGCGCCGGCGGCGAGGTGGCCGCGGGGTCGGCGGGCGGGGCCTCGGCCTCGGTTTGTGCGTCGGAAACCACCATATCCTCAAAAGTAGCACACGAAACGGCATGCACCGCACGGCCGCGCGTTCCGGTTCTCTCAGCCAGAAGCAGGTCGGTCGACCGCGTCACCGGAGGGGGCGTCGGTCCGACGGCGACCGTCCGGCACACGTACCCGGCTGGCGAACAGCACGCCCAGCGCCGCGCCGAAACCGCCGATCAGCACGTCGGTGATGCACGGCGTGTGTGTGTCATACCACCGCTGTCCGGCCTCGAAGAAGCCCGAAGCCACGAGCCCCAGCACCGCCGCAGCCCCGACCGCAACCGGCACCGAGCCCCCGGGGCCGCGCCGGGTTCGCGGGGGGAGTACCCGCGCCGCGACGATCGCTCCCAGCAGCCCGAACAGAACCACTTTCGTCAACATTTCTTCGAGCGCGAACAGTGGGTCGCCGCTCTCCAGCGGCGCGCCGGGTATCCAGTCGAACGGCCGCGGGACGTCGCGCCGCGACGTGTCCGGCGGCGGTTGCGTGACGCACGTCATCCCCGCGAGCCACACGATCCCCCAACTTATTGCGAACGGGAGAGCCAACCCCTCGTAATGCACCCGCCCCGCGTACCACCCGGCCACAGCCGCCAGAGCGCCGACCACCGCGTCCGTCGCGCCCGGCGCGCGCGACCGCACGATCAACTGCACTGCCTCCAGGCACACGGCCAGGGCCAGCGCGGCGAGCGCGACACGGGCAGTACTCCACCGCCCGACCCGTCCTTTCAGCCGCGCCGCGAGCAACCCGACCGGGAAGTATAGCCCCGCGAGCTTCACCAGCTTCGCGATCTGCTTCCACCGCGCCGCGCCGGTCGCCCCGTCGAACTCGCCGAACGGCCGGAAGTGTACGTCGTCGCGGAGCTTGCGGTACAGGTCCACGGGACGGGCGCTGAGGTCCAGCGGCAGCATCTGAATAAACGCGACGAGCGCCACGTACGCGATCAGGAGCCGACCGACCGCGTCCACGTCGGCGCGGGTCCACACCGCGAGCGCCCCGTCGGTGAGGCGCTGACCGAAGGCGACCCACGCGGCCATTCCGAAGCCCGAGCCGAGCGTTTGGGCCGCAATGTCGGACGCGGCGCAGGTGCGACCGAACGTGAACAGTTGGGCGAACTCGACGCCCGCCGCGAACAGCGCGCAGGCCGGCAGGAGGAGGAACGCGATCGCGACGGCCCGGCCGCCAGAGCGGGCGCGGTCCGCACAAACGGAGCCGAGAAGGGTGAAGCCGAGCGGGACGCCGAGCAGGAGGTTCGCGGCCGCATCGGACCGCGACTCGATCTTCACGCCCCCTACCAGCACGGCGCGGAACGACGCGACGGCCTCGCCCGGCGGGAGGGCGCGGAAGTGGAACGGCACGAGGCTGCCGTAAACCGTGAACGCGGCCCACGCGAGCGCGGCCCACGCGAGCGCGCGGCGACCGGGGGTCAACGCGGCGCCCCTTTAGGCGGAACGGGCGCCGGGGCCGGCGGCGCGGTCCCGCCCTTCTCCGGCGGGAGCGCCGTCATGACGAGGTACGCCGGGACCGCCGCGGACTTCACGATCTCCTCGCGGCTGGCCCGCCCGCCCTCGTCCACCCACACCCAGTCGAGCAGCTTCAGTTCGGCCCACAGGACGGCGAGCGCGATCGGCATCATCATCCAGCCCGCGAAGTCGTGAAAGACCCGATCGCCCAGTTCCTTGCCGCCCTCGTTGTACAGGACGCCGGTCAGCGCGATGCGGACCACGTTCGACAGCACCGCGACCGGCACCGCGGACACGAGGATGAGCACGCGGTCGAACCACGGCCGCTTCACGAGCAGCGCCATGCCCGTCGAGAGCGCCGCGAACGTCAGCAGCATGCTCAGCCCGCTGCACGCCTTCTCCACTTCCAGCACGTGTTCCTTGACGTGCAGGACGACGCCCTCGCGGTAGGTGGGGTAGCCGACCGTCCCGAGGCCATCGCCGCGACCTTCTGGAGCTGCCAGCCGAGCGCGTGTTCGACACGGTAGGGCAGCGGGAACATGAACAGCAGGAACGCGATCGGCCCGACGAGCCAGCGGAGCGCCGGCCACCCGCCGAGCAGAAGCGCCGCCCCGGCCAGGTTGACGACCAGCGACAGCCCCTGGAGCCACTCCTTACCGAAGTTCATCTTCCCCGCGACGACGAACAGCGTGGCGCCGCCCGCCAGGAACGCCAGCCCCCACGGCTCCGGCCACCGGACGCGGCCCGGCGCCCACTCGCGCCAGTTCCACGCGAGGTACGCGGCGAAAATCGGTACGAGAAACCCGTGCGAGTAGTCGGGCTTCTGCCACTGCTCGAACGAGTACGCGATCAGCTTGACGTAGAGGAACGTCAGGACGCCGACCAGGGCGAGCAGGGAGCCCCTCCACGCGGGCGAGCGGACGACTTCGGCGGCGGGTCTGGAGTGCGATTCTCGCACGGGGCACCTCCATGAGCTGTCGCATTCAGCATACGCGGCGGCGCGCGTTTCGGACCACGTGTTTTGCGTTTCGCGCCGCGGCCGCGGGTCCGGACGCGAAACACCGAGCGCCGAACACCGAGCACGAAGCATAAGACGGGAACGGCACTTGCGACCGGGGCAGAATCTTCGGCCGGGCGGCGGAACGTGAACTATGGTTGTCGGAAGTGCCCGGAGTATACTGACACTCGTTTCCCTTCGGGCACACGCCCCTTACACCCTTTGGCCGGGGCTACGGCCCGTGAACGACCCGTTGATCGCCCGGTTCGCGGACGCCTGCGGCGCCAATGCCCCACTCGACCTGCGGGTCGATCTGGCCGGTGGCGGCGTATTGGCCGAGGGGAGCGTCACACAGCCGTTCACCCTCATCGGGCGCGACGACGCCTGCGACGTGACCCTTTCCGACCCGGAAATCAACCCGCGGCACGCCTGGTTGCAGGTCCTGGGCGGGCGCGTGTTCGCGGCCGACCTGGGCAGCCGCACCGGGCTGGTGTGGCCGAGCGGCGCCCGCGGGCCGGGCTGGCTGGACGTCGGCACGCCCGTCCGCATCGGCCCGTTCCTGCTCCACCTCCGCGCGCCGACCGCGGGGGACCCGTGCCCGTACTCACCCGATTACAACCCGCTCGCCTCCGACCCGGCCGCCAAGGACCGGCCGGGGGTCGCACTGGAATTCAAGAACGGCCGCCGGGCGAAGGACCGGTGGCAGGTGAACCGCCTGCTCACGCTCATCGGCCGGGCCGCGGACTGCAAGATCCACCTGACCGCCGACGACATCGCGCAGTACCACTGCGGACTCGTGTCCACCCCGACCGGGCTGTGGGTCGTCGACCTGTCCGGCCGCGGGGTGGTGGTGAACGGCGAGCGGATGCGGGTCGCCCCGCTGGCGCACGGGGCCGAGTTGTGGGTCGGCCGGTTCCTGATCGGCTGCCAGTCCATGAACCTCCCGCCGACCCCGCGCCCCGCGCCGCCCGACAAGAACGGCCGCCTCGGTCCCGCGGGGCCGGCCGGGCCGCGCCCGGCCCCCCCCGTCGCCGGCGACGCGCGGATCGCGATCACCCCCGCGCCGCTCGTCCCGCCGTCCCCGGTCCCGGCGCCGCTGCTCGACGACGGGGAGGTCGAACTCGGCGCGCCGCCCGAGGCCGACGGGTTGACCGGCTCGCACATCATGTCCGACGCGTTCCGGCAGTGGGGGACGAGCGCCAGCGGGCCGATGTCCAACCCGATCCTCGTGTCCGGGTCCGGGCCGAAGCCCCCGGCGGTGCCGCCCGGCTCGGCGCTGGCCGGCCTGCTCGACGACTCGTCCGCCGGGGCCAGCGACGACTGGTCCGTGACCCCGCTGCTCCGCCAGATGGCCGACCTCCACGCGCGGACGGTCGCGGAGTTCCAGCAGGCGCTGGCGCTGCTCGGGCACGCGTTCGAGCGGGTGCGCCGGGACCACCTCGCGGTCCTTCAGCACGAGCTGATCCGGATTCAGGACCTGACCGCCGATATCCACGCGCTCGAGCGCGAGGTCGCCCGGCAGGCGCTCGAAAGCGGCGCGCTCGACCGCGCCCGGCAGCTCGCCGCGGACCCGACGAAGCCCGCCGACCCGCGCTCGGGCGCGTGGGTGCCGCCGTCCACCCGGACGCCGCTGCCGGACCCGCCGCCCCCGCCGCGCCCGGTCCCGGACCCGGAACCGCCACCGCGGACCCTTGACCGGCTGGCCGCGCTCCATCAGGAGCGCGCCACCCGCTGGCAGGCGCTCATCGCCCTCTTCTCGGGGTCCTGACCCGTTCCCCGATGCGGCGCGCCGGTGGCGCCCCATACGGTAACGTGGGCACCAACCGGCACCCGACGGGAGAAGCGAATGCGCGTGATCGTGGCGGGTGCGGTAGCGTGGACCGACGTGGGGGCCGTTCGGCGGGAACTGGCGAAGCTGCCGCCGGGGTCGGTCGTGGTCCACGGCGACTGCCCGGGCGCGGACGCGATCGCGGGTCGGGTCGCGGCCGAACTCGGCCTCGCGGTGGAGGCAATGGCCAAGAACGCGGCCGACCGCACCCGCTTCGGTCGGGAAGCCTGGAAGGGCCTCAACGAGCGCATGCTCGCGACCGGCGCCGCGCTGGTGCTCGTGTTCCACGCCGCGTTCGAGCGGAGCAAGGGCTCCAAGCACGTCGCCGAGCTCGCCGAACGCGCGAGCGTCGAGGTCCGGGTGTTCTCGGCCTGACGCTCGCCCGGCCGTTTTTCTGGTCCCTTTTCGTCAATTTTGCTTGAAGCCGGTCCCCGGCTGTGGGACAACATCACACAGTGACGTTTGGACCGGCGCTCGCAGCCGGTGTCCGAGCAATGCGTGGTCCCGCCCACCCACTCAACCGCCCACGAACGTTTGCGCCTCGCAGCGCGAGCTCCGGCCCGTACACCCGCCGACCGGTCCGATCGGACTCTCCCACCCTCATTCCATCCGACCTCCTCCCGATTCGAGGTCACCGATGTCGTTCTTCCGCGCGCTCGCGCTCGCTTTCGCCGCCTCAATCATCGCGGGTTGCTCCGCCGACGAACGGACGGAGGTCACCGGCACGGTGACGCTCAAGGGGACCCCGCTCAAGAACGGGACGATCTCCTTCGAGCCGCTCGACGGCCAGAAGACCCGGGCGACCGCGGTGATCGCGGGCGGCGCGTTCGGCGTTCCGAGGGAGAGCGGGCTCGTGCCCGGGAAGTACCTCGTCCGCGTCTCGGCCGGCGACGGCAAGACGGCCGTCAACCCGGTCAACCCCGACAACCCGCCCGGCCCCGGGGGCGGCACCAACATCATCTCCAAGGAACTGGTCCCGGCCGACTGGAACGTCAACTCCAAGCAGGAGCGGACGGTGTCCAAGGAAGGTCCCAACCGGTTCGAGATCGTCATCCCCTGAGTCCGTGCCCCGTGGGCCGTTCGTCCTCTCGTTCATCCGCTCGCGAAAGGAGGGGGCCATGCACCCCTACACCCGTCTCCGCTCCGCGTTCACGCTGATCGAGTTGCTGGTGGTGATCGCGATCATCGCGATCCTGATCGGGCTGCTACTGCCGGCGGTGCAGAAGGTGCGCGAGGCCGCCGCGCGCATGAAGTGCTCCAACAACCTCAAACAGATCAGCCTCGCGAACATGAACTACGAGAGCACCAACGGCACGTTCCTGCCCGGCATCAGCCGCAGCGGGTGCTGCTGGGGCACGTGGCAGGTGCCGATCCTGCCGTACATCGAACAGCAGAACATCTTCAAGATTTACGTCGGGTTCGGCGGGCAGGGCTACACCACACTCGGCGCCGCGCCGCGGTACGCGGGCGCCCCGAACGACGGGGTGGCCACGCAGCGGATCTCGACCTTCACCTGCCCGAGCGACACCCCGACGCAGGTCGGCTCGATCACCAACCACAACTACGTCCTGAACGCCGGGAACACGAGCCTGTACCAGTCGCAGATCCCGACCGGTTGCTCGAACCCGTCGGTGTTGAGCACCACCTGCACGGCGTTCGGCGGTGCCCCGTTCGGGTGGTACGAGGACCCGGCCACGCTGGCGGCCGGCGGCGACTCGTCGCCGGTCGACTACACCAACGGCAACCCGGCTTCCGGCCTGAACGGGCGGCCGCGGAAGATCACCGATATCACCGACGGGACGAGCAACACGCTGATGGCGTCGGAGATCAAGCAGGGCATCCAGTCGCCGGGCGGCGACTACCGCGGGTTCTCGTGGTGGGGCGGGTCGGCCGGGTTCACCGCGTACAGCTTGCCCAACAGCAACGACCCGGACGTGCTCACCGGGGCCGGGTGCAACGACGGGACCGGCGGCAACCCGCCGTGTACGACCACGTCCACCACGACCCGCCCGCGGATGGTGGTGGCCCGCAGCCGGCACACCGGCGGGGTGAACGCGTCCCTGTGCGACGGCAGCGTGCGGTTCGTCCGCGACACGATCGACATCGCCACGTGGCGGGCCGCGAGCACCTCGATGGGCGGCGAGACGCTCGGCAGCAACTGGTGAGCCGTGGTACCCCGCCCCGCCGCGTGCCGCTCGTCCGAGTCGAGCGGCACGCGGCGTTTACGGAGCACGGTCACCGCCCTGCGGGGCTGCCGACGTGAGCGCGGTTAGCTATCCCAACCCGCATGAATCAACCCATCCCGAACGACGTCGCCCTGAAGTGGCTGCTCCGCCTTATTGGCGGGGTCGAGCTGTTCGCCATTCCCTTCCTGCTGTTCCCGTTTAGCTGGATGAACGACGTCCACGACCGCGTCTTGGGGCTGGGCGCGCTCCCGAACGCGCCGATCGTGGAGTACATGGCCCGCAACCTGTCGGCGCTGTACGCGATTCACGGGGCGGTCGTGTTCCGACTGTCGTTCGACGTGGAACGGTTCCGGCCGCTCGTCGGGTTCCTCGGCCGGCTCCACATCGCGCTGGGGGCGGTCGCGGTCGCGACCGACCTCGCCGCGGGCCTGCCGCTGTGGTGGGTCGTCGGCGAGGGACCGGGCATCGCCGCCGGCGGGGCCGCCGTCCTGTTCCTCGCGCGGCGCCCCGGCGCCTGAATGCGTCACCTGCCGGCCCACACCTGACACAACTCGACCACCACCCGGACCGCGGCCTCCATCTCTTCGAGGCACGTCCACTCCAGCGGCGAGTGCGGGTTGTGTTCGCCCGTCGAGAGGTTCGGCGTCGGCAGGCCCTTCTCCGTGAGCTGCGAGCCGTCGGTACCGCCACGGATGATCTTGAACTTCGGCTCCAGCCCGGCGCGCCGGGTCGCCTCCTCGGCGAATTTGACCGCGTTGGGCATCTTCGCGATCCCGTCGCGCATGTTGCGGTACTGTTTCCGCACGTCCACCTGGACCTTCGCCTCCGGGTAGTCGCGCTCCACCTGCCGCGCGATCTCGCGGAGCAGTTCCGCCCGCACCGCGAGCTGTGGCGTGTCGAAGTCGCGGAGCAAGAGGCCGATCTTCACCTGACCGGTGCCGCCCTCGATCGTCAACGGGTGAATGAAGCCCTCGCGGTCGGCCGTCGTTTCGGGGCTCATGTGGCGTTTCGGCAACCGGTCGATGAACATGGCCGCGAGCCGCACCGCGTTCACCATCCGGCCCTTGCCGATCGACGGGTGAATGTTCACGCCCGTGATGGTGACCGTCGCGGCGTCCGCGGAGAACGTCTCGTCCTCGATCTCGCCCGACGCCATCCCGTCGAGCGTGTACGCCACCACCGCGCCGATTTGACTCGGCTCCAAGTGCTTCACGCCGAAGCCGATCTCCTCGTCGCAGGTGAAGACGATGCGGATCGGACCGTGCGGGATCTGTGGGTTCTCCGTCAGTAGGCGGGCCGCCTCCATGATGACAGCCACGCCCGCCTTGTCGTCGGCCCCGAGAAGCGTGGTACCGTCGGTGGTGATGATCGTCTTGCCGATCAATCCGTTCAGTTCCGGGTTCTCCGCAACGCGAACGATCTTTGACGTGTCGCGCGGCAGCGTGATGTCGCCACCCTTGTAGTTGCGGATGACTTGCGGGCTGACGTCCTTGCCGGGGTTCTCGGGGTTGGTATCGACGTGCGCGTTGAACGCGATCGTGGGCGCGCCGGGGACGTTGCCCGGGACCGTGGCGAACACGAGGCCGTGCTCGTTCTGGATCGCGTCCGTGAGCCCGAGTGCGAGCAGTTCGTCGCGGAGCACCGCGCCGAGCACGAGCTGGCCGGGCGAACTCGGATAGGTGGTCGATTTCTCGTCCGCCTTCGTGTCGATGCGAACGTACCGCAGGAATCGCTCTAACAGCGTGGAGGTCTCAAGTCGCATGTCATAAAGTCCTCAAGTCGTCAGGCCGAAGCCCGCTCGGTCGCCTCACCGTCCGCTGTCTTCGACTTTACGACTTTACGACCTGATGACGTGTGCCCCTTTCTCTTCCGCTTGGCCGCGAGCCCCTTCACGCCGATCTTCGGGCACAGGTCCGCGATCGGGCACTTCTCGCACCGCGGCTTGCGCGCCAGACACACCTTGCGCCCGTGCATGATGAGCCGGCCGCTGAAGTGCAGCCACTCCGACTGCGGCACGATCTCCGCGAGCGCGAGTTCCACTTTGACGGGGTCGCGGTGGCGCGTGAGGCCGAGCCGGCGCGCGAGCCGCCCGACGTGTGTGTCGACGGTGACCCCCGGCGTGTCGAACGCGTGGCCGAGGATCACGTTGGCGGTCTTGCGTCCGACGCCGGGCAGCGTGACGAGGTCGTCGAGGTTCGCGGGAACCTCGCCGCCGAAGCGGTTCACGAGTTCCACGCAACAGGCGCGGATGTTCTTCGCTTTGCTCTTGTAGAAGCCGCTCTGCTTGATGAGCTGCTGAAGCTCCTTGATGTCGCACTCGGCGAAGTCGCGCGCGGTGCGAAACCGCGCGAACAGTGCCGGGGTGATCTTGTTCACGCGGGCGTCGGTACACTGGGCCGAGAGGATGACCGCGATGAGCAGTTGGAGCGGCCCTTCGTAGTTCAGCCCCTCGAACTCCGGGTAGAGCGGCGCGAGCCGGTCGTTGATCGGCACGACGCGGTCGCGCGCGGGCGGCAGCTTCGGTGTGGCGGCGGGGTCGTCCATGTCACGCGGCCCGGCGAATGGTCGTTGCGAGAAGTTCCGGAGGCGCGGCCGAATCGACGGCCGTTCGCACGCGCATCTGCTCGGCTTCCAGTGGGGTGATGAACCCGCGGGCGAGGAGGATTTCTGTGTCCGTAGGCGGACCGGCCGAAAAGCCCGTGCCACGAAGATCGGCTCGGGCGAACGCGCGGCGCTCGGCGGCGAAACCGGTTTCGTCGCGATAGCGTTCCGGCACGCGCGGCGCGCGTTCGAGTTCGTCGAGGAACGTGCGCAACTCGATCTTCGCGCGCCGGGTGCAGAACGCGCGATCGACCAGCCCCAGGGCGCGGGCCTCGCGGCCGGACAGCGTTCGCCCGGATTCGATGAACGTCGGCGCGCGACGGCCCATCCGCTTCTGCACGCGGTTGCCCCCGCCGAAGCACGTGAAGCGGTTCGGGAAACCGATGTGCGTGAGCGGCGTCGCGACGCACAGCCGATAGTCACACGCCAGCGCCAGCTCAAACCCGGCGCCCAGGCACGGGCCGTCGATGAACGCGACCGTAGTGAACGGCAGCGCCGCGAGCCGTGCCAGCACCCGCTGGCCGTACCCGGCGAACGCCGCGCGATCGGCCACATTCGCTACCGAAGGGTGCAACCCCGCGCAGAAGCCCGCGGGCTTCGCGGAGCGCACCACCAGCGCGTTCAGGAAGAGATTCGTTTCGATCGCCGCGAGCGCGGCGTTCAGTTCGGACAGGCGCGGGGCGTCCAGCGCGTTGACCGGCTCGCCGGGGAACGCCAGCCACAGCGTACCGACGCCGTACTCGGCCGTGACGCGAACGTGTGCGGACTCGAACAGCATGAGGAAATGTTGGCGGGTTGAAGACGTGAAATCAACCCGAGTTCAGTGGTCCGCTCGCTCCGCGAGCGGGTAGCACACCCGCCGTAGCGCGACAGAAGAACTCGCCCCGCTTCAACGTTCGCTGAGCGACCGCTCGCGGAGCGAGCGGACCACATTGGAAGTCAGCACAGTTCGTCGATTGGCTTGCCGAAGGGCAGCACGGAGATGGGGCGGCCGTTGTTCATGTACTGCGCCTCGGTGTCCACGCCGAGATGACGGTACACCGTCGCGAGCATGTCCTGCGGGCTCTTCGGGTTCGCCTTCGGGAACGCCCCCTTGCTGTCCGACTCGCCCACCACGCGGCCACCCTTCACCGGGCCGCCGGCCACCGCAGCGCTGAACACGTTCGGGTAGTGGTCGCGGCCCGCGTCGTTGTTCACCTTCGGCGTCCGTCCGAACTCGCCCCACGCGAGCACCAGCGTCGTTTCCAGAAGGCCGCGGTTCTCCAGGTCTTCCAGAAGGGCCGTGAACGCGCGGTCCCAGCGCGGCAGGAAGCCGAGTTTCAGAGACTCGAACCCCTTCACGTGCGTGTCCCACCACCGCAAATCGACCGTCACGATCCGCACGCCGGCTTCCAGCAGCCGCCGCGCGAGCAGCATCCGTTGCGCCCAGTTCGGCGCGCCGCAGCGGTTCGACGCCTTCGGATCGAACGCCGGTATGAAGCCGTAGCGCTCGCGGATCTTCGACGGTTCCTTGTCCAGATCGAACGCGTCGCGGGCCGCGGGCGACGTGAGGATGTCCCAGGCCCGCTGCTGGAACTTGTCGGCCGCGTCCATCTGGCCCGACTTGTCTGCGTCGCGGCGCAGGTTATCGAACCGCTTCAGCAGCCCCTTTCGGTCGTCCACCTGATCGAACGTCACTCCCTCGGCGAGCTTGAAGTTCGGCAATTTGAACGGCCCCGGTTGCGCCGGGTCGGCTTGCGTCTCGAACGGTTTGTGCGCGACACCCAGGTACGCGCTCCCGGCCCCCGGGAGCATACGCGGGATCATCACGTAGGGCGGCATCGTGGTCGAGAGGTGGCCGAGCTGCTTCGAGACGATCGAGCCGATCGACGGGTGAACGTTCTCGTCCGGCGCCGGGCCGGCGTTGTACCCGGTGAAGCAGATCTGGTCGCCGGTGCTGTGCCCCGCGTCGTGGTGGTTGAGGCTGCGGACGATCGACCACTTGTCCATCATCTTCGCGGACATGGGCAGCATGTCCGACAGCCGGATGCCGGGCACGTTCGTGTCGATCACGCCGAACTCGCCGCGGACCTCGGCCGGCGCATCCGGCTTCGGGTCCCACATGTCGTGGTGGCTCGGGCCGCCGCGCATCCACAGCAGGATGACGTTGTTCGTGCGGGTTTGCGACGTCGGCAGCTTCTCCTCTTTCGCACGCGCCTCGGCGCGAAAGAGCGAGGGAAGCGACAACGTGCCGAGCGCCCCGGCCTTCACGAACGCGCGCCGGTCCGGGCGGCGGAGGGTGTCGCGGAACTCGTCGCAGCCGATCCGATTCGCGGGCATGGGAAGTGGCCCCGGGTAGGAAGGAGAACGTTCGGCAGAATACCGGCGGGTTCGACCTTCTCCAGGGTACCATCGGGATCGTTACGACGCCAGTTTCATTCAGAATGCCCCTTGCGGGATTCGAACCCGCACTCTCGGCTTTAGATCCGTGGGCACAACGTTCCGCTGGTCGTCGCTTGATCGCGGTCGGCTCCGTTCCTCCGACGATTCAAAACTGAGACTCGCACACTGGATCGGGCGAGTTGCGGTTGGAGCGGCGGTCCGGTATCCTTTTCTCCAACCCTCTTCGCCGTGTTATCCGGTTCGCCTACTGCGAGAACGGCATGTCCGACCCGTCCACCCCGCCGTCGCTTCTTGAGCGCTTGAAAGAACCGGACGGTGAAGCCGGGTGGTGACCTACTTGCGTTGTACGACGGGGTAGGCCAACCATTCGTTGAGTGACCAGACGTGGTCGGTCAGCCCCGCAGCCATCGCCGCCGTCCGCTTCTGCCACCGCCCGTCGGCCTTCACCCGGAGCGTGCGGACCGGCCAGC
>JAFKJJ010000267.1 GCA_017306025.1 Planctomycetota bacterium
CCCCAAACCCGCGGGCGGGAGCGGGCGGGGCACCGGGGGCAGCGGGCGGGGGCGGCCGAACGGCCGCCCCGCTCCGAAGAGGCGCCGGTACGAGGACGATGACGACTACGACCACGACCGCCGCGCCGACGACTACGACGACGAGGACTACGCCCCGCCCCGGCCCCGGCGGGCGGGCGGCGAGGGCGACGGCGCCGCGGTCGCGGCCCTCGTGCTGGGCGTCCTCGCGCTGTTCCCCGGGTGCTGTTGCGGGGTCCTCGCCGCACCGGTCGGGATCTCCGCCGTCGTCACCGGGATCATCGGGCTGAAGAGCTACAACAACAAGGGCATGGCGGTGACCGGGCTGGTGCTCGGCGCGCTGTCGCTGTGCCTGTCGGGAGTCATGCTCGTCGCCGGGGTCGGCAACGCGATACTCGACCCCAACCGCTTCAAGTGATCCGTTCGGTACTCGGTGACCGGCGTTTCGTCCGCACATCTCCGGACGGAACGCGCGTTCTGAATACAAAACACCAGACACCGAACACCCAACACCAGATAAGAAATGCCGCGCGTACTGATCGCCGACAAGCTCGAAGCGACCGGAATCGAACTGCTCACCGCCGCCGGGATCGAGGTCGACAACCGACCCGGTCTCAAGGGCGATGAACTCAAGGCCGCCCTCCGCGCCTCCGACGCGGTCATCTGTCGCTCGCAGCCCAAGCTCACCGCCGAGTACTTCGAGGACCCCGGCAAGCTCCGCGCCGTCGCCCGCGCCGGCGTCGGCGTGGACAACATCGACGTGCCCGCCGCCACCCGCAAGGGCGTCGTCGTCATGAACACGCCCGGCGGCAACACCGTCTCCGCCGCGGAACACACGATCGCGCTCCTGCTCGCGCTCGCGCGGCGCATCCCGACCGCCGACGCCACCATGAAGGCCGGCGGCTGGGACCGCAACAAGTTCGTCGGCACCGAGGTCGCCGGCAAGACGCTCGGCGTCGTCGGGCTCGGGCGCATCGGCCGCGAGGTCGCGCGCCGCGCGAAGGGCATGGACATGCACGTCGTCGCGCTCGACCCGTTCGTCACCGCCGCGAAGGCCGCGGAGCTCGGCTACGAGCTCGTCGCCGACCTCGACGAGCTGCTCCCGAAGGTCGACTTCCTCACGCTGCACGTCCCGGGCGGCGAGAAGACCAAGAGCCTGATCGGCGCCCGCGAGCTCGGGCTCATGAAGAAGACCGCCCGCGTCCTGAACGTCGCCCGCGGCGGCATCGTGGACGAGAAGGCGCTCGCCGACGCCCTGGCGGCCGGCACCATCGCCGGCGCCGGCGTGGACGTGTTCAGCGCCGAGCCGATCGCGGCCGACAACCCGCTCGTCAAGGCCCCGAACGCCGTCCTCACGCCGCACCTGGGCGCCTCGACGCTCGAAGCGCAGGAGAACGTCGCGATCGAGGCGGCGCAGCTCATCGCGGACTTCCTGCTCAAGGGCCAGATCGCCAACGCGGTCAACATGGCGGCCGTCAACCCGGCCGAACTCGCGGAGGTGCGGCCGTTCGTCGACCTCGCCCGCCGGCTCGGGCTGCTCCAGGCGCAGATCGCGCACGGCCCGATCCGCAAGGCGTCGCTGACGTACCGTGGCGAACTGGCCTCGCACAAGACGCGCCTGCTCACCGCCGCGTTCACCGCGGGGCTGCTCGAATACCGGCTCAGCGACGGCGTCAACCTCGTCAACGCCGAGGTGCTGGCCCGCGAGCGCGGGATCGAGATCGCGGAGTCGTCCAACCCCAAGAAGGGCGACTTCGCGGCCCTGCTCCACACCGAGGTGGAAACCGAACAGGGTACGACGGTCGCGGCCGGCACGCTGTTCGGCGACCAGTACGTGCGGCTCGTCCAGCTCGGGCCGTACCGCATGGAAGGGTACCTCGACGGCGTGCTGCTCGTCTTCACCCACCGCGACGTACCCGGCCTGATCGGGTTCGTGGGCACCATCTTCGGCACACACGGGGTGAACATCGCGCAGATGACCGTCGGGCGCCAGACGCAAGGCGGCGAGGCGATCGGCATTCTGAACCTCGACAACCCGCCGCCGGACCAGGCGCTCGCCGCGGTGAAGGGGCACCCGCAGATCAGTTCGCTCACGGTCGTGAAGCTGCCGGCGGCCCGCCACTTTCGGACCCGTGATCCAGAGAGGGGCCGTTTAGATCTAACCTCACTCCCCTCATATTTGGCGGGGCGGGATCTCGGGATTTTGATGAATAATCGAAGTTTGCGTTTTACTCCCGCCGCAACGCGGGTATAGGAGGGGAACGCCGGGCGCTCGTTCCGCCTCCAGTCGTGGCCGTTCCATGCTCGCTGTGCTGTTGCCGCTCCTGTCGCTACACGCAACCCTCCTCCCGCCATCTGAATTCACTACGGCCGCCGCCGTACGTGCGCTCCCCGTCGCCGCCGCCGACGGCGGGCGCGCGGTGTGTCTGACCGGCGTCGTCACGTTCAGTCCGCCCCGCGGCGCGTACTTCTACCTGCAGGACGGGACCGGCGGCGTCCGCGTCGAATGGCTGGCGAACCGCAACCTCCGCTCCGGCGAACGGGTGCTGGTGGTCGGCCGGACGACCGGCGGCACCTTTCTTCCCGAGGTCCGGGCCGCCCGGGTGATCTCGACGTGCGGGCCGTGCGAGGAGCTTCTGCCCCGACCGGTCTGGTACACGCTGGCGCTGGACGACTCCGGCTATCTGGACGGACAGTGGGTCGAGGCCGAGGCGGTGGTCCAGCGCGTCTGGCAGTACGACGGGTGGCTCCAGTTCGATCTGGCCCGCGGGCGCGGCAGCGCCGTGGCGGCCATCCCGGCCCCGCTGGCGGCCACCGTTCGCAAGGCCGAGCAGTTCGTCGGCGGGGCGGTCAAGCTCCGCGGGGTGTGCAAGGCGAGCACGGGCACCGCCCGGCAGGTGATCGGACCGCCCCGCATCCTGCTCAACGACCTGTCCGCGTTCGAGGAGCTGCCGGGGCACCGGTGCGACGCGAACGCGCTGCAGCCGACCCGGACGTGCGAACTGTCCGTGTTCCGGCCCGACCCGCTCGCGGCCCGGCTCCCGGTGCGCGTGGACGGGGTCGTCACGTTCAACCAGGGCCGGCAGTTGTACGTCCACGACGGCCACGGCGTCGTCCAGGCCGTCCTGACGGACAACACACGGGTGAAGTCGGGCACGCGGGTGAGCGTCGTCGGGTTCCCGCGCCCGCCCTCGGACCTGATCCGCCTGGACAACGCCCGCCTCCGGGTGTTCGGCCCCGGCGACCTGCCCCCCCCGCCGCCCGGCGCCACACCGGCACAGGCCGCGGCCGGGCGCCTGGAGGGGCAGGTGGTGCGGTTCTCCGGACTGGTCCACGAGGCGGGGCGGCAGGGCGACTGGATGACCCTGACCGTCGTCGCGGACGGGCTGACGTTCACCGTCGTGGTGCTGGAATCGCTCGCGGGCCGCACCGACCCCGTGCCGCCGGCGGTCCCGGGGAGCACCGTCGAGGTGCTCGGCGTCGCCACCAAGCAGCCGATGGACGGCATCCGCCGGACCGCCTTCGTGGTGGCGGTCCGGCCCGGCGTGCTGAAGGTGCTGTCGGTGCCGCCCGGGCCGCCCGAACTGCCGCCGCCGGCGTGGTGGACCGGCCGGCGGGTCGCGTACCTGTCGGCGGGGTTCCTCGGCCTGTCCCTGCTCGGCGGCGCGACCGTCACCGCGCTGCGGCTCCAGGTGCGGCGCGCGAAGGCGCTGGCCCGGCAGGAGTCCGAAGAGAAGGCGCGACTGGAGGGGCGCCTGGAACAGGCCGCCCGGCTGGAGGCGGTCGGGCGCGTGGCCGGCGGCGTGGCGCACGACTTCAACAACATCCTCACGGTCATCAACGGCTGCGCGCAGCTGCTCGACGCGGAACTGTCCGCGGACCCGACCCGCGCCGCCACGCTCGCCGCCGACATCCGCCGCGCCGGCCGGCTGGCGACGGCCCTCAACTCCCTGCTGCTCGCGTTCAGCAAGCAGCGGTCGGTCGCGCCGCACCCGCTGGACGTGGACGCGGTGATCGGCGACGCGGCGCCGGTCCTCGGCCGCCTGCTGCCCCGCGGGTCCGTCTTCCGGGTGACCCAGGCCCCGGGGCTGCCGCCGGTGCGGGCCGAGATCGGGATGCTCCTCCAGATCCTCATCAACCTGACGGTGAACGCGGGCGAGGCGATGCCCGACGGCGGCACGTTCGCCCTGGCGACGTCGGCCCCGGAACCCGGGTGGGTGCGGGTGACCGCCACCGACACGGGCACCGGCATGACGCCGGAGGTCCAGGCGCGGGCGTTCGAGCGCGGGTTCACCACCAAGCACGCCGGCACGGGCACGGGCCTCTCGACGGTGTCCGACGTGGTCCAGGCGCTCGGCGGCCGAGTCCGGTTGCGCTCGGAGGTCGGCCGCGGGACCGTGTTCGAGATCGACCTGCCCGCGGCCGCCCCGCCCGCCCTGCCCCCGGGGCGCGCCGGCGCCGGGGCGGGCGCCGACCGGCGCGCGCAGTTCGACCTGCCGACCGCGCTCGTCCGGACCGACGACACGGCCGTTTACACGTCCCCCACGCCCCGGAACGCGCCGGTGGTCCTCCTGGTCGAAGACGACGACAACGTCCGCTCGTACGTCTGTCACGCGCTCGAACGCGCCGGGTTCACCGTTCTGGCCGCGGCCGAACCGGAAGCGGCGCTGACCCTTCTGGTCGCCCGGCGCGACCGCGTCGACCTGCTCCTGACCGACCTGACGCTGCCCGGGCTGAGCGGGCGCGAACTGGCCGAGCGGGTCCGGGCGGAGCGACCGGGGGTCCGCATCCTGTTCGTGTCCGGGTCCGACGAGTTCTCCGCGCACGCGGACGGGGTCAACTTCCTTCAGAAGCCGTTCAGCCCGCCCCAGTTGGTCGAGCGGGTCAACCTCGTCCTCGGCCAGCCGGTCTGATCGCGGCGGGCCGTCGCGACGTTGACTGATTTGAGGGCGGGTGATAGGTTGTCAGACAACCGTGATTATTGTCCGCCCGGAATCATTCGAACCCCGTCATGCCTCCCTCGGACAACGCCCCCGGTAACCGCGAGCGTGCCATCCTCGACGACTGCCAGGACGCGATCGGCTACCGCTTCAACAAACCGGAACTGCTGCGGGCGGCGCTGACGCACACGTCCGGGGCGAACACCCGCGCCGCGTCCAACGAGCGGCTGGAGTTCCTCGGCGACAGCGTGCTGGGTCTGGTCACCTGCGAGCAGCTGTTCGCGCGGTTCCCGGACTACCAGGAGGGCGACCTGACGAAAGTGAAGTCGGTGGTCGTCAGCCGCAAGACGTGCGCCCGGTTCAGCCAGGAGCTCGGGCTGGGCGGGTTCCTGTTTCTGGGCAAGGGCGTCCACACCTACGGCGAGATGCCGTCGAACATGCTGGCGGACGTGTTCGAGTCGCTGGTCGCGGGCATCTTCCTCGACGGCGGCTGGGACGCGGCCAAGCAGTTCGTGTTGCGGTTCATCCAACCCGAGATCGAACGCGTCGCGCGCGACGCGATCTCCGCGAACGCGAAGTCCCAACTTCAGACCGTCACGCAGCGCGAGTACGGCGGCACCCCGCGGTACTTCCTGCTCGACGAACAGGGGCCGGACCACAACAAGTGCTTCAAGGTGGCCGCGCAGGTGAACGACGAGCGGTTCCCGGCCGCGTGGGGCAACACGAAAAAGGATGCCGAACTGAAGGCCGCGATGAACGCGCTGGCGTTCATCCACGGCGACCCCCTCCCCTTCCCGTGCGACTGATCGACCGGTACGCCACTTGCATCACCCCCTCCGGAGTTAGGCCCGTCCGCTCGCCTCCCGCGTGCAGCCGAAATTGCGAATGCAAGTGAGGCGCGGCACGCGGGACGAGCAGACCGGGATCTGTCGCCCGGAGGGCAGATCATGTTCCGCAACGCGATCCTCGCCGTCGCTCTGGCCGCCGGAGCCGGAACCGCGGCGTCCGCCTTTTCACCCATGCTGCGCGAACCGGTTCCGAACTCGACCGGAATCGAGGGCCGGTGGTTCATGTCCGGCGACCCGCGTCAGCCGACGTTCATTCAACTCGTCCCCGGCCGCGGCGGGCCGGCGCTGCTCCTGACGAACGAGCGGGGCGAACGGTCCCGCGGCCGGATACTGCCCGGCCGCCGGATCATCGCCGACGACTGGGCGAACGGCCTGATCGGCGACGTCCGCAACGACGAGATCTTCTGGCGCAACGGCGACCGCTGGGCGCGCTGACCCGACGACCGACAAGCGCGGCGCGGGCGGGTGGTTTCGACCACCCGCCCGCGCGCTTGCGCGGGTTGGTATACTTCGGGAAGTGCGTCACCTTCCGGAGCCGAAGCCATGCCGATGTCTCCGTACCCGGTGATCTGTTACACGCCCAGGTGCGGGGCTCCCGCCGTGTACAAGATCGCCGCCCGGTGGAGCGACGGCACCACGAACGAACTGAAAACCTACGCGCTGACGTGCGCCGCGTGCCTGGCAAAGTCGTTCGCGTCCGCCGTGGCGAAGCGCGCGACGTGTCGGCTCACCGTCGGCGAAACGCTGGACGCGCCGGGCGTGTACGACCTCGCCCGCGGCGCCCGCGACCGCGCGCTGGCGCGCCGGCCCGACCTCGAAGCGCAACTCCCCTCCTCGTAACGCCCCGATGTCACCGGAGTTCGTGATCGTCGGGCAGGGTCTGGCCGGGACGGCGCTGGCGTGGGCGCTCCTGCGCCGCGGGCGGCGGGTGCGGGTGATCGACCGCGGGCGCAGCGACTCGGCCTCGCGCGTGGCCGCGGGTCTCATCACGCCCGTCACCGGCAAGCGCCTCGCACGGAGCTGGTGGTGGGACGAGCTGTACCCGTCCGCGGTGGCGTTCTACCGCGCCATCGAGGCAGAAACCGGCGCGCCGTTTTTTCACCGGCGCCCGGCGCTGCGGCTGTTCGCTACCGAGGAAGAGCGCGACGAGTATAACCGTCGCGAATCGGGCGTGTTGCGCGGCCTCGTCCGCGCCGCGGACGTGGGCGCGGGGTTCGCGGCGCCGTTCGGCGGCTTCGAGATGTCCGACGCGGCCCGGCTCGACGTTCCGCGCTACCTCGACACCTCACGCGAGTACTTCCGCGCGCGGGGGGTGTTCGTCGCGGGCGACGTCAGCCCGCACGACCCGCCCCCGGCGGAAGTGGTCGTCTTCTGCCGCGGGTTCACTACCGACTCGGACCCGTACTTCGGCCGCGTCCGCTTCAACGCCGCGAAGGGCGAAATGCTCACGGTCCGCGTCCCCGGGCTGTGCGAAACCCGCGTGGTTCACCGCGGGGTGTGGCTCGCGCCGCTCGGGGACGACCGCTTCCGCGTCGGAGCGACCTACACCTGGGAGCCGCTCGATTCGCGACCGACAGTCGCGGGCCGCGCGGAGATCGAAGCGAAGCTCCGCGCGTTCCTGAAATTGCCGTTCGAGGTGCTCGACCACCGCGCCGCGGTCCGCCCGGTGATCGACGCGGGGTTCCCGGCGCTCGGACGGCACCCGACACACCCGCGGCTCGCGTACTTCAACGGCCTCGGCTCGAAGGGTTCGCTCCTGTCGCCGTTCTTCGCCAATCAGCTCGCCGCGCACCTCTGCGGCGCGGGCGCGATCGACGAACGGGTCGACGTGCGGAAGCTCCTGTGACGCGACCGACCGAACGGGCGCACGCGGCGGTACGGTCCGTGGTCGCGCCGGGCGAGGTCGCGATCGACGCGACCGCGGGCAACGGCCACGACACCCGCTTTCTGTCCGACCTCGTTGGCCCGACCGGGCGCGTGTTCGCGTTCGACGTTCAGCCCGAAGCCCTCGCGCGCACCGCGGCCGCGCTCCGCGGGGCGACCAGCGGCGGCACACGGAGTGTGCCGACTACTTTCGAAGCGTGGTACACAAACCGCCCGCGGCCGGGTAACATCGGCTGTTCCGCTCGCCTTACCCCGGAGTGCTACCGATGCCCACTTCGCGCCGCGAGTTCCTGGCCGCGTCCGCAGCGGCTACCGCCGTCGCTTCGTCTTCCCACCTGTTCGCCGCGGGCGGCGACGTGCTGAAGGTGGGGCTCATCGGGTGCGGCCAGCGCGGGACCGGGGCCGCGGTCAACGCGCTCCGGGCCGACAAGAACGTGAAGCTCGTCGCGATGGCCGACGCGTTCGAGGACCGGCTCGACGAGAGCCTCGCGAACCTCCTCAAGAAAGAAAGCGTCGCCGCGAAGGTGGACGTGAAGCCGGACGCGAAGTTCGTCGGCTTCGACGGCTACAAGCGGGTCATCGAGCGGTGCGACGTGGTGCTTCTCACCACCCCACCGCAGTTCCGGCCGCTGCACCTGAGGGCGGCCGTGGACGCGGGCAAGCACGTGTTCGCGGAGAAGCCGGTCGCGGTCGATTCGCCCGGCGTGCGGTCGGTGCTCGCGTCGTGCGCGGAGGCCAAGAAGAAGAACCTGTCGGTCGTTTCCGGGCTGTGCCTCCGCTACGACGCGGGGTTCCAGGAGGCGGTGAAGCGCATCCACGACGGGGCGCTCGGCGAGGTGGTCGCGCTGTTCGCCAACGACTACCGCGGCGGGCGGTGGGAGAAGAAGCGCCAGCCGGACTGGACCGACGTGACGTACCACATGCGGAACTGGTACAACTTCACGTGGCTGTCGGGCGACTTCAACGTGGAGCAGCACGTCCACTTCCTCGACGTGTGCGCCTGGGTGATGAAGGAAAAATACCCGGTGAGGGCGATCGGCATGGGCGGCCGGGCGGTCCTGAGCGGCCCGGAGTACGGCAACATTTACGACCACTTCTCGATCGTCTACGAGTACGCGAACGGCGCGAAGCTGGTGAGCAACACGCGCCAGCACCCGAAGACGAAGGGCGACATGAGCGCGCACGTGCTGGGCGCGCGGGGCCGATCGGTGCTGTCGGAGCGCACCAACGGCTTGACGATCCGCACCGACAAGGACGACTGGGTGTACGAGGGGCCGGGCAACGAGATGTACCAGGCCGAGCACGACGCCCTGTTCGCGAGTATCCGGAGCGGCAAGCCGATCAACAACGGCGAGTACATGTCGCACAGCACGCTGCTCGCGATCATGGGGCGGATGGCCGCGTACACGGGGCAAGAGATCACGTGGAAGATGGCGCTGGAGTCGAAGGAGGATCTGTTCAAGGGCGTGCTGGGCGCGAAGCCGGACGAGCCGATGCCCGGGTACGACTGGAGCACGAAGCTGATTCACCCGCCGGTGTCACTGCCGGGCGTCGCGAAGTTCGTCTGACGCGGAGAACAGAGCGGCCGACAGGCGCTGATCCGGAGCACCGCCGGCGCCCTTTATGGGCGCCAGCAATCGTAAACTCCGGAGGGCACGTTCGACCGCCGCCCCGCGAACCGCCCGATCACTCCACGGCCGGGAGCGATCGAAGGTGCGGCGCGTGTCGTCGTCCGGTTCGAGAGGGCACTCGCTTCAGCCCACCGCTCGCGTCACGAGTGCGCCGATCCGGGCCTCTTCGGCGGCTGTCAGCTCCTTCAGCGCGAAGGCGGTCGGCCACATGGCGCCGTCGTCGAGGTTCGCCTCGTGCATGAAGCCGAGTGTCGCGTACCTCGTCTTGAACTTCTGCGCGCTTTGGAAGAAGCAGACGACCTTGCCGTCCCTGGCGTACGCGGGCATCCCGTACCAGAGTCTCGGCGCGAGGGCCGGCGCGCTGGCTCGGATGATCGCGTGGACCCGCCCGCCCAGGGTGCGATCCGGTTCCGGCATCTCGGCGATCTTCGCGAGCACGGCGCTTTCCCCGTCCGCCGTGTCCGGGCCGGGGCGCGGGGCCGACCTCTTCGCGGCCGGTTTGGTGGTGCCCTTCGTGCGGGTGTGTTGGCCCGGATCTTTCTTCCCCGGCATCGGCGTCTCCGTTCTGGTGGCCCTCCGCCGAAAGATACCGTCCACCGGTTGCTGATGCGACGCCAGTAACTCGTACCAAGTCCGGGTGAAGAGTATCGGTCGCAAGTGGCGGCCTTATTGTGG
>JAFKJJ010000178.1 GCA_017306025.1 Planctomycetota bacterium
CATACGCTCCCGCGCCCTCGGTCCGAACGACACCCCGCACCTCCGCGCAAGGTCCCGATCGGCCATCGGGCGCGTGGCGGACGGAGCAACACATCCCGGCCGCGTGCGACGAGTTGGGCGCCCACTTCGCCACCGAAGATCACCACGTGCGGACGCCCGCCCTGACCCGCGGGACGTTCCTCACCCCGTGCCTCGGCGGTTCCGAGTCGTGCGCCGCGGCCGTCGCCCGGGCACTGGTTCTCCGCGCCGGCCTCGGGTTGAGCCCGTGCTCCGAGGGGACCGGGGCGTACGGTCAGGCCCGGGCCACGCTCCCGGTGGCCCGGTTCGCCCGGCGGGCCACCCGACCGGGTGACGAACTCGAGCGACAGGCCCCCGAGGAGGGGCCGTGGAGGGGCGGCGGGTGCCGCTCGTGGACGGCACGACCCTGTCCGGACCCGATACCCGCGAGAGCCCGGCCGCATGTCCCCGGCACGCGAACCAGAAACGCGGCCTGGGGTGCCCGCTGATCCGCGTGGTTGGACTCCTGGGGTTCGCGACCGGGGCCGTGGTCGGGGCCGCCATCGGACCCGGCCAGGGCCAGGAGGCCGGGGGGATGGCCCCGGTGCGTGAGTTGCTCGGCCGGTTCCAATCGGGCGATGTGCTCGTGGCCGACCGGGCCTGTTGCTCGTACGGGCTGGTGGCCGCCGTGCGGACCCGTGGGGTCGATGCCGCCATCCGGTTGCACCGACCCCGGCACTACGACTCCGGCGCCGGCACGCGTCGGGGCGATGACGATCACGTGGTCACGCGGCCCCGACCCGCGCGCCCGGCTGGGATGGGCACGGGGACGTATCACGCCACCCCGAAGGCCCCGACCGCCCGCGAAGTCCGGTTCCGGGTGGACCGACCCGGGTATCGGACCCGCCAGCTCGTGGTCGCGACCACGACGTCGGACGGCACCGCGTGCGCCCGCGACATTGCGGAGTTGTACCACTACCGCCGGCGCGTGGAGCTTTCGATTCGTGACATCGAGCGGACGTTGGGCACGGACGTGCTGCGCGGGAAGGCGCCGGAGATGTTGCGTCGTGAGAGCTGGTGCCGCCTGTCGGCGTACGACCTGGTGCGCCCGGGGCTCGCCCGGGCGGCGCGCGTGCGTGCGGGCGCGCCTCGGCCGGTCCGCGTGGCCGGCACGGAGCAGATGCTGGACGCGTTCCGATCGGCGCCTGCGATCGGACGCGGTGTGGTATGGGACCAGAGCGTCGTGACGCTGTTGCATGCGGTCGGCGGTCGGCGGTCGGCGCGTGGGTCGTCGCCCCGGTCGGCGTGAGCCCCGGGCCGTCAAGCGACGACCCAAAGGCGACTGGTGGTTGACGAAGCCGAGACGAACGACGCGCCGAATTGATAGCCGGTCAGAAGGACGGACAATAGATACAAACGATTCCGAACGGAAGTGCCATTCATCACCGGGTGCGGGTATCAG
>JAFKJJ010000179.1:0-546 GCA_017306025.1 Planctomycetota bacterium
GTACAGCTTGGTCAGGTCCACGTCCTGCTGGAAGTGGCACCCGATGAGGTCGTGGAACGTGTGGCCGGTGATCGCCAGGACCGGCTGGCCGTCCATCTTGGCGTCGTAGAGGCCGTTCAGGAGGTGGATGCCGCCGGGGCCGCTGGTGGCCATGCACACGCCCAGCCGGCCGGTGAACTTGGCGTACCCGCAGGCGGCGAACGCGGCCGCCTCCTCGTGCCGCACCTGCACGAAGCGGATCTTGTCCTTGCGCGTGCGGAGCGCCTCGAAGAGGCCGTTGATGCCGTCGCCGGGGAGGCTGAAGACGGTGTCCACGCCCCAGCCGATGAGCCGGTCCAGGAGGATGTCCGCCGCGGTGCTCGCCATCGTCGCTCCTTAGCTTGTCGGGAGAAAGGGTGGGCGCGTGGTGCGGTCAGCGGTCGCCCGCGGCCAGGACGGTGACCAGTTCGCGGAGCCGGGCCATCCCGCCGACCCGCTCCGCCAGCCGACGGACCTCGGCCTCCACGTCGTCCGGGGCCGACCCGACGGAGACCCGATCGCGCACCG
>JAFKJJ010000179.1:600-2057 GCA_017306025.1 Planctomycetota bacterium
GCCGACCCGCCGGAGACCCGATCGCGCACCGCATGCGGGGACGGGGCGTCGATCCCCGGGGGTAGGTCGGCCTGCGTCATCACCAGATCGCTCGCGCCGCGTTTCGACTCGCCCATGATCGGTTCCTCGTGCCGCGAGCGCCGTGCCCGCCGGGAACCCCGCTCGCAATGTCCGCGCCGCGGCGCGCGATTCGGTGTTCTCGCCCTAAATTCCGACGCGGCGCCCCTCCCCACCGGCACCGACATGCACGACGGTTCCCAACCCCGCGCACCGCGCGTGCGCGTCCGCCGTCGAGAACGTCCGCGTGGTGATACCGGGTCGGGCGCGTTCGTGACCGTCGCGCCGCCCTCGGCCCTCCCCCATAAGGGGGAGGGGACGTGGTCGCGTGCGCGACCACACTGGATGAGGGGGAACCACCGATACGACGCGCGGAGCCGGTCCGAAGCGGGATGAACCGCGGCACGGAACGAGGCAACGGTTCACCCTCATCCGGTTTCCCGCCGCCCAGTGGCCGGAAACCACCCTCTCCCGCAAGGGGTATCTACACCGCACCGCAAGGGGTGAGGGCACGACGGCCGCCGCACCCATGACGGTTACGGATTCGCACGACGTGGTTTGATACCAGATCCGGGTGAAGAGTACCCATCGCGGTCCGAGCGTGTATTGGTCGTGGGTTCGGCCGCCGCGCGTGCCTTCGCTTGGCAGGCGCGGCGGCCGGACCCACGACAAAGGCCGCCACTCGCGACCGACGCTCTTCACGCGGACCTGGTATGAGCCGGTTCGGTCGTTACGGCGAGGACATCGCCCGAGAGGTGCCGATCGGACCGCGGCTATTCCTTCTTCACCGCGAACGCGGCGCCGTCTTTGGTGACGGCGAACCGGTCCCCGTTCGCCGGCTTCACCGCGGTCCCGGCCTCCTTCCCCGGCCAGCGGAACGTCACCTCGGCCGGGCGGCACCGGGTGTGCGTGCGGGTCACGCGCGGCGGCAGCTCGAACGTCCGGCCGCCGACCGCGTAGCGGACCGGTTCGCCGGACCGGTTCTCGATCTTGAACTCGATCGCCAGCGACCGCGGCCGGCCGAACATCTGGACCGCGTAGTAGTACCCGGTCTTCGCGCTCCGCGCGACCGCGACGGCGGTCTCGGTCACGTCCGGGTCGAGCATGTTCTTGCGGTGGCCCGGCGACGCCTTCCAGCCGTTAAAGAACTCGTCCGCCAGCGGCCCGGTATCGAACCCGCGGGAGTCGAACGCGTAGGCGATGTTCTCCAGCACGATGCAGTACTCGTACCCGTGCGCCTTCGCCCGGTCGCCCGGCCCCTTGCCGTCGGCGGTGTGCCCGTACTCGTCGTTCGCCGCCATGTAGTCGGCGAAGTACCTCGCGGCCGCGGCCAGGTCGGCGTTCGTCGCGACCGGCGCGCGGCCCTCCCCTTTGCGGAACGCGTTCGTCCGGTCGACGAT
>JAFKJJ010000180.1 GCA_017306025.1 Planctomycetota bacterium
TGACGTCGTCCGCGTGGGCGTGTTGAACGTGATCGGAATGTGCGGTGGGGATCATCGCGGTCCTCGCGGGTCGGCGGGGTGGGCGTTTTTACTTGGTTTCGCCCGGTGAAGTGAGGTAACGCACCCCGCGTGCCACTCGGCCCCGCGGTCGCACCGCCAATTTCGCGCGGGCGACCCGATGCCGTCAGAACCCGCAACCCTTTCGCCCCCTACCCGCCTTACCCTTTCCCCGAAACTTCACCCCGTGCCGCTCCGCTTGGCCTCCAACTCCTGCCAGCGGGCGTACAGCTTCTCCACCGCCCCCTGGGCCTCTTCCAGCGCCTTGCACGCGGCCGTGAGCGCGACGTGATTGCCCCCGGTCGAGGCCGCCGCCACGTCCGCCTCGCGCGCCGCAACCGTCTCCTCCGCCGACATGATCGCGGCCTCGATCCCGTCGAACTCCTTCTGCTCGTGGAAGCTCAGCCTCTTCGGCTTCGGCGCGGACGCCGGCGCCGACTTCGCGGGCGCTGGCGCCGCGGGCCGGGACGCCTCCGCGGCGGCGCGATCGTACGCCGCGAGCCACTGGCCCACGCTGCCGTATTTCGCCGACCCGCCGCGGCCGTCGAGCCCGATCACCTCCGTACACAGCCGGTCCATCAGGTCGCGGTCGTGTGTGACCAGCACCACCGCGCCGGGGAACTCGTCCAGACTGTCCTCCAGCGCCTCCAGCGACGGGATGTCGAGGTCGTTCGTCGGTTCGTCGAGCAGGAGCAGGTCGGCCGGCTTCAGCATGAGTTGCGCGATGCGGACGCGGGCGCGCTCGCCGCCGGACAGCGCGCTCACCTCGACGTCGAGTTGTTCCGGGTGAAACAGGAACCGCTGCGCCCACGCCGCGACGTGCAACTGGCGCCCGGCGTACGTCACGGTGTCGCCGTTCGGGCAGAGTGCCTGCCGGAGCGGCACCGACAGATCCAGCGACGCCCGCCCCTGCTCGAACATCACGACCCGGAGCCCGTCGGCGCGGGCCACCGTGCCGGCGTCCGGTTCGACCTCGCCCGCCAGCGCCTTCAGCAGCGTGCTCTTGCCGCTGCCGTTGGGGCCGAGCAGCCCGACCTTCATCCCCGGGCTGAGCGTCAGGTCGAAGCTCGCGAACAGCTTCCGCCCGCCGAGCGACTTGGACAGACCGGTAGCGGTGAGGAGCTTCTTCGTCTGTCGTCCCGTTGCGGCGAAGTCGATCCCGGCCTGTCCCGCGGCCGCGGTGCGGTAGTTCAGGTCGGACAGTTCCTCGCGCCGCGCGGCCGCCTCGCCGATCCGCGACCGCGACTTCCGCCGCTGCGCCGACTCCTTGCGCGACAGCCATTCCGTCTCTTTGCGCACCTGGTTCGCCACCGCGTCGCGCTGCTTCTCCTTGGCTTCGAGGAACGCGACCCGCTTCTCGGCGAACGCGTCGAACCCGCCCGCGGCGCGGAACGCGCAACGCGCGGTCGTGGGTCGCGACCAGATAGCCGAACGGCGCGCCGCGGAGCAGCTTTTCGAGCCACACGACGCCGGGCAGGTCGAGGTGGTTGGTGGGCTCGTCGAGGAGCAGCAGGTCGGGTTCCTTGGCGAGTTCGCGCGCGACCGCGAGCCGCTTCCGCCAGCCGCCCGAGAGCGCGTCGGCCGGCTGGTCGTGGTTCTCGAACCCGACCTGCGTCAGTACGATCGCGGTTCGCGTTTCGCGCTCGTGTTCTTCGAGGTGGTCGTCGGCCAGTGCGTCGAGAAGCACTTCGCGTGCGGTTAATCCCGGCGGAAAGACGTCGTCTTGCGGGAGGTAGCCGACGCGCGCCCCGCGGCGCGCCGAGCGGGTGCCCTCGTCGGGTGCTTCGATCCCGGCGAGGATCTTGAGCAGCGTGGACTTGCCCGCCCCGTTGGGGCCGATCAGCCCGATCTTCTCACCGGCCCGGACTTCGAGCGACAGCCCGGTGAACAGCGGCCGCCGCCCGCCGTAGCCCTTCGATACGTCCTGCGCGCTCAGCAGCAACGACATTCGCGTCTTCCTGTAGGTCGCGGCCGAGCGCAAGGAACGAACCCCCGGCCGCGACCTACAGGAAGCATACGAATTGCCGTGATGGCGTTACTGGCTGTGCGTCTCGCCGTCGTTCAGGCGGCTCGGCTGTTGCCGCGAGTGCTCGCCCGCGGTCTCGAAATCGCCGAGCCGACGTTTCTCATCTTGGTCCTGGAACGGCGCGCCGCCGTTCTGGTCCGAGTTGGCCGGTTCTTGTGCCTCGTCGGCGCCCGGCGCGTGTGCCGGGCCGGCGGTCGACCGATTTCCGGGCGGAACCGGGGCCGGTCCGCCGTGATGTTTTTTGCTCATGGTGTGTCTCCAAAGCTGCCGGCTGAGCGAATTAACGGGCCGGCGGTCAACGTTCTGCAACCGCGGTGCCAACTTCTGCGAACAGAACGATCGGGCTGTTAGCGCGGGTAGTACCGGTTCTGCGGATTTTTGCGATTTGACCGAAGGTGCCCGCCTGAACCGAACCCTGAACCACACACCGAGAGACGCCGTGAGTACCACATCCAGTCGGGCACCGTTCAGTTCCTACCTCGGCGACATCGACCGCACGCCACTGCTCAGCGCCGGCGAGGAGCGCGAGCTCGCCTCGCGGGTCCTGTCCGGCGACGTGGAGGCCCGCGACCGAATGGTCCGGGCCAACCTGCGGCTGGTGGTCAACATCGCCCGCGGGTACTCCGGCAAGGGCCTCCCGCTGGACGACCTCGTGTCCGAGGGCAATATGGGGCTGCTCCGCGCCGTCGAGGGGTTCGACCCGACGATGAACACGCGGTTCTCGACCTACGCGAGCTACTGGATCAAGCAGAGCATCAAGCGGGCGATCATCAACACCGCCAAGACGATCCGCATCCCGGCCTACATGGCCGAACTGCTCACCAAGTGGCGGCGCGCGACCAACCAGCTGACCGACGAACTCGGCCGCACCCCGACGCACGACGAGATCGCGAAGTTCCTGGGGCTGTCGCGGAAGAAGCTGAGCATCATCAAGAAGGCGATCCGCGTCGCCAACGCCGGGTCTCAGGCGGACCAGGGCGACGCCGGCTGGAGCATCGAGGAGATGCTGTCGGACGACCGCGTCCGGACGCCCGACGCCGAACTGGGCGAGACCGACGACCTCAAACAGGTCCTTCAGCTTCTGGAGAAGATGGACCCGCGCGAGGCGACCGTCCTGCGGATGCGGTTCGGGCTCAACGACGAGGAGCCGAAGACCCTCAAGGAGATCGGCGAGCGCCTGGGGCTGACCCGCGAGCGGGTCCGGCAGATCGAGAACGAGGCCCTCGCCAAGCTGAACGAGGGGCTGGCGGTCTGAATGCCGTA
>JAFKJJ010000268.1 GCA_017306025.1 Planctomycetota bacterium
ACTTCGTCACCGACAGCGGCGGCGAGGTGTACGGCATCATGAAGGAGAAAGGCATCGACACGCTGTTCGTGATGGGCGTTCACACCAACATGTGCGTCCTGAACCGCTCGTTCGCGATCAAGCAGATGGTGAAGTGGGACGTGCGGACGTTCCTGGTCCGCGACCTGACCGACGCGATGTACAACCCGAAGATGAAGCCGATGGTGACACACGAGAAGGGCACGCAACTCATTATTGAGCACATCGAGAAGTACTGGTGCCCGACCGTCGAGAGCAAGAGCCTGATGGAGAAGAAGTAAAAAGCGACTAACCACAGAGACACAGAGGCGCAGAGAAGACGGAAAGAGAATGCTCTAAAGAACTTTCTCTCAGTCGTCTTCTCTGTGTCTCTGTGCCTCTGTGGTTAGTTCCTCTTTTGCCCGGCCGTCACTTGCCGGCGACGCTGTTGGCCTTCTCGACGGCCGCGGTCAGCTTCGCGAACGACTCGGTGATGTTCGCGCCGGCCTCGACGATCACCTTCTTCTCGTCGGCGACCGTCTTGCCGTCCACCACGAGTTCGGCCTTCACCTCGTAGAAGAACTTCTTGCCCGCTTCCAGCGGCGGGGTGTAGAACACGCGCTCCGTGCCGCTGCCGGGGGCCAGCTTGCCGTCCACGTACAGCTTGGTGTCGGCCGGGACCGTGAACTTCAGGTTCGCCCCCATCGGCTTGTCATCGGACCCGGCCGGCTTCTTCATCGGTTCGACCGGGACGGTCATCACCGGCGGCTGGTTCGGGTGGTACACGTTGCCGTAGACGGCCTTCGGGTCGGTCAGGTTGCCGAGCACGACCGGGAAACTCGGGCCGTACACCGGCGCCACGCCGGAGTTGTACCCGTGCAGCGTGTACGGCAGCATCCCGACCGGCGGCCCCCAGCTCGACCCGTAGCTGATCCCGTAGCACCCGTGGCACGCGCCGACGTAGCCGGCGAAACCGCTACAACCCGTGCAGCCGGAGCACGACCAGCCGGAGGCGAAGCAGTTGTACCCGGAGCAGGAGTAGCCGCCGCAGCAGCCGTGGCAGGAGTGCTTGTGGCCCAGGAACCCGCCGCGGTGGAAGATCCCGCCGTGGCACGAGCCGTAGCACGAACCGTAACAGCCGTAGCAGGAGCCGGAGCACCCGTAACAACCGGACACGATGACCCCGCCACAGCAGCCGGCGACAACGGGGGCGGCGACCACGTGGGGGGCGGGAGCGGGCGGCGGGGTGACGTCGGCACCGGCCGACATCGCGGCGAGCATCACGATGCTGTACATAAGTTGCAACCTCAACGGGACGGGCGCGAAGGAGGTTGTTCCCCTCCGTCTTGACGATGGTAGACCTGGAGAAAAATCCCGTCAAAGGTAAACGGCGAAAACTAGGCAGATTGGGGAGGCGTCATTGCCCGCACGACCGGACCGCCGGTTCGCAGCAGTTTGCCGCAATCGCCGCTTCGTGCGATAATTCGGATTGCGACGTCCGGCAGGGTTGTCGGGAGAACGCGACATGCACGAAGAGTTCTTGGCTGCACTCGAAAAAAGCCCGAACGACAACGTGACGCGATTGGTGTACGCGGACTGGCTCGACGAACAGGGCGACCCGCTCGCGGAGTTCCTCCGCCTCGAAGTGCGGCTGAAGACCGACGACCTGTCCGACGGCGACCGTCAGACGATGACGAATCGGCTCGCGGAGCTGGGGCGCCGGGCCGAGCCGCGATGGCTCTGCACCATCAACCGGTCCCCGTTCGTGTGGTGCGCACTCCGGAAGGGGTCCGGTAGCGACCCGCGCACCGGGAAATTGGAACTGGCGAACTACGCGACCCGCGCGCTCCTCATCACGATCGACGCGAACGACCTCCAGTATCTGCGTCTCATCGTCACCGACCCGCTCGGGGCGGTGACCGACGCTTGGTACGGGCGGTTCCCGGTTCACGCCGGCGGGGCGCGCACCCGTCAGATCGACGCGGCCAACAAGCTGACCCTCACCGTGAACCTGCTCAACACGGTCCCGGTCGCCGAAGTCACGGTCGGGACGTACACGGTGGAGGCGGTGTACGACTACGACGGGGTGCAGAGCCGCGCCGACCCGGTGCGCGTGGAACTGACCGACGAGGACCGCCGGAAGTGGAAGCTCGGCCGCTACGCCCGCGAATCGGGGCTCCGCTGATTCGCGAGCGTAGCGGGCCACGGAACCCGTGCGAGAGGCTCCCGTCCCCGACCGGGCTCGAGACAACGTAAACACCAAAATCAGTGCGGCACGAGCACCGTATAGGTGTACTTCAGCTTCTTCTCCTCGCCGCCTTTCAGCCCCAGGTTCCACAGCAACTCTTGCCGCTTGTTCACCGAGTACACGCCCTCCTCGCGAAGCTGGCGCTTCGGTTCGCCGTCCGCGGACACCAGTTCGCCCGAGAACCTTCGGCGGATCACCAACGAAATTGTCTCCTTGCGGTGGTTGCTCACCGCCAGTTCGCCCTCCACCGTCGTCTTGCGGTACTGCCGGCCGCCGAGCCAGATCAGGTCCCGCGCGCTGCCGTCCTTCGGCAACTGCTCGTTCTCCGTCGCGCGCGTCCGCACGCTCAGGGCCTTTTCCACGTGCAACACGGTCTCCTCGCCCGCGTTCACCCAGTAGCTCGTCCGCTGGCCGTTGAACTGGCCGTTGGCGACCACGGCGGCCGGGCCGGTCGTCATCGGGAACGGCAGCGGGTTCTTGAACCGCAGCGCGTCCCACACGTCGTCCCCCGCGTCGTGCCGCTCGATCTGACCGTAGGCGTTGCGCGTGTCCGGCACCAGCCACTCCACGATCCGCTCGTACCCGGCCTTCCCCTTCGCCACGGTCAGCGCCAGCGTGTCGCCGTCCGCCAGCGTGCGCTTTCCGATCGACTGGTAGTGCAGGTCTACGCCCTCGCCCGTCGGCGTCGCACCCAGCGACAGCCCGTGTGCGCCGCGGAAGTTGAACGACACCACCTGCTGACCCACCACCGTGTTGCCCAGCGCGTCGATCTCGCGCTGCCGACGGCCGGCGAGTTCGGCGAAGAACGTCAGCCAGTTCGTGCGCGGGGCCAGAGGCGAGCGGACGTGCGCGTACTCGACGCTCGGGTAGCCGGAGATGAGCCGCACCTCGGCCCCGTCGAAGTTTTCGAGTTCGTTGCGGACCACCGCGTGCTGTTCGAGCAGGAGCGTCTTGGGGTCGGAGATGTCCAGCCGGTAGCTCGGCGCCCACGACAGCCCGTTGGCGATGTAGCGGATCGTCACCTTCGTTTCGCCCTTGTTCTCGGCCCCCTTCCCCTCGTGCAGGGTCAAGAGCATCTGCGGCCGGCGCCGGGTTACCTTGCCGCCCGCGTCCTCGGACTCGACGGCCGCGACCTCGCTCGGCTCGACGTACACGCGTGCCTTCGCGGTCTGGAGCACGAGGAACCGCCCCGGCGCCTGTTCCTCCGGCTTGGCCGGCTTCATCTTGAGCACGGTGCCCGACACCGGGGCGCGCCGGTCGCCCTTGAAATAAACGGTCACCTTCTTGCCCGCGAGGTCGTCCTGCAGGTTGCCCGGCACGGCCTCCGAAACGGGCACCTCGACGTCGCGCATCTTCACCACCACGTCCACGGTGCCGGTGCTGTCGATCCAGAACGTGCCGTGGATCGGCGCCGGGACGTCGTCGATGGCGTAGGTGCCCGGCTCGCCGAGCGTGGCCTCGCGCTTGACGATCGCCAGACCGTTCTTGAACAGGTCGACGCCGACGATCTTGCTCTTCACCGGCGTCTCGGCGGCGGTAACAGGTGACGCGGGTAACATGGTGGCCAGGGTGAGTGCGAGAACGCGGAACGTGCGCATGGTAGTAGGCCCTTGCGGGATGGATCGGGGCGACGGCAATATACCGGCCTCCGGTCGACCGCGGGACACGCCTTTCGACCACCTGTTACCGCCCCGTTACCGCGACGAAGTGACACGACGGATGCCAGGTGTGGTCACGCAATGGCCAAGCGGTGTGAAAAATGAATGAGCTAAACCGTTCCGGATCGTTAGATGCTTCGTGTCGGAATCTTTTCAATCTTACACAACCGCTGATCGAGGTGGTCTGATGGCTCGCGCGTTGCTCGCCCTTGCGGCACTGGTGGGCAGTTTCTCCGCGAGTGCCTCCCCGCCCGCGACGCCCCCGCCGGCACCCGCGCCCGCCGCGAAGGCCGACACGTTCGACGGGAAGGTGGTCCCGCTCGCCGAGGCCCTCAAGAAGCTCGGTGCGAAGCCCGACACGGACACCGCCGGCGTGGCGCTCGTCACCGCCGACGGCACCGTCTTCACGATGGTCAAGGACGAGAAGACGCGCCTGCTTTTCCTCGACAAACAGCTCCACAACCGCGACATCCGGCTCACCGCGAAGGTGCTGCCCGGCACCCGCGTCTTGCACGTCGAGAAGGTTCAAACGGTCAAGGGCGGGAAGGTGTTCGACGTGGACTACTGGTGCGAGAACTGCCAGCTGGAAGCGACCGAACCGGGACCGTGCAAGTGCTGTGGCGGCGAAACGATCCTCCGCGAACAGCCCGCCAAGTAGCCCGCTCCTCACCCGCACCCATCTCGCTCCCCGAACGGAACGAGCCGTCCGGGGCGCGCTCCGTTTCCGCGGCGCGGTCACCGTATGCCCTTCTCTGGCCACGTCGCGCCCACCATCTCCAGATCGTCCGAAAGCGCGGGCCGCGGCACGGCTCGTGCTTGGCGAGACGTTGAACACGCTGATGATTTTTCCACCAGGAGTTACCCCGATGAAGTTCGGGCGTCGGGCCGCGGTCGCGGCCGTGATGATGGCGTTGAGTCTGTCGGCCGTCACCGTCGGTGGCGCGCAGGAGAAGAAGGACCCCAAGGAGAAGGAAAAGGGCAAGGGCTTCAAGCAGAAGAGCTGGGACGAGGTGACCGACGCGGCGGTCGCCTACCTGAAGGCCACTCAGGCCGAAGACGGCACGTGGAGCAAGGCGAGCCACCCGGGCATTACCGCGGTCGTGGTGACCGGGTTGCTCAAGAGCGGCAAGGTGAAGGCCGACGACCCGATGGCCGCCAAGGGGCTAAGGTTCGTCGAGACGCTCGTGGACGACAAGGAGGGGAGCCTCGCGGCCGGCGAGAACCTGCGCCACAAGTTCTACGTGACCAGCGTGAACCTTCAGGCGTTCAAGGCGTCGGGACTGAAGAAGTACGACGCGCCGGTCGACCGGGCGGTGGCGTACCTCAAGAAGGGCCAGACCGGGGCCGCCGACGGCAAGAAGGAGGACGACCCGAACTACGGCGGGTTCGGGTACGGGCCGGGCTCCCGCGGCGACATGTCGAACACGCACTTCGTCCTCGACGCGCTGGTCGCGGCCGGCGTGCCCCGGACCGACGACGTGTACAAGAAGACGCTGATCTTCGTCAGCCGGTGCCAGAACCTCGGCGGCGAGCACAACAAACTGCCGTGGGCCGACAAGATCAACGACGGGAGCTTCGTCTACGTCAACGGGGCGGGGTTCGGCGGAGCGGCGGACGCGCCCAAGCCCGGCTACGGGAGCATGACGTTCGCCGGCCTCAAGAGCCTCGCCATCTGCGGGGTGAGCAAGGACGACCCGCGGTACAAGAAGGCGCTGGAGTGGGTGGGCAAGAACTATTCGGTGGACGTCAACCCCGGCCGCCAGGAGGGGGCCGGCGGACAGGGGTACTACTACTACCTCGTCTCGATGGCCAAGTGCCTCCACACGCTCGGCGTCGACGAGGTCACCGACGCCAGCGGCAAGAAGCACGACTGGCGCGCCGAGATCACCCGCGCGCTGACGTTGCGCCAGAAGAAGGACGGGAGCTGGGGTAACGATTTCGCCCAGTGGCTGGAGAGCGACCCGAACCTCGACACCGCCTTCGCGCTGATCGCACTGAGCTACACCAGGCCCAAGAAGTGACCCTTCCGCCGCCGCGCCGGCCCCGCACCGGCGCGCGGCTCTCGCTCCCTCCCGCACGCTGCGACCCGTCATTCTCCCGGAGCCCTGCCCATGCGCGCGAAGAAGGTCGGTTTTACGCTCATCGAGTTGCTGGTGGTGATTGCAATCATCGCGGTGCTGATCGGTCTCCTTCTGCCCGCCGTCCAGAAGGTGCGCGAGGCCGCAGCCCGCATGAAGTGCCAGAACAACCTCAAACAGATCGGCATCGCCATCCACGGGTTCCACGACAGTACGCAGACGTTACCGAACATGAGCTTTTGCGGCGGCGGCGTCGATGACACCAACCCGGGCATGCAGAACATCTGGTACCGCTTTCGCCACATCCCGGTGGCCTTCGAACTGCTACCGTACGTCGAGCAGGGCAACCTGCAAAAGCAGTTCAACCAGAACCTCGCCTGTAATTCCACCGGCGCCCCCGGGATCACCGGCGGCCTGACCAACTACCAGCTCACGTCCCAAACCGGCCCCTTGCCCGTCTTCACCTGCCCGTCGGCGCCGGTCCCGGTCAACCCGGTGTACGCCGACTACGCGAGTTACGGGTGGAGCCGCGGCTACAGCGTCTACCGCGCCCCCATGCAGTCGGGCGACGTCGGCAAGACGGGGCAGGCGTACGGGGCCACGCCCTCCGACGGGTTATTCATCTCGAAGATGGACGCCGGCTTGGATTACGCCGCCGCGCAAGCGATGGCGGCCGATCTGGCGGCCAAACGCGCCGCCGGTGATACCGGCGCGTGGGCGCCCGAGACCATGTGCCGGATCAACTTCGCCAGCGTCACCGACGGGCTGTCCAACACGCTCGCCGCCGGAGACATGCACAACATCCTCAAGGGGTACACCTCGACGACGGTGAACTCGGTGGGGGGAGTCAGCCCGGCGGTCGAATCGGGCGGCCCGGTCGCCTGGGGGAGCAGCGGCGGCAACTACTACAGCGAGGGACGCACCACCGTTAAGATGAACACGATCTCCGGCCCGTACTACAGCAACGGCACCACCGACCCGGCCGCGCTGAACAACGTCCTCGCCAACGGACCGCTTTACGCGTTCCGCAGTACGCACGCCGGCGGGTGCAACTTCGTCTTCGCCGACGGCTCGGTGAAGTTCATCCGCGATTCCATCGACATGACCACCTACCGGGCGCTCGGGAGCCGCAACGGCGGGGAGGTGATCGGTGACTACTAGCCGCCGCGCGTTCGTCGTGCTGGTCTGCGCGGCCGCGGTCGGGTGCGGCGGTTCGGGGGGCATCTCGGCCCCCAAGACCGCCCCGGTGTCCGGCACCGTGCTGGTCAAAGGTAAGCCCGCCGCCGGGGTCAAGGTGACGTTCCACCCGCAGTTCGACATGGGGGCGGTCAAGTTCACCCCGAACGGGGAGACCAACAAGGAAGGCCGCTTCACCCTGAACACCGCGGCCGCCGGAACCGGGGCGCCGCCGGGCGGCTACGCGGTGACGTTCGAGCTGCTGCGAGGGGGGACGGACAAGAACGGGCAGGACGTCGAGGTGGACGTCTGGAAGGGCAAGTACGCCGACCCGGCCAGGAGTTCGTTCAAGGTCACAATCGAGGACGGCGACAACGCACTCGAACCGTTCAAGCTCGACTGACCGCGACCGACGTGGAGAGCCGCCGTGCGCCGCATTTCCGTGTTCGTCCTGTTGTCTCTGCTGGCGGGTTGTGCACCGCAAGAAAAAAGCGACAACCGGGTGAAGGTGTACCCGGTGGAAGGAAAACTGCTCGTTCTCGGTCGTCCCGCCGGGGACGCCGCCCTCGCATTTCGCGCCGCGGACAAGGATCGGGCCGGCGGCCACTGCCCGGTCGGCATCACCCGCGCGGACGGCACGTTCCGGCTGACGACCTACTCCCAAGACGATGGCGCCCCAGAAGGCGAGTACGTCATCACGCTCTACTGGCCGCACGACCCGCAATTCGCAACCGGGGTCGCGTGCGAGTGCAGCGAGGTGACGACCCACGACCGTCTTTTCGGACGCTACGCCGACCCGGCGACGTCGCAGTTGCGCGCGACGGTGCGCCCCGAGCGGAACGAAATCGCCCTTCACGCGACCGTCGGCGGCACCGGCTGGAACCTGCCCCGGTTGAAGGGCACCAACGACAAGAAGGGACGCGACCCGGACCGCGACGGCGATCGCCCGTCCCCGCGGCGCTGAGGGACTCAGCCCGCGATCTTGCGGCCGGTCTTGCACGCGTACATCGCCTTGTCGGCCTGTTCGATCGCCGCCGGGATGCCCGCCCCGGTCGCGAAATCGGCCAGCCCCCACGCCACGACGAGGTCGACCGCCGCCGGCACGTCCGGCAGCCGCTGCGCCTTCAGCGCGCGGTCGAGCGCCTCCATGCGGCCGCTCATCTCGACCGCGCGGCCGCCCACGAGCACCACCAGGAACTCGTCGCCGCCGGTGCGGAACACCGGGTCGGTGATGCGGAACAGCCCCTTCAGCGCGCGGGCGACCAGTTGAATCGCCGCGTCGCCGGCCGCGTGTCCGTGCAGGTCGTTCAGGTGCTTGAGCGAGTTCAGGTCGATCACCGCGACGGTCCCGGCGAACGGCGCCCCGGCCCACTCCTTCAGCAGCGCGTCCAGCGCGCGCCGGTTGAGTAGCCCGGTCAGTGCGTCCGTGCGCGCCGCGACCGCCAACTGCTCCGACGCCAGCGCCAGTTCGCGGTTCTTCGCCTCCAGCGAGTCCCGCACCCGCTCGATCGCCACCATCGCCATCCCGAACGCCAGTCCGACCTCCGCCAGCGCGTCGTACATCGGGCTGAGCAGCATGTACTCCAACGGCGCGCCGCCGTTGGACCACACCGCCCAGTACGTGACCGGCCCGTAGTGCATGAACAAGAGCCCGAGCACGAGCAGGCACCCGCGGACGACATAAATCCCGAGCGGCCGGTGGGCCGCGTCGGTCCGGTAGCCGCGGGTGGCCGTCAGGGCCAGCAGGAAGAACGCGCCGAAGATCGGCGCGTGGTAGACGTAGGCGCGATCGGTGGTGGTGAACGCCCACGGCGCGACCGCGCCGAAGACCAGCGGCGGGACGAGCACCCACGCGTCGCGCCGGAGCGGAGCGCCGGTCGTCAGGTTGCGGCACCCGGCCCACAGCAGGAACCCGAACACGTATTCGAGGCAACAGTACGCGGAGAACGCGGCCCGCACCGCGCCGGGGTGTTCGGCAGCGGCGACCGAAATGGCGACGCGGAGCGCGAGCAAGGCCCCGGCCAGCGCGACCCACCCGACGGTCCAGAACACCAAGTAGCGCCCGGAGACGGCGCGCGCGAGCTGCCAGAGCAGGAGCGCCACCGGCGGGATCGACAGCGCCTGGATGTTGAACGCGAGATGGCTCAGTTCCATCGGCGGCCGCGGGTTGGTGTTCAGACGGTAGGTTCATTGTACCACGCGCAACACGACCGCCGGTGCCGAGTTGTGTCCGATCACGCGGGCGGGGGCGGGCCGGGCGGCGCGGGGGCGCCGGTCGCACCGGCGTTCTGCTTCAACAAATCGCGGATCTCGGTGAGGAGCTTCTCCGTGGGCGTCGGTTCGACCACCTGCGCCGCGTCGTCCTTCAGTACGTACCTGTGCAGCGTGTTGATCCCTTTTACCACGAGGAACATGCAGAACCCGATGATGACGAAGTTGATGACGGACTGGAGGAAGGTGCCCCACGCGAGGTAGGCGTCGCCGTGCAGGTGGAGCCTCATGCTCGACACGTCGAGGCCGCCGGTCAGCACGCCGATGACCGGCATGAAGATGGCCGTGACGAGCGAATCGACGATCTTGCCGAACGCGGTGCCGATCACGACCCCGACCGCGAGGTCCACCACGTTGCCGCGGAGGATGAACTTCTTGAACTCTTCGAGAAACGAGCGCATGGGCCTGGGTCCTGAATGCGAGGGACAAAGAACGCGCGGAGGCGTG
>JAFKJJ010000269.1 GCA_017306025.1 Planctomycetota bacterium
AATCGAGCGAGGCAGAGGTGGAGCAAGCCCGCGACCACGCGGCCACGCTCGACGAGATGGCCGGGCTCCAGCTCCGCACCCGCCGGGAGCAGGTCCAGAAGAGCGCCGACCCGGCGGTGCGGGCCTTGCGCGTCGGCACGGAAGAGGCCCTCGCGACCGCCGCCGCCGCGCTCGCGCTGCGCGCCGAACTGGACGAGGCGTTCCCCGACCACCCCGACATTCCCCGCGAGCGGGCCGACGCGCACGCCCGACTCGGCGAGGTCCACCTCGGGCGGGGGCACGTGACCGCCGCCGCCCGCGAGTTCGACGTCGGGCTGAAGGAGCTGAACGCCCTGGTGGCGCGGGACCCGACGAGCGCCGGCGTGAAGGCCGAGCGCGCCTTCCTGTACGGGCTGTTGGGGCACGCGCAGGTCCGCCTCGGCGAGATCGAGGACGCGCTGAAGCACACGAAACTCGGGCTGGACGACGCCCTCGAGCTGCGCCTCGCGGACCCGGCCTCGCTCCGGGCGCAGCGCGACCTGGCGCTGGCCCACGAGCGGTACGGCGACGCGCTGGTCGCCGCCGGGCGCACCGACGACGGGCTGAGGGAGTACAGGTCGAGCGAGGGGCTCCTCCGCCCGCTGCGCGACAACGACGGGGCCAGCGCGCGGGGACAGCTCGAACTGGCCCGCGCGCTAGAGCGCCTGGGCGACGGGCAACTGGCGAACGGGGACATGCGCGAGGCGGTGGGCGCGTTCCGAAAGAGCGTGGAGCTCCGCCGCGCCGTGTACACGAAGGACGACCACTCCGCCGACGCGCGGCGCGACCTGGCGGTCGGCCTGTACAAACTGGCCGAGGCGCACTGCGGGTTCGGGCGCCCCGGCGCGGCCGAGACGTTCGCGGCGGAGGCGAAGGAGCACTTCGTCGCGCTGGAGCGGGACGACCCGGCCAGCGCGCGGGCGCAGCGCGACCTCGCGCTGGCGTACGGCAAGTGGGGTCAGGTGCTGTCGGCCGGGGGACACCTGACCGGCGCGCTGCTCGCGTGCCGGGACTCGCAGGAGCTGTGCGAGCGGCTGACGAGGGTGGACGCGAACGACACGCAGGCGCTGGAGGACGAGGCCGCGGCGTGGGAGCGGCTGGCGAACTTCTACGCGTCGGTGGGGCACCACGAGCGCGCCCGGGGCGCGGCCGGCACCGCGGTCGAGAAGTGGAAGGCGATCTGTAAGGGGGTCGACGCGCGGACGAAGGCGGGCCGCCGGCGCGTCGCGCTGGCGACGATCCGCGGCGGCGACATCAACACGGACGTGTGGGAGTTCCGCAAGGCGGAGGGCCTGTACAAACAGGCCGCGGAGGCCGTGGCCGAGCCCGGCGACCCGTTCCTGGAACCGGTATGGAACCGGGCGAAGGTTCAACAGGAGTACCTGAAGGCGGTCGAGGCGGGGCTGACGAGCACGAACCCGCGGGCGGTGCGGGAGTACCCGGTCGCGGTGCAGGTGCTGGCGCTGCCGACGATCGCCAAGCTGGCGCAGCGGAAGGGCGACACGACGAGGGCCTACGTGGCCGCGCTGCGGCTGGTGGAGATCGCGAACGAGGCACCGGACCGGTTCGAGGTTCGCTTCGCGGCGGCCCGCGCGCTGGCCGGGTGCGCCGCGGTCCCCTCCAGCGACGAGAAGTTGAGGACGGAGTACGCACAGGAGGCGTTCGCGCAGTTGAAGCGGGCGGCCGCCAAGGGGTTCCGCAACGCCGGCGCGCTGGCGGAGCCGGCCTGGGAGGCCGTGCGGCTCCGCGTGAAGGAGTTCGCGCCGGTCCGGGAGGAACTGGAGCGGTTACGGGACGAGGAGAAGTGACGGCACGGTCACACCGGCTGAGCGTCGGCCTTCAGTTCCACGAACCGCAACCGCGCGGCGTCCGGGCCGATCCATCCGACGAGGTGGAGTTTCAGGCCGCGCGACAGGAACGGGGATTCGACCAGCGCTCGCGCGTCGGCGGCCGTGAGAAGCGTCCAGTCGGTGCGTGGGGCGGAACGGGGGGCGCGAGGTCGAGGAAGCTGAGGCGCGTGAGGTACGGGCACCGCCCCACGGCATCCCATTCGCCGGGCGCCACGCGGCAGTAGTGCATCACAGGCGCGAGACGCGGTTCATTTCGAGTAGTCCCAAGCACGTCGCCGGGGTTGCGCAGAATGTTTCATGCTCCGCACCTCCCCGTCTGATTCGTAACGATCCGAACTCCTGCCGGTGGTGTCCCGTGACCGCCTGGAGATGGTCCTGATGTTGGCCGCCGGGTGGTCCCCGTCCACGATCGCTGAACACCTGGGCCGTCATCCGCACACTACCCGCTCGGCCCTCAAGGGGTTCGGCGGCATCCGGCCCCGACCCGGACCAGGACCGCCGGGCGACCGTAACGGGCAGGTGGTCCGAACGGCTCGGCCCGGAGCGGACCGCTCGCCGGTCGGCCGACGCTCTCGGCCCGGACATCGGCCTCTACTTGGCCCCGCTGAAGGTGGGCTACCGATGGACCGCCCGGACCGTCGTGGTACCGGCGACTCCCGAACGCGCTGCCGGTCGTTGTTGGTGCGCGGCAGTTCCTCTACCTCGTGGCTCGCGAACAGGCCGCCCCGGTAGCTCCGGCTCACCGCCACGAACTGATCCACCGCACCGCCCCACGTCCCGGCCCTGGCGCGGTGCCGGTTCATCGCTCCCAACGGCCCGCTCAACTGGCGGCGGAGCGGCCCGCCGCTCGTCCCCTCCTGACCCCGGACGCGCGCCGCCCGGTGAACCCACCCGGACGACGCGCGCACGCCCGGCCACATCCGCGCCGTCGCCGGAACGGGACGCGGAACAGGTCCCGGGGCCGGCGCCGGTGCCGGGAGGTGCGAAGTGTGTAGCGGGTAACGGGGGTCGGGGACGTGAGGGCGCGGAAGTTGGAGCAATCGAAGTACAGCCGGTCCCCGCACGCCGGACGGGTGGCCGAAACCGGGGTCCGCGTAGCCTCGGCGGTCGGAGTCGGACGGCGGGCGCGACGAGCCATGAGGGACCCTTCCGGAGCCGGCACATCATCCTACCACCGCTCGCCCCACACCGGTCAGGCTTGCCGCCCCAGAAAAAAACAGGGCGGCAAGCCTGACTGGTCGGGCTCCGATTGCCCGGCAATTGCGGGTGTGAACGGCCGGCCACGTGCTTGTTTTCGAGTACCTTTCGTCGCCGACCAGCGAGGTTTGCCGCCCTGGAAAAGAAAGTTGATGCGGGCCGGGTGAGGCCGTTCTACCCGGATGAGAGCGGGTTCCGCCCGTCGCGGCCGACCGGGTACTCGGGGTGCCCGCCGAAGCACCGCAAGCGGGTCGGGTACGAGCACCCGCAGGGGCGGCGGGGGAACGCACGGGCCGCTTACGAGCCGTCGATCCGGAGCTTGGACGCGGTGCCGCTCGAGCGGACGCGGGCGTGGGACGACCTGCCGGCGTACGTGCGGAACCGTCCGCCGACGGCCGACGTGCCGCGCGTGGCAGTTTCGGGCAACGCCGGCATCCGCACGCGCGAGGTGGTCAAGGCCGCTCGGCCCGGGTCGGCGAAGCTCGGCCTCTACGGGTACGACCGGCCGCCCTACCGCCCGGAGCGGAACCGCTTCGCGCCGCTGTTCAAGCAGCTCAAGCGCCACGAGAGGCCGGCCCGCAGCTTCACCACCCGGGCCGACCTCCGCAAGGCCGTCGAGGATGGCTCCGAGACGTACCGGCGGCCACTACGGGCCAAAGGTGACAACGAACTACGGCTGACGGCTTAGTGCTCGCGGCCGCGAGCGCGGAGGCGCCCGTTTATCTCTGGGTTCTGACCGGCAAGCGGGGCGCGACGAAGCCCCCGCGTGGGACGCGCGGGGCGGACGCGCTGTGGGACCGGTTCGGCTCGTCGAGTGCGTCCGAGGCGTTTGTCGCGATGCAGGCGCCCCGCGCCGAACCCGGAGAAGGCGGTCCCCTTCCTGAAGGAGCGCGTGCCGATCGGCCCGGACGCGGGAACTCTGAAGAAGTTGTTCGCGGACCTCGGTTCCGACAACTTCGCCGCGCGAGAGCGGGCGACAAAGGCCCTCTCCGGGTACGGTGAATCGGCCCGTGTCGCGATGGAGGCGGAACTGGCGCGCAGCGAATCGCCCGCAGTCCGGGGCCGGCTGGCCGAACGCCTCAAGCAGTCGGAACTCCCGGCCGCTCCGGCGCTGGAGCGGTTACGACTGATCCGGGCCGTCGAGGTGGTCGAGGGGATCGGCACCCCCGAGGCGAAGGCGCTTCTGGAAGTGTGGGCCGCGAGCCCCCGGTGTGCCGCTCGCGGTCGAGGCGAAGGCCGCACGCGCTCGGGTCAAGTGATACCACTTCCGGGAAGTCACGATCTGCCGGTGCTGCAACCACCCCACGGGCTGCGACCGGCCTGGTGTGGTCCGATCACTCCGTGACCGGGTTCCGAAGACCTCCGGTCACGGAGTGACCGGACCACCGCCGCCGCGTCCCGCCCTACGGAGCCGGCCGCCCCTTTGTCGCCGTGGGCTGCCACGACAGCCCCAGCGGGACGGCCATGTCCCGCCGCGCCTGCACGGCCCACGGCGTCCCCTTCCGCTCGGCCGCCAGTTGCGCGAACAGCGCCGCCGCGTCCGACGCGAGTTGCTTCACGGCCTTCTTGCTCTTCATCTTCGCGGTCTCGATCGGCACGAGCGCGAACGCGTCGTGGCCGAGTTTCGCGTCCAACTCCGGCAGCGTCTCGGTGATGACGTTCCCGATGGCGAGGTCGTACTCCTGCATGTACGCCAGACGGCTCTTGAGGACCGCGCGGGCGTAGTCGTAGTGGGCCTGCCAGCGCGGCGGCTGGGCGGCCCGCTCTTTGGCCAGTTCGTCGAGCCGGAGGTTCAGCACCTCCAACCGGGCGATCCCGATGGCCCACGCGTCCTGCTCGCCCTTGAGCTGCCGCTTCAGGGCCTCGGTCACCGGGGCCGGACAGGAGCCCCGCACGCGCAGGCCCCCGGCGCCGCCCGGCGCCTTCCACAGGCCCCGGACCCCGTCGAGCGCCTCAACGACCGCGACCCGGAACGGGTACTTCTCCTTGTCCTTCAAGATCTCCTCGACCGCGACGTCGGGTGCGTAGTCCTTCAGGGCGTCCGCCCGGTACGGGGCGTCGGCGAGGTCCGTTCCCCCCGCGTCGGTCCGGATCGGCGGGACGGCGAACTCCCGGATCAGCGCGCGGATCTCGTCGGCGGGCGCACCGTCGGGAGCGCTCGGCAACTCGAACCGCGCGGCGACCGGCTCGGCCGGGTCGTACCGGACCGGTTCGTCCCGCGGGCGACCCGCGGCCCCGATCGTCTGCGCCGGCGCCCCGCCGGCCGGCGCGAGCTTCGTCAGTTCGGTGACGCGCCGGGTCAGGTCGGGGATCAGTTCGGCGGTCGGGATCGGGTCGGTCGGAGCCGGACCCTTCGCACCCGCGGGGCGCGCCCCGGCGGCCGACCGGACCGCCTCCACGAACAGGCTCCCGGAGTACGTCCCCCGCGCCCCGGACGGGGCGGTGGAGAACTCCAGGGCGTTTTCCCCGGCCCGGCAGGTGACGATCACCTCGATACCGGGCGGGGGGGCGGTCAGAGCCGCGTACAGGGTCTCAGACATGGGCTCGCTGCCCGGGCGCGGACGGCCGCGCTGGGGGTTGTACCGGCACACGTCCCACACCACCACCTTCTGGGCCGCCTTGCACGCCCCGAGCCCCGTGTAGAACTCGTCGAGAGGGAGGAGCGTGGTGACGTCCTCCGGGTCGCCATCGACGGGCGCGAGGTACGCCTTTTCGCCCAGTTCGAGGACGTGCCCCCCGAAGTACACCGCTATCCGGTCCTGTGCGCGACTGGTCTCGAAGAACCGCCGGAACGTGGTCTCCACGACGCTCTTGACGAGGTGACGACCGGCCGGCGGGGGCAGCGCGTCGGAGAGGACGAACAACTGATCGTTCTCGCCCGCCGCGGGCACGTCCCAGTGCTCCGCCAGGGTCCGGGCGGCCGTCCGGGGCCGGTCCGGGGCGGGCGTCAGCGGGTTCAGGTACAGGTACTTGCTGGCGTGGACGAACAGCAGACGGCGGGGAATCGCCCCCGCCGGTGCGGGAGGCGGTACCGGGACCGGCCGCGGCGGCGGAGCCGGCGCCGGTATCACGGGCGCGGGTGCCGGTATCACGGGCGGTGTCGGTGCCGGGCGCACGGGCGGTGCGCTGACATCGGGTGACTTGCGCTCCGGGGGCGTTGAGCCCATCGGGGGCTCGTCGCCTTTCCGGACCGGCGGGGCGACCGGGACCGTCGGCGTGACGGGTGTGGGATCGGCCGCGGGGGCAGAAGGAGTGGTCCGAGCGGCGGCGCCCGCCCCGTCCTTCGGTTTCATCTGGTAGAGGAGGTAGCCGCCGGCCCCCGTCGCGACCAGCAGACCGAGGAGCGCGACCGGGAGCAGCGCCCTTCTGGGAGTCGTCCGTGGGCGCGTGTCCTCCGTACGGCGGGCGGGCGTCTGTACCGGCTTTGGGCCGCTCTTGGCCACCGGCGTGGGTCGGACGGACGGGGGTTTCGGAGCGGGCGGCGCGGCCCTGACGGGCGCGGGCAGAGGGGGCGGCGCGGGTGCCGCGGTCCGGACGGGCACGGGCGGGGGCTTCGGAGCGGGCGCGGGTCCTGTGACCGTGAAACTCGTGCCGCACTTCGGGCACCGGATCGTTCGGCCGACGGCGAACCCCGGGGTGGACGAGAACGGAATCCGGCACCCGGGGCAATGGGTCTTCGGAATGAGCACGGCCGGGCTCCACCGAGATGGGAACGGTAGTCGTATTACTGTACCACGGCGCGACGGGGCGTGCTCTTCAATACCGCCCCGTCGGACCCTCACGAACACGGGTGTCGGACGGGAACCCCGTGCGCTTTGAGCACCTCGTCGAGCCGCGGCGGGTCGAACCCCACCATGTCGTTCCCGACTCGAACGACCGGAACGCCCGGCGCGTTCATCTGCCGCAACTCCTCCGAGGTGAGCGCAACGTGCCTCGTTGGGCCAGCAGGTCAGAGCGCCGCACGGTCTGTGCCGGGAAAGTCGGACTCCGGGGCACGCAATCGGCCCGGGGTACACGATTTGCGGCCGTTCCCTTCGCCCACATCATACCCGGAGGCGGACATGGCCGAGAAGCAACTTGAGGGAGTGCGCGTGGCGATCCTGGTGACCGACGGGTTCGAGCAGGTCGAGTTGGAGAAACCCCGCGCCGCGCTGGACGGGGCCGGGGCCGAGACGAAGATCGTGTCGCCCACGGGGAGCAAGGTGAAGGCGTGGGACATGACCGACTGGGGGAGCCAGTTTTCCGCCGATGTGGCCCTCGACGACACCTCGGCGGACGATTTCGACGCCCTTCTGCTGCCCGGCGGTGCGATCAACCCGGACGCGCTGCGCATCATCCCACGGGCGGTCGCGTTCGTGCGGGCGTTCTTCGACGCCGGCAAGCCGGTCGCGGCCATCTGTCACGGGCCGTGGACCGTGCTCGAAGCCGGGGCCGCCCGGGGCAAGCGGATCACCTCCTGGCCGTCGCTGAAAACCGACCTCCGGAACGCCGGGGCGCAGTGGGTGGACGAAGAGGTCGTGGTCGACGGCAACCTGGTGACCAGCCGCAAGCCGGACGACATCCCGGCGCTCAACCGTGAAATGATCGCTCTGTTCGCGCGCCGTCCGGTGGCCGCCCGCTGACGGGATTACGGGGCGAACGACGGCGGACGGCCAGAACCGCTCCCGCCGCGGTTGGGCGGGAGCGGACGAACGGGGCCGGAACGCCCCGGCTTCGACCGCGCCGATCAGCCGGTCGTCAACCGGGCGTCGAGGGTGATCTCGGCCGCGGCCAGGAGCTTGGACACCGGGCAGTTCTTCTTCGCCTGCTCGGCCTGGGTCTTGAACGCGGCCGCGTCCAGGCCCGGCACGTCGGCCTCGCACACGAGGTCGATCTTCGGGATGCCGAACCCGTCCGCGGTCTTCTCCAGGTGGACCTTTGCGGTCGTGTGGACCCGCTTCGGCGGGTGCCCGGCCTGTGCCAGCGCGTGCGACAGGGCCATCGAGAAGCACCCGGCGTGCGCCGCCGCGATCAGCTCCTCCGGGTTCGTCCCCGTGCCGGACTCGAACCGAGACTGGAACGAGTACGACCCCTGGTACGCCCCACTGCCCAGCTTCATGGTTCCCTTGCCGCTCTTGAGATCGCCCTCCCAGACGGCCTCGGCGTTCCTGGTCGGCATGTCGGTTCTCCTTCGGTTGTCGGTTGATCGCTCGGACCGAGCAAGGCCCCGGCTTCTTCCGTTCGGTCGAGAGCCGGGGCCGTGGGCGAAGGCGCGACGGGCGTTCTGCAAGCAGCCGCCCGTTCCAATTGTACGGACCTGTTGCGGAGATCGGCGCAGGTAGTGGCCGGCCCCGGCGCGTCAGCCGCGCCAGCGGCCTCGGCAAGCGAACGGGTCGTGGGGGGCCTTTTTCTCTCCGGCTGCGGCGACGGGGTGCGGTCGGTCGGCGCCCGTCGGGTGCCGGGAACGGCCGGGCGCGGTGGAGCGTGATGCCCTTACCCGAGGCTGCGGATGCACGCGACCGGCGCGTTCAGCGTCCCGCGTCGGATTACTTACCGCGATAGGGACCCACACAGATTCGGTATCACTCTGCCGGAACGCGGCCCGCGAAGCACTCCGCCGCGAGCCGGTAGTTCCGCTTCACCTCGTACCCGCGGCCCATCAGCGCCAGTACCTCCGACCGGTCGACGCCCGACCGGGCGGCCAGCCCGCGACAGCGGCGCAGGCACTCGTCCGGGTCGCCGGCCCGGAGCGCCATCGCCGCCAGGCGCAGCTCGGCCTGTGGGCCGAGCCCCTTCGGGTCCGTCGCGGCCACCGCGAGGTACCGCTGGCGCGCCGGCCCGACCCGCTCGCTCAGGTCGCACCACGCCGCCGCGTCGAACGTCATCCGCATCGCGAGCGGGCCGCGGGTCGACTCGGTCGCCTTGTCGTACAGCGCGAGCATCTTGTCGGGCATCCCGAGGTCGCGGTACACGCGCCCGGCGAGGTACGCGCCGCCCGGCCCCAGCGCGCGGGCGTCGTCGGAGCCGTGCAGTGCCTTCAACAGCACGGCCCGACGGCTCTCGGTCGGTGTGGTCCGGAACCGGAGCAGATCTTCGAGTGCTTCCCACAGGGCCATGTGCGCCTCGCGCGGCGCCACCCGCGCGTCCTCCAGGACGGCCCGCGCCCGTTCGTCGGTGCCGTCGAGCAGTTCGCACACGCAGACGCCCATCGCGGCCGCCGACGAGACCTCGCGCGTTCGTCCGGAGAGCGCCGACCGGAACGCCTTCCGCGCCGCGGCCGTGTCGCCGGTGTCGAGGTTCGTCCGGCCCGCCCACCACCACCCGTAGTCGGCCCACCGCGACCGCGGGGCGCGGTCGACCAGGTCCACGAACCGGCTCCGCGCCGCCCGGAGCTCCCCGGTGCGCAGTTCCGAGAGGCCGATGTTGTACACCGCGTACACCACCTCCGGCAGTTCCGGCGCGGTGTCGATCAGTTGCTGGTACCCCTTCGCCGCCTCCCGCGTCCGGCCGGTCGTGAAGTCGAAGTTGGCCAGCCAGACCCGCACCGCCTGCGCCCGCGGGTGTTCCGGCGCCGCCGCGAGCGCCCGCCGGAGCGCCGTCTCGGCCGCGTCGCGGGTGTGGACCGCCGGCGCCGGCGCGAGGCCCAACGCGTCGGCGTCGAGCTTCCAGCCGACGCCCGAGGTGCCGAGCAGCGCGACGAGCACCTCGTCCAGCGGCATCCTCTGAACGTCCAGCGCGGCGACCTCCTTCGCCAGTGCTGCGGTTGCGGCCGCGTCCGCCTGGAACTTCAGCCCGGCGGCCTCGGCGAGCGGACCTCGAAGCCGTTCGCCCCGCGGCGCACGTCGAAGACGCTCGGCCCGCTGGGGAGGCCGGAACTCGTGGCGGGGAGGGTGTCGGGCGTCAGCCAGTCGAAGTACAGGTCGAGCGCCCCCCCCAATCCCGGCCACGCGACCGCCTCCGGGTCGAACGGGTCGAGCGCCCGGACCGCGCCGAGCCGCGCCGCCGCGAGCCGGCCCCGCAGGAACGTACACTCCTCCACGACGCGCGTTCCGGTACAGTCGGGATGGCCGGAACGCAGGGCGACGCGGTCCAGGAGCTTCTGCGCCCCCGTCAGATCGTCGGCCGCCAGCGCGCAGCGGACCCGACCGAGCCGCGCCCGCGCCCACGCGGCCCGGTCGCCGTCGGCCGGTTCCGCCTTCCGATACGTCTCGTCGGCTTCCTTCAGTCGCCCCAGCGCTTCCAGGCAGAGCGCCTCGCGGTAGGCGCGCGCCCGGCGCTGCGGCGGGGGAAGTTCCGGACCGGGCCGCCGGCACGCGTCCAGCGCCTCGGCGTACGACCCCGCGCGGATCAGCGCGTCGATCGCCTCGGGGTGGGTCGGCTCCGACACGGCCGCGGCTTCGGCGGGCGCGGGGGGTTCTGCGGCTGTAGGTTCGGGTTTCGTCCAGAAATACACCGCCGAGGCGACCGGCCCCCCCGCACACAACAGACCGACACTCAGCGCCGCGCAGACACGCTTCAGCAGGCCGAATCGCCCGGCGCGCGGCACCGGGGGCGCAGAAGGCGCGGAAGCCGCCGCGGCTGCGGCCGCGGCCGCAGCGGCCGCAGCCGCGGCGGCTTCCGCGTCGGCTGCGGCGAGCGCCCGCTCGGCTTCCGCTTCGGCTTCGGCCCAGGCGGCGAGTTGTTCGGGGGTCGGTGGGGGCGGTTCGTCGATGGGGGAGCTCATGGCACCGGGGCCTGGTCGGATCGGGATACTCGGCGTGACAAGTATGGGTTAGAATTGGCCCCCTGGTGGCCGACTTGGCCGAGTCAAAGAAGTTACGCAACTTTTCCGCGCCCCGACCGATGATTAATTTCGGCGGGGGTCAGCATTCCTCGCTCGCACACGAATCGGTGACGGCCATGAGAATCGAACCCACGGGAACCGCTCCCATCGCTTCTAAACCGGTCGAGTCCGCGCCGCGAGCGGCGGCGAAATCGGCCGACGGCGCGACCGGTGCTGCCGGCGACGCCGAATCGTTCTCCCTGTCGGGCGATCTGACCGCGCTTCTGGCCGCGGTCCGACAGACCCCGGACGTCCGAACCCAGGTGATCGAGTCCGCCGCCACGAACCTGGCCGCGGGCGTTTTCGACACACCGGAGGCCGCGGCCGGAGCCGCCAGGGCGCTGCTCGACTCCGGGGACGCCGCCCCTCCGCAATAGCCGTCCGTCCCCCGGCGAGAAGGTCCGGCGAGCGCGTCCGCCCGCCGGACCTTCTCGCTTTTTGGGCAAATCGGACAAATTCGTCACGATAACCACATCACCCGTCCCACACCGGGCACGGAAAAACCTCAATCCGACGGGAGACGCCCATGGATATGACCGCACTGGTGATCGACGACTCGCGCGTGATGCGGAATATGGTGATGCAGGCGCTTCAGAAGGCCCGCCTGGCGACGTTCACGTTCATCGAGGCCGCCGACGGGGCCGACGGCCTGGCCAAGTTCGACCCCAAGACGATCGACATCTGCTTCGTCGACTGGAACATGCCGAACATGACCGGGGTCGAGTTCGTCAAGAAGGCGCGGGCGACCGGGGCCGCGTTCGAGATCCCGATGGTGATGGTGACCAGCGAGCGGGCCGTGGGCAAGATCGAGGAGGCGCTCAACACGGCCGGGGCCGACGCGTACATCTGCAAGCCGTTCACGCCCGAGGACATGCAGGTGAAGCTCCAGAAGCTCATCAACAAGGTGGAGGCGCGCAAGCAACCGGCCGCGCAGTCCGGTAGCGGCGGCGGCTTCTTCTCCAACCTGTTCAGCTGAACCCACCCCCACCCCTAAGGACACATTCGAATGGCAGCCAACGTACAAGCGCCCGCGGTCGGGTTCCCGCCCGTGCTGAGCGATGCCGTGCGGGACGCCGCGATCGAGTTCTTCGGCTCGTACTGCGGCCTGCAACCGTGCGAGCGCGACGACAAGCCGGTCGAGTCCGGCGGCCCCGGGATTATGGGCGTCATCTCGTTCTTCGGCGACCCGGTGTGGTCGGTCTCGCTCGTGATGCCGCAGCAGACCGCCGTGATGGCCGCGAAGGCGTTCGCCGGGTTCGAGATCTCGTTCGACAGCGCCGACATGGGTGACATCGTCGGCGAGATGGCCAACGTGATGGCCGGCGACATCGTGGCCCGGCTCGACGCGCGCGGAATTACGGCGCAAATGTCGCTGCCGACGGTCGCCCGCGGCAACGACGTCGAGGTGCTCTCCGCCGCGAACGAGTGCGCCACCCGGCTGAAGTTCGAGAGCCCCAACGGGAGCTTCCTGTTCCGGCTGGTGAAGGCGCTCGACCGCCTGCCGAACGTGCGCCGCGCCGGCGCCTGATCCGACACTTCAACGACCCGCGACGCGAGGGCCGGCACGGCTGGACGTGCCGGCCCTCGCGTCGTTGTGTTCCGGTTCCCGCTTCGCAAATATCGCTCCCGCTTCCTCGCGTCGGCTGCGGAGATCAACTCACGATTCTGCAACTTATATCTTACTGTTGTTCGCGCGAAAGGCGAAATGCTCGCGCGGAAAGTTGCTACACGTTGACGCTCATAACTCAAGACTCGTGCGCCGAACGTAATTCGGACAAACCCGTCGACAATGCGGAAAAGCGAGCAAGATTTCGTTAGCGCCTCACGATTGTTGAGCCACCAACGGAATCCGGCGCCCCGCGGGGATCTCTCATGATCGAACTCGACCCCTCGCTCAAGGATTTTCTCGCGGAAAGTGCGGAGAACCTCGACCGTCTCGACCGGGACTTCGTCACCCTCGAACAGGACCCGCGGGACCGTGCCCGCCTCGCGAGCGTGTTTCGCACCATCCACACGATCAAGGGCACGTGCGGGTTCTTCGGACTGAGCAAACTCGAATCGGTTACCCACGTCGGCGAGAACCTGTTGTCCCGCCTGCGTGACGGCGAGTTGCTCCTGACCCCGGAAAGTACCACCGCGCTCCTGGCGATGGTGGACGCGGTGCGGGCCATGCTCGCCCACATCGCCGAAACCGGTTGCGAGGGCGCCGCCGATTACTCCGCGATCGTCGCGACGCTCACCCGGCTCGCGGGGCTGTCGCCGGCTCCCGCCGCAACCGCCCCGTGCGAGGCGCCCGTGATCGCTCCGGCGGTTCTGGCTCCGGGTCCGGCCGCGGCACCGGCGCCCGCGCCGAAGGCGGCGAGACCGTCCTCGCACGACCTGACGGCCGCGTACCGCGAGTGGACGTCCGCCGAGACGAAGGCGGCCGGCTCGTTGGCCCCGCCGGCGGCGCTGGTCGCGCCCGAACCCGGGTCCCCGATCGCGGCGTCCGGCCCCCGGGAGTCGTCGGACGGTACCGAGGGCAACGTCCGCATCAACATCTCCCTCCTCGACCGCCTCATGACGCTGGTGGGCGAGCTGGTGCTCGCCCGCAACCAGATCCTCCAGCACGGGGCGGTCCGGAAGGACCCCACGCTGGCCCGCCCGACGCAGCGGCTCAACCTCATCACGACGGAACTGCAAGAGGGGGTGATGAAGACCCGGATGCAGCCGATCGCGACGGTGTGGAACCGGCTCCCGCGGATCGTCCGCGACCTCGCCGCGCAGTGCGGCAAGCAGGTGCGGCTGGAAATGGAGGGCCAGGAGACGGAGCTCGACCGCACGGTGATCGAGGCGATCAAGGACCCGCTCACGCACATCGTCCGCAACTCGATCGACCACGGGATCGAGCCGGTCGCCGGCCGCGCCGCGGCCGGCAAGCCGGCGGAGGGGCGGCTCGTGCTGCGGGCGTTCCACGAGGGCGGCCAGGTCAACATCGACATCACCGACGACGGCCGCGGCATCGACCCCGACCGGGTGAAGGCCAAGGCGCTGGAGCGCGGGCTGATCGACGCGGCCGCGGCCGCCCGGATGTCCCAGAGCGAGGCCACGCGGCTCGTGTTCCTGCCCGGGTTCTCGACCGCCGAGAAGGTGAGCAACCTCTCCGGCCGCGGCGTCGGGATGGACGTGGTGCGGACCAACATCGAGAAGATCGGCGTCACCGTGGACCTCCAGAGCCGCCCGGGGCAGGGGACCTCCCTGCGGATCAA
>JAFKJJ010000270.1 GCA_017306025.1 Planctomycetota bacterium
TCTCCGCTTTGAGGTACCGTTCGTCCGTGCAGAGCAGGGCCGCGAGCTGCGCCCCGGCCGAGTGGCCCATGACGAAGATGCGCGTCGGGTCGCCGCCGTACTCCGCGGCGTGCGCGTGGGTCCAGCCGAGCGCACTCGCCACGTCGCGGACGAGGGTGCCCATGTCCACCGCCGGCAGCAGGCGGTAGTTCGTGGAGACGAAGACGAACCTCTTCTCCGTGAACACCGTGGGCTTGAGCTGCACGTCCTTCTTGTCGCCGGTCTGCCAGCCGCCGCCGTGAATCCAGAACACGACCGGCAAGTTCTTCGCGCCGGGCGGGGAGTACACGTCGAGTACCTGTCGCTCGTGCCCCTTTTCGACGTAGGGGATGTCGCGCTTGACGTCCTGCGCCCGCACGTCGGCGGCGAACGCGAGGACGAGGAGAGTAGAAACGAGTCGCATGGCGTTGGCCCTCCGGGGATGCGGCCAGTGTCCCCCGGCGCCGCCCCGCGGTCAACCGTGTGCCCGGATTCCCGATCGTTCACCGCTTCAACCGCGTCCCGTACCGCTCCGTGAACTCTTCCAACACGCCCTCGATGCGATCGTCCAACCGCTCCAGCACCGGGCCGCGGATGTGATCGGGTACGCCGCCGTAGAACGCCTCCGCGATCGCGCCCGCGATGCACGCCATCGTGTCCGCGTCGCCGCCGAGCGAGATCGCGTTGCGCACCGCGTCCTCGTAGTCGGCCGATTCGAGGAACGCGATGATCGACTGCGGGACCGAGCCCTGACACGACACGTCGAAGCGGTAACGCGGGCGGATGTCGTCGAGCCGCCGGCCCAGGTCGTAGCCGTAGGCGGACTCGACGTGCGCCCGGATCGCCGGCTTGTCGTGTCCCGTGCGGGCCAGGAACACCGCCGCGGCCGTCGCCTGCGCGCCCCTCACGCCCTCGGGGTGGTTGTGCGTCACGTCGGCGGTCCGCTTGGCCTCGGCCTCGACCGCGTCGAGCGAATCGAACACGGCGCCGACCGGGCTGACGCGCATCGCCGAGCCGTTGCCCCACGAGTTGTACGGCTCGCGCTTCCTGTGCCCGGCCCAACCGATGAACGTGCCGCCGTAGCCCGCCGTCGGGTACTCGCGGACGTACTCGTGGAACAGGTCGACGTAGTCGCCGCCGCGGAGCAGCTTCTCCGCCACCGCGACCGTCAGCACCGTGTCGTCGGTGAACCGGCTCCACTCCGTGAACAGCGGAAAGTCCTTCGTCTTCGTGCCGGCCCCTTCGTGGACCGACCCGATCACGTCGCCCGCGATCGCGCCGAGCATGGCCGTTCTCCGCAGGGATGTTGCGAAAGGAACCGTCGGGCCTACTTCTCGCGCTCGACCCAGTACGTCTGCTTGTGGCCGCGGGCCTCGAACTCCGCGACGAGTTGTTGCGCCGCCTCGTGCGTCAGGCCGTCGCGCACGAGGAACGTGTTTCCGGTGTCGTCGGTGCGCCACACCGACCACCGTTCGGCGGCCCGCGGCTCCCGCGGTCGAAGTTCGGGGTCGGCCATCGGCGCTCCCGGCGTCAGTTCAGTACGGCTTCGACAGACCCGCCGCCCTCCACTTCGCAAACAGGTCGACGCACTCCGGCCGCAACGGCCCCTCCTCGACGCGGAGCGGGCTGCCGCCGAGTTCGGCCAGTGCCTTCGCCCCCACGCACAGCTCGCTGAACCCCGCAGCCCTGGCGTCCGCGATGGAGGCGCCGAAGTACACGGCGTCGATCTTCGACCAATGGGTCGCGCCCAGGCACATCGGGCACGGTTCACAGGTGACGTACATCGTGCAGCCGCGCAGGTCGACCGTTCGCAGCGCCGCGGCGGCCGTGCGGATCGCCACGACCTCCGCATGCGCGGTCGGGTCGCACGTCAGCCAGACGGTGTTGTGCGCCGCGGCCACGATCGCACCCTCGCAGACGATCACCGAGCCGACCGGCATCTGCCCGGCCGTGATCGCCTCCTCCGCGACACGAATCGCCGCCCCCATGAACTGCTCGTGACTCACGCCCGACCTCCCGCGCCGCGCTCAGTGCGGCAAGCCGAACGCATAATACGCGATACACGCCAGCGCGAGAACCGCCCCGCCGGCGGTCGCCTCGCGGACGCGGCCGGCGACAAGTTTCAGCAGCGGGTGAACGATCAGACCCGCGGTCAGACCGTTCGCGATGTTGTACGTGAAGACCATCATCACCACGACGACGAACGCCGGCACCGCTTCGGTGAAATCGTCGAAGTCGATCTTGCGGACCGACCCGAACATCATCACGCCCACCGCAACGAGCGCCGGACCGTACACGTACCCGAGCGACTGTAACGGCGCTACGAGCGGAATGAAGAACAGCGCCACCGCGAACAGTAGACCCGTCACCACGGTCGCGAGGCCGGTCCGCGCGCCGTCGCGCACGCCCGCGGCCGACTCGATGTACGCTCCGCTCGTGGAAGAACCCACGGCCGCGCTGAACACGCACGCCACAGCGTCGACCAGCATCGGTCGCTCGGCGCGCGGCAGGTTGCCGTTCGCGTCGAGCATGTTACCGGCCGCGCCGACGCCGGTGAGCGTGCCGAGCGTGTCGAGGAAACTCATCAGGAGCAGCGTGAGCAGCACCGGAAGGAAACTCAGCTTCAGCACGCCCATGACGTCGAGCTGAAACGCGATCGGGGACAGATCGTATTCGCCCGTGAACGGCATCGCGACTACCGCGGCCGGCTTCGCACCGACACCCGCGAGGTAGCCCGCGATGGCAGTTGCGAACATCCCGATAAGGAGCGCGCCGCGAACGTTTCGAGCCATCAGCCCGACCGTCAGCAGGAACCCGAACACCGCGAGCAGCACGCGCGTCTCGCGCAGGTTGCCGAGCTTGACGGGCACGTCCGGCCGCGGAAGGGTGGGTGTTGTGGGCGTCGGCATGCCCTCGGTGAAGCCGGTGACGATTCCGGACTGGTAGAGGCCGATGAACGCGAGGAACAGCCCGATCCCGACCGCGAAGCTGTGCTTCATACTCGGCGAGATCGACGCCGCGAGCCACGTTCGCAGCCGCAGAAGCGTCAGGACCACGAAGAGGAGCCCCGCGACGAACACCGCGCCGAGCCGTTGCTGCCAGCCGATGCCCAGCGCGATCAGCCCGAACGCGAGGAACGCGTTCTCGCCCATGTACGGCGCCACCGCGAACGGCCGGTTCGCGTAAAGGCCCATCAGAAGGCAGCCGAACACCGCAACGACGATCGTGGCGACCGTGCTCGGCCCCACCGGCAGCCCCGCGAACTGAAGGATGGCGGGGTTCGCCACGATGATGTAGGCCATCGCCGCGAACGTCGTGATCCCGCCCAGCACCTCCGTGCGAACGGTCGTGCCGTGTTCCGCGAGCCGGAAGAAGCGCTCGACGGCGGCCCTCACGCGGCACCTCCCGCGATCGGAAGGGCGATCGCGCGCTTCTCGCGCGACGACCGGTAGATCGCGGAGAACAGCTCGACCACCGCGCGGCCGTCCTCGCAGGTCACCAGCGGCTTGCGGCCCGCGCGGATCGCCTGGAGGAAGTCGCGAATCTGGAGCGCGTGGTAGTGAACGGTCGCGTTGACGCTGCCGAAGGCCGTGCGGTCCTCGGCCTGGAACGCCGCGAGCCGGCCCTCTTCGCCGGGAACGGTCCAGAGATCGGTGAGCGGCGGCTCGGCGATCTGCGAGACGCCCGCGATGAACGTCGCGCCGCGGTCGGTTTCGACGCCGACCGACGCCCCGCTCGCTCCGTGGATATGAACCTTCGTGTAGATACCGGGTTTCTGCGACAGGCTCGTGATGATCGACCCGAGCCCGCCGTTTTTGAACCGGATCGACGCGACCGCGGTGTCATCGACCTCGACAGTCGGGTGATTCAGGTTCGCCCAGTAACCGCTGACCTCCGCGGCCGGCCCCATGAGCCACAGCAGGATGTCGAGCTGGTGCGGCGACTGGTTGACGAGCACGCCGCCGCCCTCGGTGTCCCACTTGCCGCGCCACGGGTCGGAGCGGTAGTACGCCGCGTCGCGCCAACTGTACTGGACGAACACGCCCAGGGCCGGGCTACCGATCTTGCCCTCGTCGATGGCGCGTTTCATGCGCTGAACCGGTTCGTAGAAGCGCCGCTGACTGATCGCGCCGAGGGTGACGCCGCTTTTGCGCGCCGCGGCCAGCATCGCGTCGCAGTCCGCGAGGTTCGCGGCCAGAGGCTTCTCGACCAGGACGTGAACGCCGGCCTCGGCGGCTCGTATTGCGGCTTCGGCATGAAGCGGGTGCGGCGTCCCGATGACGATCGCCTCGGGTGCGGCCTCGCGGAGCATCGCCGCGAGGTCGGTGAACGGCCTGACGCGGTGCTTCGTTGCGAAAGCCTCGGCACGATCGGCGCTGACGTCGCACGCCGCGACGAACTCGGCTTCGGGCAGCGACGCGAGCGCGTCCGCATGAATGCCCGCGACCTTCCCGCAGCCGACGAGGGCAACACGAACTGGTTTCATGGGGATCTTGAAAAGAACTAACCACAGAGACACAGAGACACAGAGCAGACAGGAGTAGAGTATTCAAAGAACACTTCTCTCTCTGCCTTCTCTGTGTCTCTGTGTCTCTGTGGTTAGTTCTCCGGGAAACACTCCGCCGTCTTCTTTCGCAGGAACGCGAGCGATTCGGCCATCTCTTCCATGCCATTCATGCCGTCCTCGATGCTCACCCACCCGCGGTAGTTGTGTTGTGCGAGGATGCGAAAAATTGCATCGAAGTCGTTCAGCCCCTTCCCCGTGACGCCGTGGCGCAGCTTGTCGAAGTAGCCGATTGATCCGTCCGCGGCGCGGAGGTCGTCGAGGGTCGCGCCGTCGACGAGGTAGCGGTCGGACGCGTGCATGCTCACGACGCGGTCCGCGACGGCCTTCAGCAACTCGATCGGATCGTCGCCCGCGACGGTCGCGTTCGACGGGTCGTACTGAACGCCGAAATGGGTGCGGTCGGAGACGGAATTGACGAGCGCGAGGAACACGTCCTTCTTTTGCGCGAACTCCGGATACTTCCAGAACCCGTCCTTGTAGTGATTCTCAAGTCCGAGGATCACGTCGCATTCGCGCGCAACTGGCAGTACCGCGTTGATGCACTCGACACACCATTCGAGCCCCTGCTCGCGGCTCACGTCGGGGTACCGCTGGCCACTCAGGACGCGGCACACGCTCCGCGGTCCGCCGAGGCGCCGCGTGACACGCACCATCGCGCACTCTTTCTCAATGGCCCTCTTTCGTGCGTCCGGGGAGGGGTTGGTGAAGTCGGGCGAGCAGCAGAGCATGGGCATCGCGCGCCCGGTCGCGCGAATCGCGTCCGCGACCGAGTCGAGGTAGCCGGGTTCGAGACTGGTGAAGAACCCCTCGTACATTTCGAGGCCGTCGCAGTCGAGGGCGCGCGCCTGTTCGATCCAGTCGAACACGGACATGCTGCGCTCGCCGGCGATCTTGTCGAGGTAGCACTTCGGAAAGGCGGAGATGCGAAGGGGCATGGAGTGAAAAGGAAGAAAACGAAGTCCCGCGGCTGGGTGTATGAAGACCAAACCTGATCTACTGCCACAACACCGAAGACCGTTCGTTTCGAGTAAGCTTCAATTAAGGCCACGGCAATTGCGCCGTGGAAACCAACCCGTTACTCGTCGCGACTCTTCTTCAACAAGCAATGCACCGTGACCACGTTCGCCACGATGCTCGTCAGAACAGCCAAGATGTTGAGTACAGTCATCGCGGTTTCCACGGATTTCTCCTTGGCTTACCGCGGGACTTCTTTCGACTAATCGACTAAATGGCGTCCGATCTTCAACAATTCCTCGAAATTGTTCGATCGTCACTCACACCAACCCGGTGAGCACGCCGTCCTTGCAGTAGTCGGGGTTGCCGAACGACTTGACGTGGTGCCCGAACCCGTGCGCCAGCGCCATCAGGAGGCGATTGTGCGACACGTTCTTGTACTTCAGCGCGCGCCCCATCTTGTAGTTCAGCCCGCCGCCCACGAGGATGAACGGCGTGTTGTCGTGCGTGTGCGAGTTGCCCTTGCCCAACTCGTTCGTCCACACAATCAGCGTGTTATCGAGCAGCGAACCGGTGCCGCCCGGTTCCGGCGTGTCCGCCAGCCGCTTCGCCAGGTACGCGACCTGCTCGCAGTACCACCGGTTGATCTTCACCAGCTTCTCTTGCGCCTTCTCGTTCGAGTCCGGCTCGTGCGACAGGTCGTGGTGGCCCTCCTCCACGCCCAGCCACTTCATCCGCGCCTGGCCCACCGAGTTCGTGATCTGGTACGTCGCGACGCGGGCGAAGTCGGCCGTGAAGCTGTTCACCAGGAGGTCGATCTGCGTCTTCGAGATCTGCGGCATGTTCTCGTTCACGCGCTTCATGCCGGGTTCCAGCTTCGGCACCGCGTGGCCGGCCGTCGAGGCGGTCTTCTGCTCCTTCAGCTCTTTCTCCATGTCGCGGACGAACGCCGCGTGCTCCTCCAGGAGCTTCTTGTCCGCGGCGCCGACCGAGCTGCCGACCTTCTTCAGATCGTCTTTAACGGCGTCGAGTACGCTCGCCAGGGCCTCGTTGTCCTTCGCCCGGCCGTAGAGCTTATTGAACAGTTGGTAGGGGTCATCAACCGGCGTGATCGGCTTGTTGGCCGCCGCGTAACTCCACCGGGTCCAGGTGTCCGCCCGCTCGGGCACCATCACGCCGAGTTCCAGTGACCCGAACCGCGTCTTGGTGGCCGGGTCTTTCTGAAGAACGTTCTTGATCTCTTGGTCGATCGAGATCCCCTTCGCCCATCCCGCGGGAGTGTCGGAACCACCCTGGATGTTGCCGGGGAACAGTTCGATGCCGGTGAGCAGGCACCCGATGCCGCGCATGTGGCCGTCGCCGTCGCCGCGGATGCGGTCACTGATGCCGCCGAGCGTCAGCGTCTGCTTCTTGAACGGTTCCAGCGGTTCGAGGATGGCCTTGAGCTTCGTGAGTTCGCCCTCCGTCTCGGGCCAGAAGTCCTTCGGTACGATCCCGTTGGGGCTGAACACGAACACGATCCGCTGCTTCCGCTTGGCCTGATTAGCGAAGCCCAGGCCCGGCAGGTTGAGCAGAAACGGCACGGCCGCGGCGCTGATGCCGAGGTCGCGAACGAACTCGCGCCGGGTGCGGGACAACTGCATGGCGTCGGGCTCCGAAGGTAGGCGGGCTGAGGGTGGGTTCTATCTTTGTGGCACGGGCTTTCCGGCCGGGCGCGGGCAAACGCGGCGGGCACAGGCATTTTAGCCCGTGCCACAATGACGAGGCAGAAATCAGTTGGGTAGTTTAGGTTTGGCCGCTGCGGTCACGGCGATTTCCACAATCAATTTTCGCATGTTGAAGCCGCTTTCGGCAAACGTTTTTCGCAATTCGTCGGGTTTCTTCAGCCCGTAGGCCCGGACCGGCTGCTTCGCGTAATGATGGAACGCCTGCTGCGCGAACGCGTACTGCGTCTCCTCGCTGCTCGCCAGAAACTTCGCTAACTCCTTCGCTCCCGTGAACTTCGCGACGGTGCCAGCTCGTGTCTCGTAACTACCGGTCGCATCGACGGGCTTGTCGCGCTCCTTCGCACGGAAGCGGCCGACCGCGTCGAAGTTCTCCAGCGCGAAGCCGAGCGGGTTCATGACGTTGTGACACGCGGAGCACGCGGCCGGCTTCGTCTGGAGCGACACACGTTCGCGGGTGGTCAGGTTCGGATGCAGGTCCGGCGCGAACGGCGTGAACGCCTCCTGCGGCGGCTTGATCCCGATCCCGAGAAGCCCGCGCCCCACGAACACTCCCCGGTGAATCGGCGACGTCTCTGCGACGTACGCCAGCGACGCGAGCGTGTACGGGTGCGTCAAAACGCCGCCCCGCTTGTCGGCCTCGAACTTCACCTTCTTGAAAGGCGCCTCGGCCGGAAGGTCGACCCCGTAGAACTTGGAGAGCCGGCCGTTGAGGAAGGTTTCATCCGCCAGGAACAGTTGCCGGAAATCGGATTTTTCGCTCCAGAACACGTCGTCGAGGAACAGTTCCAGCGACGTCCGCAGGTCCGACGCGACGTCCGCGTCGAAGCCGGGGAACCGCTTCGCGTCTTTCGACAGGTCCTTCGGCTGGTCGAGTTTCATCCACGTCAAGAGGAACTCGCGGACCTTCGCCCGCGCCCGCGGGTCGGCCAGCATCCGCTCGGCCTGCTTCGCCACGTCGGCGCGGGTGCCGAGCTTGCCCGCGGTCGCGGCGTCGATGAGTTCCTTGTCCGGCGGCGCGTCCCAGAGCGCGAACGCGAGCCGTGTGGCGGTCGCGTTTTGCTCCGGGGTGCCGCCCGCGTCCGGATAGAGGAATCGTGGTGACTTCAACACGAGCAGCACCACCCGCTTCACCGCAAGTTCCGCGTCCCCGGCCGCCTCGAACTGCCGGTCCACGAACAGCGCCTTTTCGGAGTCGGTCAGCGGTCGGCGAAACGCGCGTTCCGCGAAGGTCTTGCAGAACGCCTTGAGCTTCGCAGTACGGTCGCCCGCGCCGGGTTGTGCCCCGCTCAGTTCGGGCAGCCGGGCGAGGACGTACGAGGCGGTTTCGAACGCCGCCTCGGTGGTCGCGGCGTCCCACTCCTTCGAAACGGTGCTCCCGCGCTCCCAGCCGAGCGAGCGGTCGTCCGGCGGGAACGGCGTCTCGATCACCGCGACCTCGGGGAACCTCTGCGGCGTGAGGTTGCGCGCCGGGATCACCTCGATCGCGTGACTCGGGCGCTTCCAGTTCAGCGAGACGAACGCGGGCTTTACGGGCGGGTTCGGGTTCTTTTTCGAGTCGTCCACGCCCTGTTTCGCCTTCGAAAACTCCAGTCGAATCGGGTACGCGCGGCCCGCGAGCAGGAACACGCTCGCCTTGAACTCGGTGTCGGTGCCGGACTTCACCCACGCATCAATGACCGGCTTGCGGTTGTCGTTGACCCACAACCGCAGGGCGTGATCGGTGCGAACGACGAACTCATGAACGCCGGTCTCCTCGGCCAACACGGAGCCATCCCACCGGATGCAGAACTGGTGCGGGTCGAACTTCTCCTTGGGCTCGGGGACCGCTTTCGGCGGTTCTTTACCGAAATCGAACCGCACCTCCGTGTCGATACGGTCGATTTGCCGCTTGTTGTTCTGGAAGTTCCGCGAGTTGAAGTACTCGCCGCGGAGCCCCGGCTTCCCGTCCGCCTTCGGGGCGAACCGGAAGCTGCCGATCAGGTCCGCAACGCTGTTGCGGTACTGCTTCACCGTGAGCCGCGACAGTTCGACGCGCGGCGGGTTGAGCCGCGCTTGCGCGTCGGGCGAGTAGAAGGCGTCGTACATGTACGCGGCGACGCGCTTCGAGCCCTCGGCGTCGAGCGCCTCGGGGTCGCCTTCGGGCATGGTGCGGTCGATGACGCCCGCGAGCTGTGCGAGCGACCGGTCGCCGGTGAGCGGCAGTTCGTACTTCTTGGTGCCCTCGCCCTTCACGCCGTGGCAGCGCGCGCACATCTGCTTGTAGATCTGTTCCCCGGTGCGCGTCTCCGCCCCGACCACGACGCCCGACGGCACCGCGAGCGCAACGAGGGCCAGTCCGAACTTCGGCAGGGGAAATCGCATGGGGTTGATCGTGCGAAGAGGAGCGAGGCGGGAGGGCTACCGTCAGTGTGCGTGTCCGTCGGGCGGAAGTCAAGTCGACCAGAGTATTCTATGCACGCGGGGTGTATCCAAAAGTTCTGGGGTATCACCCGGCCAGTGCCCAATAGGCGTCCCACTGGATGGAGTTTCGGACGCACACCAAGCTGGCCATCGGCC
>JAFKJJ010000271.1:0-815 GCA_017306025.1 Planctomycetota bacterium
AGACGTCGGAAGCACAACGAGGGCGGCCGGGGCGAACGCTCCGGCCGCTCTCGTTGTGCTTCTTGGCGGTGCGGCCGGTGAAGCGGTAGCCGCGGCCGCGCGCGTCGCGATAATAGCCCGACACACAGGAGTTCGGGCACCATGAGCGACACGCTGGGCATTGCACTCGTCGGCTGCGGCACCGTGGGCGGCGGGGTGGCGCACGTGCTGCTCGCGCACGCCGACCGCGTCGCCCAGCGGGCCGGCCGGCCGCTCGCGTTGAAGCGCGTCGTGGTCCGAGACGTGGCGAAGGTGCGCGACCCGCTCATCCCGCGCGACATCATTTCCACCGACGTGTCCGCCGCGATCAACGACCCGAACGTTCACGTCGTCGTCGAGCTGATCGGCGGCCTGACGGTGGCGAAGAAGGTCGTTCTGGACGCGCTGGCGGCGGGCAAGCACGTCGTGACCGCGAACAAGGCGCTGTTGGCGGATTCGGGCGCGGAAGTGTTCGAGGCGGCGCGGCGGGCGGAGCGGGCGGTGTGCTTCGAGGCGGCCGTCGCGGGCGGCGTGCCGGTGATCCGCGCCCTGGGCGAGAGCCTGGCGGCCAACCAGGTGACCGCGATCCAGGCGATCCTGAACGGCACGTCGAACTTCATTTTGACGTCGATGGCGGAGCGCGGGACGAGCTACGCCGCGGCGCTCGCGGAGGCGCAAAAACTGGGCTACGCCGAGGCCGACCCGACCCTGGACGTGGACGGCAGCGACGCGGCGCACAAGTTGGCGATTCTGGCCCAGATCGCGTTCGGGGTGGCCGCGAAGCCGCACGAGATCGC
>JAFKJJ010000271.1:932-10652 GCA_017306025.1 Planctomycetota bacterium
GGACGGCTGGCCACAGCGCCAACGGGGGGGCGAAGCGGGGCCGCGGGGGGGCCGCGGAGAACGGCCCGCCGACGGTGGCGCTGCACGTCGCGCCGGTGCTGTTGCGGCACACGGATTTACTCGCCCAGGTCCGCGGGGCGTACAACGCGGTGCTGGTGTACGGCGACGTGGTGGGCGAAACGCTGTACCAGGGGCCGGGCGCGGGTCAGATGCCGACCGCGAGTTCGGTGGTGGCCGACCTGATTGATTTGGGCGTGGGCCGCGCGCAGCGCACGTTCGCGGCGGCGAAGTTATGGAGCCGTGAGGGCCGCGGTTTCACGGTGGAACCGCCGGAGCGGGTCCGGAGCCGGTTCTACCTGCGGCTGCTGGTCGCGGACCGGCCGGGCGTACTGGCGGACATCACGCGCATCCTGGCGGACGAGGAAATCAGCATTTCGAGTCTGGTTCAGCACGAGTCGGCGGGGGAGAGTGGCGGGCCGGTGCCGCTGGTGGTCGTGACGCACTCCGCCCCGACGGGGCGGTTCCGCAAGGCGATCGAGCGGATCAACAAGCTGAGCACGACCGCCGCGCCCGCGGTGTTCTTCAGCATGGGGGATTGAGGCGCGGTTCCGCACAACTACGACTGATTTTGAGGGACCCACGGAACTTGTTCGACTTCTCCAACCCAGCGTTGTCGGATACGGCAGGCGTAGGTGCCGTTGTAGTTAAAAAGGCGTAGAAGGCACAATTCAAGTGCCCATAGTCCGAGCGTCCAAGCGTCACGGCGAGCCTCGCCCGAATGCTTACCGAATTTTTCACGGTTTTTTCGTGTCGGATGGGTGATCGTATTGCGAATCGTCGTCATCGCGGACGCAGTATCAGGACGTTTATTGAGCATAAATTCTTCGTATGATTTGGCAAGCTTGACTAGCGCTATCAGATCAGCCGGAACGTCCGTGGGAATGCCCGCCCAGCGCAAGAGTAGCCGGATTCGATCAGCAGCCGGTAACTTTTCGCATGGCTCTGCCGCTAGCCAGCATTCTTGCTCGACCAAGATGAATGAAGACAGCATCTCGAATGCTGTTTGTGTCAGGACAATTGCTCCTTCGATTGAGCCCGCTTGCGCATTCGCTTCTACATACCAATGGATTGCAAGGCGCACGACCTCCTCCCATGCGTCATTTTGCCATAGCGCCAAGAACCTTGGAAACGGCGTTTCAAAGTGTTCGCAATGGCAGGAATCCAACCACGAAACGCGCACCCTGTAGGGGACTACTCGGCGAGTATCCCAAATCTGCCAAACCTGATTACCCGTTGCGTCGTACCCATGCGGTAAGTAAGGGGCCGTCCATCGACCACATGCGAAAGAGGTATACCAGCCTAGCGCGTCGAGGATTGCCGTAGCTTCCTCTGCACTGAATGGCTTGCCATCTTCGCGTTCTAATCGGCCGATCTGAGTGATAGCGTAGCCTGAAGATCTCTGGAGCACTGCCGCCACGTCCTTCAATTGTTCCACATCATCGAGTGTGATCTTCCATCCCGCTCCGATAAGGGATAGGCGGGCTGCCCGCCAGCCGTTCATCGGTAGTTCGACGGCTTTACCGACCGGCGCCTCGAAGTTGGGGAGAAGAAAGAGCACATGGGCTACTGCAGGATCTGTTTGTCGGATCACTTGCCCCCGAATCAACCCTGAGAGGCCGGCTTTGTAACCGTCGGGGTGGCTGGAGTGGTTCAAACCGTTTATCGAGGCTCTTTCGATGGCAGTACCGTCGTCCAAGCGGAGTGCTACACTGCCGAGATTCGGCGTTACTTCCGCAGGCACTTCGGGGACAATGAAGCGTATTCGTGGCGTTGGAAGCCATTCCAGACGAATGTTTGTGTGTGCCCGAAAGGTTGTGTTGTCCTGAGTAAAGTCGATTGCTCCGGAATAGAGAGGAATTGGTTCATTGACGCCACCGAGGGTGATGGGTGTCGGAAGAGGCGCGGGATAACCGTTTCCTGTGGGAACCAGTGCATGAGATTGCGGTAAGTCAGACATAATTATTCCCCACTGCACTGCCGTAGATGATTCGACGATAGCGTATAGGAATTGACTCACTCCGTGACTGGTGGGTTCACGTTCGGCCGATTTACGTGACGGCAAATTTGCCTCTCTTGTTCATAAAAGCGGAGCGAGCGGCCGGGAATGTTCCCGGTCGCTCGCTCCGTTCGCGTTCCCTCACCGCCTTATTTCGCCGCCCCGATCCCCGTGTGCTGCGCGTTGCCGCCCCAGCACGGCCAGCCCGTCAGAGCCTTGTCGCCGGTGTTGATGCAGATCAGCTTGCCGTCCTGCGTGCCCACGTAGATCCGGCCGCCCTCCACCGCCGGCTGGAATCGTGACGGGCTCTTCGTCTCCCACGTCTTCAACACCTTTCCGTCCGCGTCCAGACGCAACACGTCGCCCTTCAGGGTCGTCATGACGAGGTGACCGCCCGCGGCCGCCGGCGGCGCGCCCAGGAAACCGCCCTGACGCTTCAGGTCGCCCTCCAGCTTGTGGTTCCACAGCTCCTTGCCCGTCTTCGGGTCGTTGCACACCACCGCGTCGCCCATGACGCTGTAGTTCTTCCCGGCCATGTGCAGCACCCGCGACCCCTGGAACGCCTGCATGCTCGACACGTTCCCGTAGCCGACGTTCGCCCATGCGGCGCCGGGGTTCGCTGCGAGCGGCGCCCCGCCCCCGAACCCGTTGGCCGCGTCCAGCGCCAGCGCCCCCTTCGCGAACTCGTTGGTCCGCTGCACCTTCTCGTCCAGGTACACCGCATCGCGGCTGCCCCCGGCCGCCCGTTGCTCGCCCGTCTTCGGGCTCAGTGCGACGTTCGATTCCACCGGACACCCCGCGCCGCCCCGGTCCGTGCGCCGACTGAAGTACACGTCGTCGCCGACCACCACCGGGGCCGACGTCGCACGCGTCCGCACCGCGGAGAGGACCGCGCCGTCCTTCTGGTTCAGCTTGTACACGACCCCGCCGAACGTGGCGAAGAACAGCTCCTTCTCCGTGGCGACCGGAGACGTCATCACGTCGCTCTCGATCCACCGTTGCCACAGGATCTTGCCGGTCTTGAGTTCGAGCGCGACCAGGACGTGCGAACACGGCGGGCGCTTCTTCGCGCCGCCCGCGGGCGCTGCGCCCTTCTCGTTCGCCTTCGGGTCGGCGTTTTCGCCGAGCCCCCCGCCCCCGTTGGCCGGGTACGACGTGAACACCACCCCGTTGGCGATCGTCGGCGTGCTGGTGAGCGGGTCGCCGAGCCAGTGCGACCACAGGTGCTTGCCGGTGTCCGCCTCGACCGCGAAGAGCGTGCAGGACTCCGTGTTGAACACGCACACGCCGCCGTCGCACACCGCGGCCGTCGGGCCGTCGTCGTCGATGTCGACCGCCCACACGAGCGCGCCGGTCGTCGCGTCGAAGCAGTAGAACTCCTTGCTGTGGAACCCGCCGCTCGCGTACACCTTGTCGCGGTACACGGTCGGCGTCGGGACCGGCGCCTTGCTCGGCAACTGAACCGTGAAGCCGTCGGCGGTCTTCTGGACGGCCTTTTCGTCGAACGACCGCGACTTGACGTGCCCCGCGCGGAACTTGCTCGGCGGCTCGGCGAACTTGGCCGAGTTCCAGTCCTTCACGTCGGCCGTGATGTCCTTGTCCTGCATCGCTTCGGGCACCACCTTGGGCATCGGGGCCGTCGGGAGCCCGTCGGCCAGCGCGAACAGGCCCGCGAGAAGGGTTCCGCACAGTGCCATCAGCGCCGGCATTGCTCGTGACATGACACCCTCTCCGCACGCGAAGTGTGACCGCCTCCAGTTTACCGCGGCCGGGTAACGCGGAGGTAACGGTCGCGGTTGCGTCGTTACACTCGCCCCGCTATGTTCCGCCGTCTCGCGGAGCGTGCGTATGAGGGTGGCGGATCATCCCGCGGCGGCGTGGGTGCTGGCGGCGCTGGCGTTCGTACTCGCGGCGGCCGGGGCGAAGCCGTTCGCGTCCTCGTGGAACGACGGCAGCCGGCTCGCGTCGGTGGCAGCGCTCGTCGAACGCGGCACGTTTTGCATCGACGGCACCGTTTTTCTTCAGCCGAGTGAAGCGGTCGCACGCGGCACCCCGCCCTACGACCCTGCCAACTCGCTGTGCGAGCGCGGGACGCTCGACAAGCTCCTCATCGACGGCCACTGGTATTCGGACAAGCCGCCGCTGGTGAGCGTGCCGCTCGCGGCCGCGTATCGCGCGCTGATGGCGCTCGGGCTGCCGTCGCCGAGCGAGCAACCCGGCCTGTTCGCGTGGGTAATCACGGTTCTCCTGAGTGGAATCGGTTACGCGGTGGCGGTCGGGTGCCTCTGGGCGCTCGGGACGCGCGCCGGTCTGGCCCCGAAGTGGCGCTTCGCGTGGTTGGCGGCGTTCGCGCTGGCGACCGTGCTTCCGGCGTACACGCGGAGCGCGAACAACCACATCGCACAACTCGGGGCGGTTGCGGTCGTGTGCGTGCTGCTGTGTCGGATCGCGGACCGCGCCGCCGAAGGGCGTATGGCGTGGGGAGCGCTGGTCGGCGCGGGGTTCGTCACTGGGTTCGCGTACAACCTGGATTTCGGCGTCGGGCCGCCGCTGGTGCTCGCGGTGCTGGGAGCGGTCGCGCTTCGCACGCGGCGCCTGCTGCCGGTGCTGGTCTTTGCGCTCGGGGTATTGCCGTGCGTGGTGGCGGGGCACGCGATCAACTACGCGATCGGCGGCGACTGGCTGAAGCCGCTGAACATGCACCCGGAGTACCTCGCGTGGCCCGGGAGCCCGTTCACGTCCACGATGACCGGCGTCATCCGCCCGCGGCCGTTCGCGCAGTTCCTCTACACGCTCGATTTGCTCGTCGGAAAGAAGGGCTTCTTGACGCACAACCTGCCGCTGCTGCTCGCGGTGGTCGCGGGCGTGCGGGTGCTGAAGCGCGGGAGCCGCGGCCGTGTGGAACTGCTGGCGCTCGGCGCATGGTGCGTTGTCGGGTGGCTGATGTACGGCGTGCTGTCGAAGAATCACGGCGGCGCGTGCGTATCAGTGCGGTGGTTCGTGCCGTTCCTCGTGCCGGGCTTCTGGCTCCTGGCGAAGTTACTCGCGGAGCGGCCAGAGTTGCGGCGCGACTTCGTCGCGCTGGCCGCGTGGGGCGTTCCGCTCGCCGCGAGCGCGTGGGCGGTCGGCCCGTGGTGGATGCGGCTCGTGCCCGGCTACTGGTTCGTGCTCGGCGGCGCGCTTCTGACGTGGGCGCTGGTCCGGTACTTCGCTCTACGGGCGAAGGGCGAAGCCCCGACGCAGACGGTTCCCGTGCCGGCCGCGCCCGCGGCGTCGGCGCGGGCCGCGTGACGGACTTATTCGCGGAGGACGGACTCGGCCAACGCCTTCGCGGATTTCGCCCGGTCGAGCGGCTTGTCGGTCAGTTTCCAGTTCAATCCGCTCACATTGGTTTCTTTCTCCATTCGAGTACCGAGCGGCTTGGAATTGAAAACGGCCATGTCGAGCATCTCGGTCGCGACGTCCCCGCCGGGGACGATAGAGTCGTGTGGGAGGTACAGGTACGGACCGAGATAGTGTGCCCAGGCGTATTCGATTCGGGCACCGACGTAGACGCCCCTCACGTTCTCTTCGAAGAGGGCCGCGAGAAGCGCGAGACTCCCGCCGCCCGGCTCGGCGATGTGCGGGAGGTTCGCGTCGAGCGGTACGGCCAGTTTGTCGTCCTTCTTGTTGAGCCCGGCCAAAGAATCGCCCCAAACACCGATCCGCTTGCCGTCGATCCCCTTTCGACCGGCTAGCCAGCGGATCACCGCGCGCAGGTCGCGAAGTTGCGCCCCCAGGACCGGCTGGCCGAGAATCAGGTTCGTTTGCGAAACCGACGTGCGGGAGCTCCCGCGGTCGGCCGAGTTGGCCGACCGCGTTTCGCCCGTGCCGCGGACGTCCGCCAGACACACGGCGACCCCGGTATTCAGGAACGCTGCGATCACGGCCCCTCGTTCCTTCAGGAACCCGGCCTTGCCGTCTTGCGCCACCATTACGAAGACCGGTACGGGGCCGTTCGTGCTCTTCGGGGTGATGAGGAGCAACGGGACGATGATTCCGGGCTCGGTCTCCAGCGCGAAGCGGGTCAACCGTCCGTCCGGCACGTCCTCGGCCTTGCCTTCGGCCACCTTCGGGTTCGCCGGCGGTTCGATGTTGCCGAGTAACTTCGCCCACACCGTGCGCTGCCGCTGCCGCCGTTCCTCGTCTTTGAGATCCGTCGTCTCTTTGAACTCGGCGAGGACCCGGTCGCTGGCGTTCTTTCTCAGGATCTCGTGCAACTTCTTCGGCTTCAATTCCTTCTCCGCTTCCGGGGTCCAGCACGTGAGGTCTTCGGCCGTCCGGCGTTTGCTGTACTCCTCCGGGATCGGCATCCCGAACCACTCCTTGAGCGCCGGGTAAATGCCCTTGCGGTGAACCGCGCCGATGTGGGTGCAGTGCGTGTTGTCGGGGCCTGCCGCGCCCTTCACGCTGCCCTTGCCGTGGACCGAGACGAGTTTGTCCCGCGCGCCGTAGAAGTCGAATATCTTCTGCAACCGCGGCCACGCGGGGTCGGTCTTCGCGTCCCAGGCGAACTCGTGGGCGTAGATCACGGGCCGCGGGGCCACACTTCCGACGATGACGAAGTGCGCGAAACCGTCGCGGGCGCCGTTACGGAGTCCGCGGGTGCTCTCCCAGTAGCCGTCGCCGAACCAGGGCGCGTCGCGATCGGGGTTTTCGGTCGCGCTCGATTCCGGTTGCCACCCGCCGAAGTTGAACGGCACCACGCACGCGATCCGCTCATCCAGCGCCGCGGTCACGCCGGCCGGGTCGCCGCCGCCGGCGACCGCACCCAACATGATGATGCGGTCCTTGTCGATGTTCTTCTGCCGGAGCAGCACGTCCACGCCGCGCATCAGGTCCCACACCATCCAGCCCATGAGCGATTCGCCCGCGGCCGAGAGCTGGAGGTTCGAGTTGTAGCGGAAGTAATAGTCCTGGCGCGACGCGCGGAACGGCTTGTCGTAGTCCTTTTCGGTAACGAAGTCGTGTTGTCGTCGCTCGCCGTGTCCGAGGTGATCCGGCACCAGCACCGCGACGCCGGAGCGCGCCCACGTCATGCCCATGTCTTGCAGCTCGCCGTGCGTTTTCGGCGTGTGATGCGCGTGCGAAATGATGATGCCCGGCATCTTGTCGGGAACGGTCGCGGGCAAATAGAGATTGGCGCTCACCCACAAGCCGGGGCGCGTTTCATATACGATGTTGTGAATCACATATCCTTCGCCGTCCAGTCGGCGCGTCACCATGATTCTTATATCCTTCGGCACGTCGGGGAACGTGCCGAGCGACTCCTTCAGCTTCTGAATCCGCGCGTCGCGGTACTGAGCCCACTGCTCTTTCGTGGTCACTTCGGCGAACGCCTTCGACTCGCGCAGGTTGGCCTCCTGCATGCGATTCCTGGCGTCGGCCCACATCATCTTGGGCAGCTCTTTGGCCCGCGGGTCGTCCTTCGGGAAGACGTTCGGGTCCACGTCCTTGAAGTCCGCCGCGACCGACACGAACGCGGCGCACGCGATCAGAATCGCATACGGAGGACGCATGAGAGGTGCCCCTATTTGGCGTCAACGATGAGTGTGAACTTGTCTTCGGCCTTCGCCTGCTTGTAGGCCGCGCGCACACCCCGATAAGCTTCTTCCGCGGCTTCTTTCGTGAGCGGTTTACCCGCGGCGTCGACCGGGTTTCGGATCGTCAGCGGGCGCGGCGCGAGTGCCGCGGCGAGGTCCGACAGGTCGTACACCTTGAGCGCGCCGGGCACGACGTTCGCGAACTGGTTGTGGCTGATCGGCGTGCGGACCACGTTCTCCCACGAGATCAAGCCGCCGTCGATCGTGACGGACCTCACGCGATCGCTCATCATTGCGGCGTGGAGCACGACCGGACCGGCCGAGCCGACGCCGATGAGGTCGACGCCCTTCTCTTTCGGCGCGGTGTTGATGACGCCGAGCAGACCGGCGGTGCGCTGACCGAGCAGCGGTCGGTTCAGGTGCAGAGCGAGGAACGATTCCTTGACCTCCACACCGAACGCCGGCCCTTTCCCGTCTTTCGCGACCGCGGGAGCGGTTTCGCCGTAGCCCGGAAGATCAACCGCCATTGTTCTCCGGCCGCCCGCGAGCTTCGCGACCGGTTCCGTGCTCGCCGCCGCTCCCAGGTCGTGAACGTAGACGACGAGCGGCGCGGCCGGGATTTCGCCCTTCGGCTCATACACCAGCGCCGGCACCGGGACGCCCGAACCGGTGTGGAAGAGGCGCTTGTGGATCGTGAACCGGTCCTTCTCGACGGTCCCCATCTCGGTCGTTGTGAACACGGGCACCGCGTCGGGCAGGACGAGTTGTTGCACCGCGCCACGGAGTTCGTCGGGCTTCAGGGGGCGACCGACGCGCTTCTTGGCGAACTCGGTCGCCAGTGCCGCGTTCAGATCGAACACGGACTTGCCGCGGAGGTCGTCCAGCACTTGCCCGCTGCGGGTGCATTGCAGCGCCGCGTCCTTTTCGATGGGCCAATCCCCTTCGGTGATGACCTTATCTTCACCCTTCAACCACCGGGACATGAAGCGGGCCATCGCCTCGCGGTGCGACTTCGGATAACCGTGCTGAGCGTCGGCTTTGATCATGTCCACGCGCTCGGGCACGCCGAGCAGCGTGTAGATCCGCTTCGCCTCACGGAACGTCGCCCACGTCCCCTGGATGTCGAAGAAGTCGCGCGTCGAGGCGACAATCAGTGTCGGTTTCGGCGCGCGGAGGAAGATGTAGTCTGCGTGGTCGAGCCCGAACGCGACCTGCCCCGTGATGTTTTGCTCCGCGTCTTGCGGGCCGATCGTCGCGAAGAGGCGTTCGAGCGACGTGAGGTAACACGACGGCGCCGCGGCCAGAATGCGGTCGTCCAGCGCCATCAGGTACGACGTGAGCGTGCCGCCACCGGAGCACCCGGAGCAACCAAGCTTCTTCGCATCAATTTCGGGCCGCGACGAGAGGTAATCGAGCGACCGAATGCCGTCCCACACTCGATAGCTCGCGGTACTGCGGCCGACGAGCAGCGCGCCGACGCCGACCATCGTGTGCTCGCTCGTGCTCCCCTTGATCGCGGGGTTGCCGAGCTTGTCGAGGAGCTGGCTGCGCTCGCCCTGGCCGATGGGGTCGTACACGAGCGCCGCGATGCCGTTCTTCGCGAGGAGGATCGCGCCGCGCTGCATGTAGTCGGCGGCCTTCCCGTTCTGGCTGTGGCCGAGCGGCATCAGCACGCCGGGGAACGGCCCCTTGCCGTCGGGGAGGTAGAGGTTCGCGGTGACGTGGTGGTCCGGGCGGCTCTCGTAAATCACCTTCTCGATCGTGTAGCCGTCGCGCTTCAGCGTACCGACGGTCTTCGCGTTAAGGGGCGCCTTCTCCGGGAACCCGCCGAGCGCCTCGACGAACTTCTCGCGGAGCGCCTTCTGTCGGGCCGCGACGTCCGCGGGCGTCTTGAGCTTCTCGACCTCGGCCCTGCGAGCCGTGAAGTGCTTGTCGCACTCCGCGATCAGGTACGCGTGGAGGAGCTTTCGCGGAGGCGTCTCGCCCTTCGCGGACTTCAAGACGGTAAGATCGTCCGCGGCGACCGTGCCGGAATGCAGCACGAGCGCGAGAAGTGCGGCGCGACGCATGGGTGAATACCAG
>JAFKJJ010000205.1 GCA_017306025.1 Planctomycetota bacterium
AGCCCCCCGCGCCGGCGGCGGGGGGCGCCCCGCCGGCCGCGCCGCAAATCGCCGTGGTGAAACCGGATCGGCGCGCGGTCAAGCGGGTGATCGAGCAGCCCGGCACCGTGATGGCGTTCGAGGAAACCGTCCTGTTCGCGAAGCTCTCCGGTTATGTCGGCCGGATCGAAGACGACCCGGACAAGAAGGACCGGCCGCCCGGCACCCGGCAGATCGACATCGGCAGCCGCGTGAAGAAGGATCAGGTGCTGGCGGTGTTGGCCGTTCCGGAGCTGGAAGAGGAGTGGAAGCAGAAGGTGGCGCTGATCAAGCAGGCCGGGGCCGAGGTCGTGCAGGCGGAGAAGTCGGTGGAAGCGGCCCGCGCGGCCGTTGCGTCAGCCGAGTCGCAGGTCGCGGTGGCGGAGGCCGGGGTCGAACGCGCTCAGGCGCAGTACGAGCGGTGGCAGAAGGAGGTGGACCGGATCGCGAAGCTGCTCACCGGCGGGGTCGGGGACAGTCAGACGCTCGACGAGACGCGCAACCAGCTCCGGGCCGCCGAGGCCGGGCGGAAGGAGGCGACCGCGCGCGTGGTGTCGGCGCAGGCGGCGGTGAAGAAGGCCGTGGCCGACGAGGCGAAGGCGACGGCCGACGTGACGAGCGCGAAGGCCCGATCGGAGGTCGCGCGGGCCGAGGCGGCGCGGCTGGAGGCGCTGCGCGGGTACACGACGATCAAGGCGCCGTTCGACGGGGTCGTGACCCGGCGGGCGGTCAACACCGGCGACCTCGTGAGCGGAACGGAGAAGGCCGGGCTGTTCGCGGTCGCGCGGACGGACCCGGTGCGGGTGGTGGTGAACGTGCCGGAGGCCGACGCCGGGCTGGTCGCGGCCGGGCAGGACGTGCGGCTGACGATCCAGGGGCCGGAACTGGCCGGGAAGGTGGTGCGGACCTCGTGGTCGCTGGAGCCGGGGTCGCGCACGCTCCGCACCGAGATCGACCTGCCGAACGAGAAGGGGAGCTTGCGGCCCGGGATGTACGTTCACGCGAAGCTGCCGGCGGAACAGCCGGCGGCGTGGGCGGTCCCGGCGGCCGCGGTCGGGAAGGCGGGCGACGACCCGATCCTGTATCTGATCGAAGGCGGTAAGGCGGTGCGAGTGGTCGTTCAACTCCTCAAAGGCGATGGCCAGTTCACCCAGGTCCGCCGCTACAAGAGGCCGGGGGCGGCCGACTGGACCGATGTGGCCGGCTCCGAGTCGATCGCGACGCCGGCGTCCGCGCTGACGGACGGGCAGACGGTACCGTAACGGGCTCCTCAGCGGTGTGGCCGCTGCCGCCGGGCCGGCCCCGCACGTCGGGAACAGGTCCCCGGGCGGTCTCCGCCCGGGTTCGGTTGTGCCGGCCGGCGCGTCGGTCGCATTTCGGATACGTCGGCCCC
>JAFKJJ010000272.1 GCA_017306025.1 Planctomycetota bacterium
CGGAGGTCGCCGAGTTCCAACGGTACAAGCGGGAGAAGGAGGCGGGCACCGACCGCGCACCGCCCCCGAACTACATCGAGTGGGAACTCGCCGGGCGCCCGTCCGGGGTGCCCGGCGCCGCATCCGTCTTTCGGTTCGACCGCGAGCTGATCCAGAAGTGTCAGGAATACGACCAGAACAGGACCGCCCGACGCCCGGGGCTTTATTCGGTGTGGGTCGCGGCCGGGAGGCCGGCCGAACCCGGCCTTCACCCCCTCACCCGCACGGTAGAAACGCTCCCGTAAACCGATGGACGAACACACGCTACCCGAGAACCCGCGGGACTGGCCGACCGACCCGTTCGCCCTCTTAGGTGTGCCGCGGTCGGTCGGCGAGACCGAACTGAAGCGCGCCTACACCCGACTCATCCGGAAGTACAAGCCGGAGCGTGCGCCGGACGAGTTCCGGCGCATTCGGGAGGCCTACGAGACGGCCGTCGAGATGAGCCGCTGGTACCGCGAGTCTCCGACTCGCGACGACCTGCCCGGCCTGCCGTTCACCCCCGTCGGGCCGGCCGCGGCGCCCGAACCCTCGCCCCGCGGTCCGGTGTCCCCGGTTCCGCACCAGACGCAGATCGACCCGCCGGTACGGCCGGCGCAGCTCGACCCGGCGGAGGCGGCGTGGGCCGACGCGGTCGCGGGCGACTGGCCCGGCGCGTACGCCGCGCTGGTCGTACTGGCGGACCTTCACCCCGACCGCGCCGACCTGCCGCTGCGGCTGTACTGGCTGCTCGCGCTCAAGCCGACGCTCGACGCCGACAGCACCCGGCACGCGTGGCTGGCCCGGGCGCTCGAACGGGCGCGGCTCGCCGGACCGGCTGCCGAACTGTACGCCCGCGAACTCGCGTCCGACCCGGACGGCGCCCTGTGCCCCCCGTACTTCCGGCTGCTCGAACTCGACGGCGTGCCCGCCCCGCGCCTGCTGGTCGTCGCCCGCAGCCGGCTCGCCGCGGCGGTCGCGGAGCGGCGCTGGGCGGCGGTCGAGGTGGACCTTGGCGCCCTCGCGCGCCGCGCCGACGAACTGGACGAGGCGCACTGGCTGGACCACCTGACCGACGTCGCCGGTCACGCCGCGTTCGCGCAGCCGGCGTTGGCCGCGCGGTGCGCCGAGCTGCTCGCCGGATTGAGGCACCTGGAACTGCGGCACGCGTGGGCGTTCGACCGGTTCGACGAGCGGCAGGCCGCGGCGCGGGTGTGGCGCGAAGCGACCATGGTGCCGGACCCGATCCGCCGGACGGTGGCGGTCGCGTGGGCCGGGGGCGACTGGCGGCGCCCGCTGGCCGCCGCCGGCTCCTGGGCGGCGGCGGACCCCGCCGACGCGCTGCGGCGGTGCGACCAAGCGACGCGCGAAGGACTGGTCGTCCTGTCCGCGTTCGCGCGACTGGTGGCGGCGCGGCGCGAGGAGGCGGTCGTAGCCGAATACCCGCCGGGTCTGGTTCGCGGGCTGGTCCGCGCGCACCTGACGAATCACGCGCAGCGCGAGTACAGGCTCATGCGAGAATCGCTCCTCCGGTTCCTGCTGGCCGAGCGGATCGACCCGGAGGAGCTAGTGGCCGCCTGCGCAGTGGACGCTACCTACGCGGTCCGCTCCATCGTCAATCACGTCCGCGAGGACGGCGCGCTACACCTCATCTATCGCGCCGCCTGTCAAGGCGTGTGAATTGCGTGTTCGAGGGACGCCTTCCGCCACCGCATGCAACGTGACCTGCAAACGATGGACCTGCTGAACTGACACAAAAGAAATTACAGGCCCCTTCGCTTCGCCGTCGGGCGCCTGGTACTCCGCCCATAAGCGATCAGCGCGGCTCTCCCGCGCACATCGGCCCGTCGCGGGTCGGCAACTCCGAACTCCATGAAGTCCCCAACGCCCTCCCCGCCCGTCGGTGATACACTAACCACAGGACTCCCCTCCCGCTGTCCGAACCGACGAGGCGCTACTCAATGGCCGCACCCGCACTCCCCATGGACGACCGCGACGGCGTCATCTGGCTCAACGGGCAGCTCGTCCCCTGGCGCGAGGCCAAGGTCCACGTTCTCGTTCACAGCCTCCACTACGGCAACTCCGTCTTCGAGGGCGAACGCATCTACGGCGGCAAGGTGTTCAAGCTCACCGAACACTCCGCGCGCCTGCACAAGTCGGCCAACATGCTCAGCTACGAGCTGCCCTATTCCGTGAGCGAACTCGACGACGCCACGCGGCTCGTCGTCGGCGAGAACAAGCTCGACAGCGGGTACGTCCGCCCGCTCGCGTGGCGCGGGGCGGAGGTGATCGGCGTGTCCGCGATCGGCACGAAGGTCCACGTCGCCGTCGCGGCGTTCCCGTGGGGCGCGTACTACGCGCAGAAGGCCATCAAGCTCGTCACCAGCCGGTGGAAGCGGCCCAGCCCCGAGAGCTCGCCCGCCGGCAGCAAGGCCGCCGGCCTCTACATCATCTGCACGCTCGCCAAGGACGAGGCCCTCGCCGCCGGCGCCCAGGACGCGCTGATGCACGACTACAAGGGCCGGCTCTCCGAAGCCACCGGCGCCAACCTGTTCCTCCTCATCAACGGCGAGTTGCACACCCCCACCACCGAGACCATCCTCAACGGCATCACCCGACTTACCGTGATGGACCTCGCCAGGAAGCGCGGGATCAAGGTGGTCGAGCGCGAGATCTGGCCGGACGAACTGAGCCGGGCGGCCGAGGTGTTCCTCACCGGCACCGCGGTCGAGGTGCAGCCGGTCGCGGCCATCGACAAGCTGGAGTTCGAGGTCGGCCCGGTCACGCAGCAACTGATGGCGGACTACAGCGCCCTCGTGCGCGCGTAGCGCCCGGTGTTTCGTGCGGCACCCCGCCGCGCCTGTTTCGGTTCTGTCCCGCGTTGCGTAATCGCTCACCGAACACGACCCTCCCCACACGAAGCGCCACCATGAAGTCGGCCGTGACGGTCTCGCTCGTGCCGGAAGCCCGCGGCGGGCCGTTCGTCTTCTGGGACGACCTCGCCGCCGGTTGCCGCCGGGCCGCGGAACTCGGGTTCGACGCGGTCGAGGTGTTCCCGCCCGGCCCCGACGCGATCAACCCCGACGAGCTGCGGTCCCTCCTCGACGACAACGGGCTGTCGCTCGCGGCCGTCGGCACCGGGGCCGGGTGGGTGAAGCACCGGCTCTCGCTCACCAGTCCGGATGACACGGTCCGCGACAGGGCGGTCGCGTTCGTGCAGCGGGTCATGGACCTCGCCGCGACGTTCGACGCCCCGGCCATCATCGGGTCGATGCAGGGGAAGTGGGAAGGGGCGGTCGCCAAGCCGACCGCCCTCCGGTACCTCGGCAACGCGCTGTTCAAGCTCGACGAGCACGCGAACGACCTCGGCACCACGCTCCTGTACGAGCCGCTCAACCGCTACGAGACGAACCTCGTCAACACGCTCGCCGACGCGGCGCAGTTCCTCGGCGGGCTCCGCACCCGGCGCGTGAAGATCCTCGCCGACCTCTACCACATGAACATCGAGGAGGCCGACCTCGCCGACGCGATCCGCGGGGCGGGCGGTTACGTCGGACACGTCCACTTCGCCGACTCGAACCGCCGCGCCGCGGGCATGGGCCACACGGACTTCGCCCCGATCGTCGCGGCGCTCAGGGACGTCGGTTACGCGGGTTACCTGTCCGCCGAAATCCTGCCCTTACCCGACCCAGACGCCGCGGCACGCCGAACCGTCGACAGCTTCCGAAAGTACGTCGGTTAACAACTCTTCGCAGAGCCGCGCCACGCACGCGGCCCTCGCATCTTCGGCACGAAAACTTGAACCAAATTGCTTGACGCCCCGGAAACGCAGGGTTATAGCCGCCCCGCTTCTCACACATTCTCTACGCGGGGCACGAGGCCCCACGGAGACGGGAGACGGGGCCGCTGGGGCGGTTCCCGGCGCCCGCGCCGACCTGACCGCCCCGCGGAGACGCCGCGGGTGACGGGGGACCTGGTCCGGTCGGCACGGCCCGTTCGTCCAGCGCAGGGGAAGGAGGCCATTGGTGTTCCAGGCAAAGAAGTGGAGCTGGAAGCGGGTGGCGACCAACCTGCTGCTGGTCCCGGTTCTGGGGGGCGGCTCGGTTGCCGTGGTCAACGCGCAGCTCGGTCGGGGCGGCAGCGCGAGCCCGGCGATGCCGACCATGTCGAGCAGCGGCGCGCCCAAACCGGCCGCACAGGCGGCCACCGGCGACCCGAAGCAGTTGCTCAAGGACGGCCGTAAGGCGCTGGCCGAGGGGCGGTTCGCCGACGCGCAGGACCTCGCGATGGCCGCCGAGGCCAACAACCCCGGCGGCAAGTGGGGGCTGTTCGACGACACGCCCGCGGCGCTGCGCAAGGACATCCGGACCGCGGTGACCAAGGCGAACAAGGTGCAGTCCGAGCAGTTGGTGAAGCAGGCCCGCGCGCTGGCGTCGAAGCCCGGCACCGAGGCCGAGCGCGCCTACAACCTCGACAGTGCCCTCCAGATGGCCCGCAAGGCGGACCAGTTGCACGGCCCGTCGCACTCCCTCTGGGAGACCGGCGAGCGGCCCGACAGGCTCGTCAAGGAGCTCGAAGCGGCCCGCGCCAAGATCAAGGTCGCGGCGGCCCGGCCCACCGCGGCCAAGCCGACCGGCGCGAACACCGGAACCGTCGCGGCCGTGACGCCGACCCCGAACAAGCCGGCGGCCACTCGGCCGACGCCGCCGGCCCCGTCCGGCGTGCAGCAGGCGTCCGCCGGGGTCGACGCCAAGAAGGCCGGCGCGCTCAAGCTCATGTCCGAGGGCCGGGCGCTCGCGGATCAGGGCAACTACGCCGCGGCGAAGGCCAAGTTCGTCGAGGCCGACGCGCTGGGGGCGTCCTTCGACGCCAGGGAGTACAGCCCGGGCTTCGCGCTGCAGGAGCTGAACACCCGCGGCGCCGCCGCGATGGACAAGCTCGTCCGCGACGCGCAAGCGTTCAGCGCGCAGAAGGACCACGCGAAGGCGAACACGGCCCTGAACCAGGCCGGCCAGATCGCCGCGACGCTCGGGCTGTTCCCGCGGCCGGTGACCGAGGCGAAGGCGGCGCTGTTCGTCGCCTCGCAGGGTAAGTTCGGCACCGCGTCGCCCAGCGGCATGGTCGCGGCCGGCGGCCCGGAGACCCTCGTCCCCGCCGGACCGCCGGGCGCCACCGCCCCGGCCCTCCCGCCGGGCGCGCAGACCGTTTACAGCGGCCCCAAGCCCGGCGCGCCGGGCGGGACCGTCACCGGCCGACAACTGCTCGACCAGGCCGCCTACGAGTTCAAGCGCGGCGAGTTCGAGACCGCGTCGCGACTGGCGGTGCAGGCGCACAACCTCGGCGCGCAAAAGGAAGCGGCCGAGCTGCTCAACAGCATCGACGCGGAGAAGCTCGCGCAGAAGTCGCGCGTCGCGGCGGCCTCGGTCGCCAACGCGAAGGCGGCCTACGAGCAGAAGGACTATCAGCGCGCCTTCGGCGTGCTCGTCCTGGTCGACGCGAACCTGCTCACCGCCGACGCCAGGAACACGCGCGAGCAGCTCCTGACCGCGTGCAAGGCCGAACTCGACAGGTCCGGCACGGGCGCGGGCGGCGGGGTGGTCACCGCCGGCGGCACGGGGCAACCCGAGCCCGTGACGGCGCCGGCCCCGATGGGCGCCCCTCCGGGCGTGGCCCACGTCGGCCCGGACACGAAGACCGACTCCCCGGCCGCGCAGGCGGACACGCAGCGCCGGCTCCAGACGCAGAAGCTGCGCAGCGAGAGCCTGAAGGTGCAGGAGGAGGCGCAGAAGGCGTTCGGCCGCGGCGAGACCGACCTCGCCATGCAGATGCTCGTCGACCACGCCAACCGCGTCCGCGCCAGCGGGCTCGACGCCGGTTCGGTCGCCCAACTGTTGCGCCCGGTCGAGGCCCGGCTGGACACGTTCCGGATGATGAAGGGCCAGGCGGACGCGATCGCCCGGCAGAACAAGGACCGGAACGCGGCCCGGGAGCAGATCACCAACCGCGGCGCGGCCGAGGAGGAGCGCAAGCGCGAGGTGGCGGCGCTGGTGCGCCGGTACCACGACCTGGTGAAGAAGAGCGACTTCGCGGCGGCCGAGCGGGTCGCGCTACAGGCCAAGCAGCTCGACCCGGACGACCCGGCGGTGAGCGCGCTGGCCGAGATGGCGAAGCTGTCGGCCCGCGTGAAGCGCGCCGAGCAGGACAAGGCCGACAAGGAGAGGTTCTTCCTCGGCGCGATGAACGACGCCGACCGGACCGGCCCGCTGGTCACCGCCGACGAGCCGGTCGCGGTCCAACTGCGGGCGCTGGAGCGGGCCGGGCGCCGCGGGTCGGCCGACAGCTTCCACCTGCGCACCCGCACCCCGGCCGAGTACGACATCGACATGCGGCTCGAAAAGCCGATCTCGGTGGAGTTCAACCAGACCCCGCTGGACCAAGTGATCGACAACCTGCGGACCCTCACCGGGCTGCCGCTGGTGATCGACGCCCGGGCCCTGGCCGACGAGCACATCAGCGAGGTGCAGCTCGTCACGGTCAAGCCGGGGACCTCGATCTCGGCCAAGAACGTGCTCGCGTTCGCGCTCGAACAAGCCGGGCTGAGCTACGTCGTCGAACACGACATGGTGAAGGTCACGACGACGAAGAAGGCCAAGGGCCGGATGGTGACGAAGGTGTTCTCGGTGGCCGACCTCGTGACCCCGGTGCCGAACTTCGCGCTGCCCGACTACGCGAACTTCGACAAGATGATCAACCGCACCGCGCTCAACAGCGGCAAGGCGGTGATCCAGGGGCTGACGCCCGGCGCCGGGGGACCCGCGCCGTTCGTCCCGGCCGGCGGGCTGGGCGGCGCCCAGCCGACCGGCACCGGCACCGCGCTGCCCGGCACGCTGGCGACCACGCCCGGCATCCAGTCGCCCACCGGCGCCCCCGGCGGCACGCTGACGACCAGCCCGCTGGCCGCCTCGGCCAACGTGGCCGCGGGCAACAACTCCAAGCACGAGCAGCTCATCAAGCTGATCACCAGCATGGTGCGGCCGTACTCGTGGGACGCGCCCGGCGGCAGCGGGGGCGGCAAGATCGAGTACTTCGACATCGGCAGCGCCCTGGTCGTGAACCAGACGGCCGACGTGATCCAGGAGATCGCCGACCTCCTGGACGCGCTGCGCCGGCTACAGGATCTGGCGGTCGCGGTCGAGATCCGCATCGTGTCGCTGGCCGAGTCGTTCTTCGAGCGTATGGGGCTGGACTTCTCGGTCAACATCAAGACCGACACGACCAAGTTCGAGCCGGCCCTGACCAGCCAGTCGTTCCGCCCGCAGCCGTTCATCAACGACATCAACAACAAGGGGGTGACGCTCGGGCTGACGCCGGCCGGCAGCTTCACGCCGGACCTGGACGTGCCGATCCGGGCCACCAGCTTCCAGCGCGCCATCCCGGCGTTCGGGAACTACCCGAACACGCCGGGCAACAACGGCGGCATCTCGCTGGGGCTGGCGTTCCTGAACGACATCCAGGTGTACACGTTCATGGAAATGGCCCAGGGCGACCAGCGGTCGAACATCATGCAGGCGCCGAAGCTGACCCTGTTCAACGGCCAGACGGCGACGCTGTCGGTGAACAACACCGAGTTCTTCGTGACCGACGTGGCGGTGCTGTCGGTGAACGGGCAGATCGTGTTCCTCCCGCAGAACACGCCGCTGCCGGGGCCGGGCGACTTCAACCAGGGCGGCACGCTGAGCATCACCGTGCAGGCGGTGGTGTCGGCCGACCGCCGGTTCGTGCGGCTCAACCTGCCGGTGAACCTGGCGGTGCAGTCCGGGGCGTCGGTCCCGCTGTTCCCGATCACCACGTTCATCACCCCGATCTTCGAGGGCGGCAGCCAGGGCCAGCCGATCCCGTTCACCCAGTTCCTGCAACAGCCGTCGTTCACCAGCCTGAACATCTCGACGACCGTGGTGTGCCCGGACGGCGGCACGGTGCTGTTGGGCGGGCTGAAGACGCTCCGGGAGAGCCGCAACGAGTTCGGGCCCCCGTTCCTGTCGAAGATCCCGTACCTGAACCGGCTGTTCAAGAACGTGGGCGTGGGCCGCGACACCCGGCACATCATGATCATGGTGACGCCGCGTATCATCATCAACTCGGAGGAAGAGATCTTCCAGACCGAGGGCCGCGGGCCGGTCGGTAGCGGGGGCTGATGAGTAACGCGGAGCGCGGAATGCGGAACGCGGAGTGAAGACGGGAACGGCAGAAAACCCAGGCCCGCGAGCGTCGCTCGCGGGCCTCTTGCGTGGATGTCCTCGTCCCTTCGCACGCCCGATAACGGCGCACGCTGGTTCTACAGTCGTAGTTGGTTCGGCGGCCTTGCTCCGCGTGTGCGGTAGTGGCCGCGCCGCGCCCGGGCCGTGGCCCTCGATGGCCGTGCGGAAGTGGTAATCCGAACGGTACACCACGTCGGCCGTCACCCACTTCGCCGGCACCCCGGCCACCGCCGCCCGATCGAGCATCCGCCGCGCCAGCACGATCTGGGTGGCGAACGCGACCTCTTCCGGAGCGCCGTCCTCGTCCCGCCGCTCGGCGCTATTGGCCCACTCCTTGGGCAGGTACAGCGCGATCGAGCCGCGCCCGGCCGTCCTTCGTTGCGTGCCCGCGGAACACCCCGATCTGGCCGCTCTCGATGCGCCCGGCGGTGTTTGGGTACTGTCGGGCGACGCCGCACAACGTCGCGCCCTTCTTGAGGGACCCGGTCTCGTTCACCACCAGCACGCCGTCGGTGTGGCCGAGGTGTTCCCGCACGTATCCGAGCAGGTCGTCGCGGACGGCGTCGGCGTCCCGGTCGGCACTGTAACAGGTGCTGCACCCGCCGGGGTGGCGCCCAGGTGTTCGGCGAGCGGCCGCCCGCGCACGTATCCGAGCGCTCGGACTCGCGGCTCGCTGCGGGTGAAGTGGTGACCGATCCGCTCACCCGACCACATTCGCTTCGTCCGCCCGGGCCGTCACCTGCTCGCGTGCTGGTCGTCCTGACATTGCTCGCCCTCGCCGAAAATGCAGACGAAGGTTGTTGTAGTACATGCGATTGTAGGATTTGCGGCTCCGGCCTATCAGGAGTCGGCGCGGCTGAACCCGAAGGACACCAAGGCACCCCTCGCCCTCGGAAACGCGCTGCGCCGGAAGGGCGACCCGGCCGGCGCCGCAGCGGTGTTCAAGGGAAGCCGTCCGGCTCGAACCGGACAACGCGCTCGACCACTCGCAGTTAGGCATCACGCTGTTGTCCGGAGGAGACGCGGCTCGTGGCGAATCGGACGGAGGCGCCCTTCTCCAGGGCTCGCCCTGGAGAAGACGGGCGACCTCGACGGCGCGGAGGTGACGTACAAGGCGGCAGCACGCCTGGACCCGAAGGACGCGAACACGTACCTCAGCCTTCCGAACTCTACATCCGACGAAAGAAACACGTGGAAGCGATTGCGGCGGCCCGCGCCGCGGGCAAGGGCGAACCGGGGAACGCGAAGGGGCACGCGGCGCTCGGCTTCGCCCTCCAGCACACCGGCGACTGGCCCGGCGCGGGCCGAGGCCGCCCGGCTCGACCCGAAATGGCGTCCGGCGCTCCCGCCGGTACCGGTCGCGCCGCCCCGCGGCCGGTCGAACGCTGACGTTTCGCGCACGGGCGGCTAG
>JAFKJJ010000206.1 GCA_017306025.1 Planctomycetota bacterium
AGCAGGCGAGTGAGGAGGCGTTCGCGGATTGCCTGATGGTGTCCGCGGTGGAAGACGGTCACGGCCGCCACGAGGAGCGTTATGTGACGGTGCTGAAGAATCCGAAAGGGCTGCCGGAGGCGTGGGCGGATGTGGGCGCGGTGGTAATGGTCGGCCGCGAGCGTCGTGTGGACGGCAAGAACACCAGTTCGGCCCATTACTATCTGACGAGCTTGAAATGCGGGGCCAAGAAGTTGGCGAGCTATATCCGCGGTCATTGGGGTATCGAAAATGGCTTGCACTGGTGCCTGGACGTGTCATTCCGGGAAGACGAAAGCCGAACGGTATCGGGCCACGCGGCGGCGAATTTGGCGATGCTTCGTCGCGTGGCGTTGTCGCTGCTCAAGCGGACGGGAACCAAAGGGAGCATTCGAACCCGGCGGATGAGAGCGGGTTGGGATGATGATTACCTCCTGCAAGTTTTGAACGCGCTCCCAACGGATAAATAGTGCGCACGCCCTGCCGTCGGAGGTGGTAACGCGCGGTCGCTCCACTTCTCGGGCGTCGTGGATTTCCCCCGCTTGCGCTTGCAAACCACGCATAGCTTGATGTCCCGCCATCCGGTCGTGGTGTTCACCTTCCCGGCGTCGATTTGTACCTCGACGACCCCTTGGGCCCGTGCGAATCGTTCGTCGTCGGTCCGCTGCTCGCGGGAGGCGCTCAGGCGTTTTGCGGTCGTGTGGGTGAGCCGGCGAATGATCTCGTCGTCCAGCTCCCAACCGGCCAACTCCCGGAGCGCCACTTGCGCTCGCGTGAACGAGTCCCGCGCACCGGCCAGAACCGCCATCCGCTGTGCGGCGGTCGTTACGTACCCCTGGCCCCCAGCACGGAATCGGCCGGGAACCGGCCCCCGTCGGCGAGTACGGCATACTGACGCTTCAGGCGGATGCGCCCCAGCGCGGTCAGGAGCCAGCGGGGGCGTTGCCCTTTGAGCCTCGTGCCCGACTTTTTGGGGAAGCATCGGTGGCGTCGGCGCGACTCTGGACGGCAGAAGCCAGCGCATCGCGGACGAGTTTGCGTCCGGAGTCAAGGGCGACGCGTTCACAGGCCGCCAGAACGGTCCCGTCGGGAGCCGTGGCGCTGACCTGCCGCATCTGAGTGAAGAACACCAGCGCTTGCTCCAAAATCAGGCGCTCGGCTTCGGTCTGGTACTCGATGGTCAGCGTTGGCATCCGGGCCTCGGGATCAAAGGTGCAAAGGCCGATAGCTTAATACTACAGCGCAGAGCCGGTTGCCCTTCTACGCGAAGAGCTGATGGGGTACAAGGCGAGCCCTTTCGGTCATCATCTGGGTGAGGTCGGGCTCATGGACGAGCAGCAGTTGCAGGCGCTGAAGCCCGAGTTGGATCGGTTCTTG
>JAFKJJ010000273.1 GCA_017306025.1 Planctomycetota bacterium
CGGGCTCCGCGCGTTCGTCGAAAACGCGGCCGAGTTGCTCGACAAGGGGATTCACCTGCTGATTCTGGATCTCCACCCGCCGGGAAAGCGAGACCCGCAAGGGATACACGGCGCGATCTGGGACTACATCGAGGACCAACCGTACACGCAGCCGCCCGACAAACCGCTCACCATCGTGTCATACGAGACCGGCCCCCTGGTGACGGCGTACATAGAACCGATCGCGGTCGGAGACGTGCTCCCCGACCGACCGCTGTTCCTCGCGCCCGGCGGACACGTGATGGTCCCGCTGGAGAAGACCTACACGGCCGCGTGGGAGGGCGTCCAGGCCCGGTGGCGGAAGGTCATCGACCCGACGGCGGGCTAATCCGCCGTCAGCACCTCGACCGGGTCGCCGACCGCGACCGCGCCGCCGACGATCACGCGGGCGAGCGTGCCGAGCCGGCCCTTCGCGGCGTGCCGCGGCTTCCCTTGAATCATCTCGAACCGGTCGCACCCGGTCCGCGGTTCTCCCACTTCGATCACCGCGGCGCCGAGTTTGATCCGCGCGCCCTCGACCAGTGCCGCGGGATCGACTCCGGAGATGACGATCTGCTCGCCCAGTTCGCCCGGCCCGACCTTGAACCCTTCCTGACCGAGTTCCGCGAGCGTTTCGGCCAGCATCACGTTCAACTGGCGCTTCTTCGACCCGGCCTTCCGATCGCCCTCGATCCCGTGCGCTTCGATCAGTTGCACGCGGTCGGTCGGGACGCGCGCGTAGCGATCCTGCGGACGACCGGTACCCTTCGGGCGGTACACGATGCTCACGACGTGCGCCATGTCCCTTCTCCTCTTGCCACCGATCAAGGCGCGCCGGCCGGGGCGCCGGTGGTAGCGACGCGATCGGCCGCGGGCACCCCGCCGGAGGGCGCTGCGTGCCACCGCAGCTTCAGTTCCTTCGCGGCCTTCACCTCGTCGGGCCGGCTGACGATGTGCGTGTGCGGCGCGTTCTTCAGCGTTTCGGCGTCTTCCGCCTTGATCTTCAGGAGGGTGTCGGCGAACGCGTCGAGCGTCTGTTTGCTCTCGGTCTCGGTGGGCTCCATCATCAGCGCCTCTTGCACGACCATCGGGAAGTAGACGGTCGGGGCGTGGAACCCGAAGTCGAGGAGCCGCTTGCAAAGGTCGATCGCTTTGATTTTCCGTTTATCGCGGAGAAGCTCTCGGCTGCTGGCGACGAACTCGTGCATACACGGCCCGGGGTGCGGGACCTCGAAGCCCTCGCTGATACGCTTGCGGAGGTAGTTCGCGTTCAGCACGGCCTGTTCGCTGACCTGCTTCAAGCCGTCCGGCCCGAGCGTGCGGATGTAGCAGTAGCCGCGGAACAGGATGCCGACGTTGCCGAAGAAGCTCCGCACACGGCCGATCGACTTCGGCATGTCGAAGTTCAGCCGGTAGCGGTCGCCGTCCTTCACGACGACCGGCGCCGGCAGGTGCGGCGCGAGGAAGTCGCGCACCGCGATCGGCCCCGATCCCGGACCGCCGCCGCCGTGCGGCCCGGTGAACGTCTTGTGGACGTTGTAGTGCTGCATGTCGGCGCCGAAGTCGCCCGGCCGCGTGATGCCGAGGATGGCGTTCATGTTGGCGCCGTCGAGGTATACGAGTGCGCCTTTACTATGAAGCAGGTCGGTGATGGTCTTGATTTGCGTCTCGAACAATCCCAGCGTGTTGGGATTGGTGATCATGAAGACAGCGGTATCGTCGCCGAGTTTGGATTTGAGGTCGTTGAGATCAACAAGGCCGTTGGTACCGCTCTTGACGGTGATCGTCTCGAACCCCGCGAGCGCGGCGCTCGCGGGGTTCGTGCCGTGTGCGGAGTCCGGCACGAGCACCTTCTTGCGGTGCGTCTCACCTTTATCGCGGAAGTACGCGGCGGCGACGTAGAGCGCGGTGAGTTCGCCGTGCGCCCCGGCGGCCGGTTGGAGCGTCACCGCGGGCAGCCCGCTGATTTCCGCAAGGAACTGCTGCATCTCGTAGAGCAGTTCCAGTATTCCTTGTGTGGTGTCGTCAGTCTGAAGCGGGTGCAGATCGGCGAACCCGGGCAGCGCCGCGAGTCGCTCGTGGCGCTTGGGGTTGTACTTCATGGTACACGACCCCAACGGATAAAAGTTGGTGTCGATGCTCATGTTCCGCGCCGACAGATTGGTATAGTGCCGAATCAAGTCGATCTCACCGACCTCCGGCAGCGGCGGTGGCTGATCCGCGAGATGATCCTGCGGAATTAATGCGCCGAGTGGTTGTGATGAGGGCACATCACACGCCGGCAACCGGTGGCACCGGCGCCCGGGCTTCGAGAGTTCAAAAATCACTTCCGTGGATTGAGTGTTGTTCATGATTTCGCTCAGAACGGAATTGGTTCAGTGTCGGAATCGTCGCCGAGCGGGGGTGGTGAATCTAATGACCGACCGAGAACGTGCTCAAGAAAATCAGCGAAACTTGCCGCGTACGGAGGAGAGCCGATGTTGTACCGGACTCCGCTCTCGAGTTCGACGCTCGTATCGAGAATGCGGACATGCCCGCGGTCAGCACCGCTTACGCCGAGGAAGATGGTGCCAATAAGGTCCGGATCGCGGCCGATCACCACAAACCGTGACACCCAGTTTTCAATGGGTTCCGTCAAAGGCGGCAGGCCCAAGCGGCTAACGAAGTCGGTCGGAAGTATATCGTCGGGGCGGAGAGCGAATCGATCAACGCGCTCGATCGGATGAAACCTCCAGCCCATTCCTGTTGGGTAGCGGACGCTCTCCCCTGCCGGCGTCTCGGACTCCACATCCACATCAATCCAGCCACCGTTGTAATTCAGCAGGAACGCTTTGTAATCGGCGGCGAAGACTATTCCGAGCTTGCGCTCGGCCTCTATAATATTTGCGGTTGCCGGTCGCCAGCCGTGGTCGGTAAATTGTATGCCCGAGATACATACACCAACCGGCGGCATACTCACTCTCGCAACCCACACCGGATCGAGCCCGACCGCCAGTTTCCGTAATCGCGCGACGTCGCCCGTCTCCACGGCTTCGCACTCCGCCCGCAGATACGCCCCCCGTGGATCATCCCGGTCGTCGAGCCAGTCCGCGTACACCAACCGCGGGAGGTCGTCGCCGGGATTGCCCACGATCGCGCGGATGAACGCTTCCTCCTCGTTCACGACAGCAACCCCTTCGAGCGCAGGACGCCTTCCGCCCAGGCCTGCTGTTCCGGCGTCAGCGGCGGGTCCGGTTGCTTACGGTCGTAGCGGGCGAGGTCCGCGAGCGGGCCGTCGTCGTAGCACCGGTCGAACACCGTCTGAAGGTCGAGCATCACGGGCGGCACGCCCTCGTCGAGCGGGACCGGGACCGTGGGCAACCGGTCGGTCAGCTTGATCGGGGCGACGAAGTGCCGGTGCGGGAGCTCGACGCTCGTCACGCACACGTGATAGTCGAACCGCGGCGCCAGCGCCCGCAACCGGGCTTCCGGAACGGCGGTCGTGTGCGGACCGCGCCGCAACAGGTCGATTTCTACCAGGTTCACGCCCGCGGCGCGGTACTCGCCCTGCTTTTGCTGGTACGACGTGCGGCCGGTGTCACCGGCCCTCTTGTTCGCCAGGCTGACGACCTCGATCGCCGTCACCAGCCGGTCGTCCTCGGCCGAGAGGATCTCCAGGTACGGCTCCTCGATCGGATCGGAAACCGCGTTCGCTTCGATCGCCAGTAATCCCGCGCTGGCGAACGCCGCCGCGGCGGTTCCGGCCCCGGCAGCCCCCGTTTCCGGTCCGAACACGCCGACGTCCGGTTCGCGCTTCAGTTCGGGATCGACGTACACACGGTTCGCGCTGGCGGCAATGTAACCCCGCGGCAACAGTTTCTTGAGGGCGGCCTGGAGGTAAGTGATCAAGCTGTTGTGCAGCGTGGGGAACACCATCGGGCGTTCCAGCCACGGGTCCATTCCCGGAAACGGCGACGGCATCGCGGTTCCTCCCTACGTGCTCGCCTTCAGCGCCGCGACGAAGCCGTCGATCTCGGCCCTCGTCCGCTTCTCGGTGACGGCCACCGTGATGCAATCGGCCAACTGCGGGTACCACCGGCCCAGCGGCAGTCCCGCGTGATAGCCCGCGCCGCGGAGCTTCGCCAAGAGGGCCTTCGCGTCGCCGGGCACCTTCAGCGCGAACTCCTTCACGAACGGCGTCTTGAAGCAAAGTGAGACGCCCGGAACCTGCGTCAGTTGCTCCGCGGCGTAATGCGCCTTCCGCACGCACCGTTCCGCGGTCTCCTTCAGCCCCTGCGGGCCGAGCGCGGTCAGGTGGACCGCGGCGCGGAGCGCGAGAAGCCCCTGGTTCGTGCAGATGTTGCTCGACGCTTTTTCGCGCGCGATGTGTTGCTCACGCGGCTGGAGCGTCAGCACCCAGCAGCGCTTGCCGTTGCGGTCGGTGGTCTCGCCGACGAGCCGGCCCGGGATCTTGCGCCTGTAAGCGATGTCGTCGCGGCACGCGAGGATGCCCAGGTACGGCCCGCCGTACTGGAGCGGAACGCCGAGCCCCTGCCCCTCGGCTACCGCGATGTCCGCGCCGTAATCACCGGGCCGCTTCAGCACTCCGGCCGACACCGGATCGAAGGACGCCACGAACACCGCGCCCGCCTTGCGCGCCGCATCGCTGATAGCCCGCATCTCTTCGAGGTGGCCGAAAAAGTTCGGCGACTGTGCGATCACGCACGCGGTCGAGTCGCTCACCGCGGCTCGCACGTCGTCCGGGTTGAGGAACCCGTCGGGGGTCGGGAGTGTGCGCACCCGACAGTGCAGGTTCGCGGCGTAAGTCGCGAGCGTCTGCCGGTACTCGGGGTGAACGCTCTCCGCGATGAACACGTCCGTGCGCCTGGTGATGCCGAGCGACATGAGCATCGCCTCGGCCACGCTCGAACCGCCCTCGTAGAGGCTCGCGTTGGCGACCTCCAGGCCGGTCAGCGCGCACATTAAAGACTGGTACTCGAAAATCGCCTGGAGCGTGCCCTGTGATGCCTCCGCCTGATAGGGCGTGTACGCGGTGTAGAACTCGCTGCGCCCCGCGACCGCATCCACCACGCTCGGAACGAAGTGGTCGTACGCGCCGCCGCCGAGGAAGCATACCGTATCGGACGCGGACGCGTTCTTCGCCAGGAGCCGCGTCACGTGCGTCTGAAGTTCCATCTCCGACATCGCCGCGGGGACCGCGAGCGGGCGGCCCAGACGCAACTCGGGCGGGACGTTGGCGAACAGGTCCTCGATCGACGCGACCCCGATCGCGTCGAGCATCGCCTTCTGGTCTTCGGGCGTATTGACGACGTACACCAACCCCCTCCTTCGTTGAAAGAGCGCGGAGTGCGAAACTCGGAGTGAAGAGGAGAGAGGCCCGCCGTGTTCGTTCCGTGCTCCGCGCTTCTCCTAGTGTCCTTCCGACGCGAGTTGCTCGTCGTACTGCGCGGACGTCAGCAGGTGGTCGAGGGTCGCGCCCGGCGCGAGCTTGATCTTCACCATCCACCCGGCGCCGAACGGCTCGTCGTTCACCGGCTTCGGGTCGCCCTTGCGCTTGCCGTCGTCGACGAGGGGATCGTTCCGCTCGACGATCGTACCGGCCACCGGCGCGTACAGGTCGGACGTGGACTTGTACGACTCGATCACGCCGAGTCTGTCGCCGGGCTGGAGCTGCGTGCCGACCGGCTTGAGCTCCAGGTACGTCGGCTCGGTGAGTTGCTCGATCGCGAACGCGGTCACGCCGACCGTGACGACGTCGCCGTCGAGCTTCGCCCACTCGTGCGTGGGCGCGTACCGCAGGTCGGACGGGTTGGACATGGGGCACCTCCTCGGATTCGGATCGCTACTACTTCCGCTTGTAGAACGGCAGCGGGACGACGCCCGCGTCGAGTGCCGAGCCGCGGACGTCCACCGACAGTCGCGTGCCGGGGGCCGCGAACTGCGGGCTCACGTAGCCCATCGCCAGCGACTTGTCGAGCCACGGGCACAGGCTCCCGCTCGTCACCGTGCCCACCGCGTTCGCCCCGGCGCTGATCGCGCACCCCTCGCGGGCGGCTCGCTTTCCCTCGATCTCCAAGCCGACCCGCACGGGCCTGGCGGTGTCGGCCGCCGCCCGCCGGATCGCCTCGCGGCCGACGAACTCCCCCTTGTCGAGTTTCACCGCCCACGCCAGCCCCGCGTGGATCGGGTCGACGGTATCGTTCAGTTCGTGGCCGTAGAGCGGCATCGCGGCTTCGAGCCGCAGCGTGTCGCGCGCGCCCAGGCCGCACGGGACGGCCCCCTTCGCGATGAGTTCCTCCCAGAGTGCGACGCCCAGCGCGTTCGGAACCATCACCTCGAAGCCGTCCTCGCCGGTGTAGCCGGTGCGGCTGACCACGCACCCCGTGTCCTTGTACCGCGTCGGCGTCGCGTAGTAGTACTTCAGCCGGCTCACGTCGTCGGCGAACATCCCGGCCACCAGTCCCACCGACCTCGGCCCCTGGACCGCGACCATCGTCGTATCAAAGGTCTGGTCCTGAATCTGCACGTCGCGGCCGGCGCGGTGAACGTCGAGCCACGCGAGGATCTTTTCGCGGTTGCTCGCGTTGATGACGGCCGCGAACCCGTAGGGCCAGCGGTACACCAAAATATCGTCGAGAATGCCGCCGCCCTCGTTGCACACCAGCCCGTAGCGCACCTGGCCGTCCTTCATCGTCGCGACGGAATTGGTGAAGACCGTTTCGAGGAGCGTCAGCGCGTCGGGTCCGCCGAAGCTGACGCGGGCCATGTGCGAGATGTCGAACACCCCCGCGGCCGAGCGAACGGCCTTATGCTCCGGCCCGATGCCCGCGTACTGAACCGGCATGTCCCACCCGCCGAACGGCACCATGCGGGCCTTGTGGTCGACGTGCCACTGGTACAGCGGGGTGCGGCGGTTGGCGGACATAGGCGGCACCGGGACGCGAAAACGAACGCAGGGCGGCTCCGACGTTGGAACCGCCCCGCCGTGAGTATCGTAGCCCGACCGTCGGCGATTTCCAGACGGGTCGGGCGCGGCTTTCCCACGAACCGACGACGCGATTTCTGTGTCCGGTGGTGCGGGGAGCCGCCGCCGATGCCGCCGCCGGGTTACGAACCGTTCCTGCACGCGATCTGCGCCGACCCCGAGGACGACACCCCGCGCCTCGTCTACGCCGACTGGCTCGACGAGAACGGCGCCCCCGAACGGGCCGAGTTCATTCGCTTACAGATCGCCTTTGACCGCCGGCGGGCGGTACCGGCGCGCGACCGCGACCTGTTCGCCCCGCGCTTCGGCGCGCCGAAGCGCGGGGCGGTGGCGGAACGAACTGCTGTAGGTGCCCGGTGCCAGTTGGCCGGGGGCCTTTCGGCGCGGGTTCGCGCACGAGGTCGCAGTTTCGGGCGGGTGCCACCTGATCCCGAACCGAGAGGCGGTCTTCGGGGCCGCACCTGTTGACACGATGTCCGTTGCCGGCGCCGGTTCGGCAACGCTGGCGAGGGTACTAAGCTCGACTGATACCGAATCTCTGGCCGTCAAGCAGCGGGTGCGAGCGTGGTGAGCAGCAATTCCCGCACGGCGGTGGGCAGTTTATCGAGGGCTGCGTCCGCCCCCGCCTGTGGCAAAATGGCTTCGGCCCAGAGCCACCGGCGGACCGCGCACAGGGCGTCGGGGAACGTCACGGTCGTCTTCCCGGGCCACGACACCGCACCGACCCGCTTCGACTCCGGGAGCGCGTGGAACAGGATCGCGACGACCGAATACAGGCCCAACAGGCACGGGCCGGCGCGCAGCACCGTCTTCTCACGCCATCCGCGTGTGGTTTCCAGGCCGAGAGCCGACCGAGCTCCCTGAAACGTGGTCTCGACCTGCCACCGTTGGCCGAACACCCGCTTGTGCCGGTTGCCCTCTGCACGCGTGCGGAAGTGCCGGGGCATCTGCGACCGGTATCGGCGCCTTCGGAGGCGCGTCGCGACCACGCGGGTTGATCGGGATCACCGAGGAGCGGACCCCCAGTTCCTCCCGCGCCTGTCGGTGATGAGCTTCGGAATCGAATGCGGCGTCCGCCAGCACCCGGTCCCAAACGATCAGCAGTGACGCCAGCAGCAGAACCGGGGTGAATTGCGGGGAGTCGTTGGTCGGGCCAACTGTGACAGTGGCACCAGCGATGACGTGCGAGTGGGTATCGACAGCGGCGGTCAACTTGGGCCAGCTCTTGGCCGTGTGCGAGCCCTTGGAACGGGCGACGAAGTAACGCGACGCGTGCCGGCTATCGAGGCCGGTCGCATCGACGGCAACGGTGGGGCTTCGGGGATCAGTTCGCTTTCGAGCGCGGACGTGGCGGTGCCTTCGAGGAGGTCGATGAAGCCCCCCTTATTAAGAGTCGTCATTCGGCGTAGCTGAGTGTGGAGTAGTGCGGCACCTTCTTGAGTGCCAAGTCCTCACGCAGTTCGGCGAAATCCTTGAGGTCGGCGACGCCCCCCGATAATCGACCTTGAGAAAGGTCTTCAGCGACAGGATCGCGAACAGTTGGTGTTGGGTACAGTCCTTGCGGCTCCGCACCGACGAGTACGGGGGCACGGCCTCTTGGGCCAGGCGCAGCCCCTCTTGGGCCACTGCGCGAGGCGACTTGGTCATCGGGGTTGGGGTCTTCATGTAACACTGGAGACCTTCACTGGCCCGAAGGATTCAACAGAGCCCCTCATCGGCACGCGCGACCGACGAGGGGCTAAAGAAACTGGCCGCTCAAGGGCCTTGCGGTTCTCTCCGTGGGCGAGGACGACAGCCCGATAACGGAACCCGGGCGTGAGGTCGAACACGACCCCTGACTGGCGACGCTCCGCGAAGCCCCTGCTACACTGACTCCACCCACCACGCGGAGCACGTCCGATGTTCGACCCCGAAGAGGCCCCGGCGCCCGCGCTCGACGCGGCCGCGTTCGAGCGCCTGAAAGTCACGCTCGCGGCCCGCGGCCCCGCCGTCGCGATCGACGAACTCGTCGCCGAGTTGCGCGAGGCCGAGGACTTCCAGGGGCTCTTCTACGCGCTGCTCATGAAAAAACGGGTCGAACTTGGCGTCTCGCCGTTCCCCACCGGACCCGCGACCGAACTGCCCCCGCAGACCCACGAGCCCTACGAGAACGCCATCCGCGAAGCCGGGCGCCACGTCGGGGGACTGCTCCTCCAGGGTAAGCAGTACGCAAAGGCGTGGGCGTTCTTCCGGATGCTCGGCGAACCCGAGCCGATGCGCGAAGCCCTCGAAGCGTTCGCGCCCGGTCCCGACGACGACGTGTACCCTATTATTGAAATCGCGTGGCAGAACGGCCTGCTCCCCAAGAAGGGCTTCGACCTCGTTCTCGACCGCCACGGCATCTGTTCGGCCATCACGATGGTCAGCGGGTCCGACCTTTCGTCCAACCCCGATCTCCGCGACTACTGCATCACCAAACTGGCCCGCGCCCTGCACGACCAACTCGTCGAACGACTCCGCAACGACCTCGCCGGCCGCGGTACGAGCATTTCGCCGCACGCGACCGTTTCGCAGCTCGTGGAAATTGACCCGGCGCTCTTCGCCGACGATGCGTACCACATCGACACGTCGCACCTGTCGAGCGTGGTGCAG
>JAFKJJ010000207.1 GCA_017306025.1 Planctomycetota bacterium
CGAGGTCGAAGTCGCCGACCGACACCCCGCCTGCGATCAGCACCACGTCGGAACCCTCCAGCCCCTCCGCGATCAGCGATCGCGTGGCCGAGCGGTCGTCGCGGGCGATGCCGAGGTACCGCGGGAGCGCCCCGGCGCGGGCGGCCTGCGCCGTGAGCATCGGGCCGTTCGTGTTGCGGATCTGCCCCGGCTCCGGCTTCACGCCCGCTTCGACCAGTTCGTCGCCGGTGGAGACGACGCCGACCCGCGGGCGCGGGTACACGGGTACCGCGGTAATTCCCACGCTGGCGAGCACCCCGAACGCGGCCGGGTTGATCGGCGTACCGGCCGGCAGCACGACCGCCCCGGCCCTCATCTCGGTTCCCCGCGCGTAAACGTACTGTCGCGGCCTCACGTTGGCGTCGGTGATGCGCACCGTGTCACCCGCGGGCCGCGCGTCCTCCTGCATGACGACCGCGTCTGCCCCCTCGGGCATCGCCGCGCCGGTGAAGATGCGGACTGCCTCCCCCGGCCCGACGGGTTTGGTCGGCAACTTCCCCGCGGGCACCGTTTCGACCACCTTCAACTCGGCGTCGGGCGCGGCGCAGTCGGCGGCGCGGACCGCGTAGCCGTCGCGGAGCGATTTCGCGAACGGGGGCGAGTCCGTGTCCGCGGTGACGTCCGCCGCGAGCACTTGCCCGAGCACCGCGGGGGTGAGCGCCACAGCTTCGGTCGCGAGGGGTCCGGCGTGTTGAAGGACGGCGGCGAGCGCGTCGGCGACTTCGAGCATCGGTGCGCCTCCGGCGCGGGCGTTTCGGTCGCACCGCGGTTGTACGCGGCGGATACGGGGATCGTAGCGTTGTGCGGGGGCCGAAGGCAACCGCAACGTCGGCCCACACAGGGCAGCGGCGCCCGCTACGGACCTCCGGGGTAGCTCGACGGCACGGGACGAAGGACGGTGCGTGACCTCGTAACCGACGCGAACCGTGACTCACCGGAGGTGGGCGGCTAGCGGCGGGTGCGGGGGACGGGGGCGCAAGAGCTTCAACAAGAAGTCGAACGCCCTCAGCAGGCCGACCGCATCGGCGTCAGACGCCATCATCCGACAGCCCGGCCGCACGTCGATTCCCCACGCCGCGGCCGCCTGCTGGAGCGAGCCGGGCAGTTCGCTCGACACCTCGAACAGCACCCTCGCGATCTTACTCAGCATCTGCTCCAGGCGGTCCGGGAACATCACGCACTTACCCGTGGCCGACGACGAGACGTGGATCGTCATCAGTAGGACGTTCCCGTGGGCCGTGGCCAACGACCGGACGCCGGCCGCGGCGCCCCACAGGTCGCAGTCGTTGCCCTCGGCGTCGGTCAGGTTGATGACCATGGGCGGGAAGCTGTTGGGGTGGGCCTCGATCCAGG
>JAFKJJ010000208.1 GCA_017306025.1 Planctomycetota bacterium
ACGTGCGTGAACTCCGACTGGAACGGGTAGAACAACACCGCCGCCGTCACGAACCACGCGACCGCGTAGCCCGTTCCGCCGCACCGCCGCACGAACCCGCACAGCACCGCCACGGTCGCGCCGATCACGACCAGGTCGACCGCGCGCAGCACCTCGTAGCTCCGGCCGAACAGGTACCGCACCGCGGCCATCGACCAGTCGATGCCGGGGAGGTTCGTGTCGAACACGTCGCGGTAGTGGACCCCGCCGCGGAGCATCGTGCGCGCGACCATGTCGTGCAGGGTCACGTCGTTCCACGGCGGCATGCACAGGAACAGCGGCACGCCCGCGACCAGCACGAGCGCCGCGACGGCCCAGCCGCCCGGGGCCGAGCGCCACGGGCGCGACCAGCGAAAAGTAACGTCTTCGGAGCTGGCAGGAGCGGTCAGTGCGTCTTCCCCTTGTCTTCGGGCGCGGCGTGGGCGGGCGCGGAGTGACCCGGCGAGTCGGGCGACTCGTGCGGGTGGTGAGGAATCATATACGCCGACACGGTCAGCGCGACGGCGATCACCGCCGCCCCCAGTCCGACGAACCAGTACGCCTTCTTCTTGGTCAACAGCGCGATCGAGCACAGCACCAGCCCGATTTCGGCCGACAGGTGCGCGATGTCGAACCGGTCGGCCTGGTGGTGGACGTGCTCGGCCTCGTCCCGCTTCTCGGCCGCCTGCTTGCGGAACGTCGCGGCCTCGGCCCGCACCTTCGCGGCCTCGGCCTTCAGCACCTCCGCCCGCTTCGACGCCTCGTCGCCGCGGCGCAGCAGGTCCGGCAAGTTGTCCCCCTCCGGGTTCTTCGGGTCCTTGCCCCGGTTCGACTGGCCGTACTCGACCACCTTCGCCTTCCACCCGTCGATCGCCTTCTTCCGGGCCGCCTCGTCGGTCGCCGGTGCCAGTTCGACGGTCGCGGCCGCGATCTCGAACTGCGCCTGTCGCAACCGCTTCGACTGGTACCACGCGAACAGGTTGCTCTTCTCCGTTTCGGCCGTGGCCGCCTCGGTGCCGGTCCGGTTGGCCTCGCCAAGCACCCGGTTGACGTCGCCCAGGAGTCGGTTCGCGTCGCCCTGGAGTTGAAGTACCTTGTTGTGGGTGCGGTGGCCGACCATGCTGATCGCGGCCAACAGCGCCGCGACGATCGCCATCGACACCGCGACCCGCTGGTTGAACGGGTCGTGGGCGTTGTGCTCCGCGTGTTCGGCGTGCTCCAGGTGTTCGTGCGTGTTGGCCATGACGGCTCCTTTGCCCAAACGGGCGCCGGCCCCGAGAGATGAACGGGCGGCGAGAACGGCAAATTCGGTCAGAAGGCAGCAGCGCGGCGGAAGTCTACGGCGGGAGGGCGGGGGGTTCAAGTGTCGGA
>JAFKJJ010000209.1 GCA_017306025.1 Planctomycetota bacterium
TACTGGATTCGAACCAGTGACTCCCGCCGTGTGAAGACGGTACTCTAGCCGCTGAGTTAATCGCCCGTGGAGCAGGATGGGGGCCGGCTCGCGATGGGGATGATCCTATCATGCCGCGCATCGGGCCGCAAGATGCCGCCTCGACGATCGCCGACGCCCCGAGCAGGCCCCCCGGCATCAACGGGCCGGGCCCTCGCGAAAAGCCGCGGGGCCGGCCCCCGACGCGGGGGCGAGGCGCCTGGTCAGGGTGACGACGTTCCCCCGGTCGTTGTAGGAGATCTCGTCCATGAACGTGCGCATCAAGAGGACGCCGCGGCCGCTGGGGCGTTCGAGGAACTCCGGGTCGGTCGGGTCGGGGATCTTCGACACGTCGAACCCCGGCCCCTCGTCGGCGATCACGAACGTGGCGCCGGTCGTCGTGAGCCGGGCCGTCACCCGAACGCGCCGCGCCGCGTACGGCTCCAGCGACCGGCGCTCGCGGGCGAGCTGGTGGAACGCCTCGTCCCCGTTCTGCCGCAGGTCCGAACTCACCTCGAGGTTGCCGTGGTAGACCGCGTTCAGGAGCGCCTCCTCGAGCGCGATCCCGGCCCGCGTCGCGCCGGTCAGGTCGCACAGGCCCATCTCGATCAGGTCCTCGCGGAACTGCGCCACCAGCGGCGGCACCAGCGCCGGGTCGTTCTCCAGAACGAACTGCGAGCTGCGCCGCGTCATGCCCTGGAGCACGCGGTACCGCCGGTACTCGGCCTGCCCGACCGACAGCACGCGTTCGAGGACCGGAATGAGGTCGTGGGCGAGCGCCTGTTTGGGTACGTAGTCGGCGGCGCCGGCCTTCAGCGCCGCAACCGCCACCCGCTCGCTCCCGCTGCCGGTCATCAGCACCACCGGCACCAGCGGGAAGTTCTCGCGCACCTTCTCGACGAGCGTCAGCCCGTCCATCTTGGGCATGTTCATGTCGGTGAGCACCACCGACGGCGGGGCCTTTGCGACCGCCTCCAGCGCCTCCTCGCCGTTGCGCGCGAACGCCACCCGCCACCCGCCCTGTTGCGCCAGAATGCGGCCGACGTACTTCTGTTCCAGCAGGGAGTCGTCCGCCACCAGGATGACGGGCAGCTCGTGCGCCGCGGGCGTATTTTGGGCAATGGGTCCAGCCATAGGCGAAGACCTCGCGGCGGGGGACGACTTTAAGAAGCGATGCGCGGATTTTAACAGATTCTCGCCGCGTTGGCACGTCAACCGTTCGGGCGGGTGAGCGTCATTAGTGTTGGTAGATTTCATGCGGCGAGCGAGGCCCAGTAAGCCTCCCACTGGCCTTTCTCGCTGCGGAACAAGGCACGCAGGTGACACACGGCGTCGGCACCGGCCTCGCCCCAGCGCATCCCGGATCCCTT
>JAFKJJ010000210.1 GCA_017306025.1 Planctomycetota bacterium
GTCGCCGGCGGCGGCTCGACCCGTATCTTGAACTCGGTCTCGGTCCGCCCGAATTTGCCGGTCCCGATGGCGCGCACCTTCCGCGCGCCGGCCGCCGCGTCCGCGGGCGCCGAGACCTCGACCTCCGCGTCGTCGCGGTCCTCGGGGACCGTCACCGCGTCCGGGAGCGTCAGCCCGGCCGTCTCGCCCCCGAACGTGATCCGCACCGGCGCGGTGTTCCGCTTGTCACGTTCGAGCCTCACGCGGAACTTGTTCGACGTGCCGGGGTAGAGCACCACCTCGGACGGGACCGCGACCCGAATGCCCGGCAGGTCGAATTCGTGGACCAGCCGCTTCGCGTCGCCGCTGGAGATCTTCCCCTGGAACCCGGTCCGCTTGTCCTCGACGAGCACGCTGACGTCGTACTCGGTCGGGTCGGTGTCGCCGTGGTTGTTGTAATGGTTGACGAACACCTTGTAATGTCCCAGGGGCGCGCCGGCCGGGAAGTAGATGTTCTCGACCGGCGTGCGGGTCTCGCGGCCGCCGGCGTTGCGGTCCACGTCGAGGTGCCCGCCGGACCCCTTCTGCGCCTTCTTGTGCTGGAAGTAGATCTCCTCGCCGTTGGGGTCGACGCAGTGCAGGTCGAGGTCGTTGAAGTTGTTCCAGATGAGCGTGAACTGGAGCTGTCCGGACTTGCCGCCGGCTTCCTTGAGCCGCTGCTCGAAGGCGGGCGGCAGCGGGGGCGGCGCGGCCCGCTTGGCGACGTTGGGGGCGACCGGGCTGGGCGCGGCGGGCTTCGGGGCGTCGCGCTTCGCCAACTCGGGTGCCGTCGGACGCGGTGGGGCGGCGGTCGGGGCGCGTTCGATCTTGGGAGGCTCCGGCTTGACCGCCTCCGGGCGCGACGCGAGCGACGGGGCGTCCTTCGCGCCCCCGCGGGCCGGCAGCCCCGCGGCCAGGAGCCCTTCCCCCGCGGCCCAGCCGAGCAGGCACCCCACGGCGCCCAGCGCTCCGAACACCAACACCTTCTTGCGGGCTTGCGGATTCACGGGCGTCTCCGAGAGGGGCGGAGCGAGGTGACGGGGGAGGCCGTTTTGTCCGATGATAAGCCCGGACCGGAAGCGCCGCCAACCGGAAAGTCCCGGTCCGAAAACCGCGCGAGAAACGATACTTGGTTCTTGATTCTGTCCCGCGTGCGTGGCTATCGTTGACGTGGGCAGACATTTCGTCCGACTCGCGATCTCGTTCGCCCATATTTTCGAGGTTTTCTTATGTGGGCCTCCCCCCACCTCGGCCCCACGCGCCCCCGGCGCGCGGCCTTCACGTTGATTGAATTGCTCGTCGTCATCGCCATCATTGCGATCCTGATCGGGCTGTTACTGCCGGCGGTGCAGAAGGTGCGCGAGGCCGC
>JAFKJJ010000211.1 GCA_017306025.1 Planctomycetota bacterium
GGAAGCGCCGCTCCAACTGTTCGGACACGAGTTCTGCGCCCGCGTGCTCGAAGTCGGCCCCGGCGTGACGCGGGTGCGGTCCGGCGACCGGGTCGCGGCGCGGGACACGTCGTCGTCGAGCCGATCTGCGTTCAGCCGAGCGTCACCGAGGCGCAGCTCGCGCAAGGCATCCCCACGCTCGCCTACGACCGCGTGAAACGCCGACTCGACACGGAAGCGCCGCTCCAACTGTTCGGACACGAGTTCTGCGCCCGCGTGCTCGAAGTCGGCCCCGGCGTGACGCGGGTGCGGCCCGGCGACCGGGTCGCGGCGCGGGCGAAGCTGCCGTGCGGCGCGTGTCCGCTGTGCCGCTCGGAGCGGAGCGCCCTGTGCCGCACGGGGCCGGTCATCGGGTTCGACCTCCCGGGGTGCTTCGCGGAGCGCGCCCGAATCCCCGAAATCGCCCTCACCCTCGTGGACGACCGCATCTCCGACAGCGAGGCCGCGTGTCTGCAGTCGCTCAGCGACAGCGTCGCGGCGGTCGAGACGGCCGAGTTGCGGATGGCCGACACGGTCGCGATCTTCGGGCAGGGGAGCATGGGGCTGGAGTGCCTTCAGATCGCCCGCATCAGCGGCGCGGGGCGGATCATCACCGCGGACGTGCGCGAGGAGGCGTGCGCGGTGTCGCGCGAACTCGGCGCCGACCACGCGCTCAACGCGGCCCGATGCGACGCGGCGGCCGCGATCCGCGATCTTACCGAGGGTAACGGCGCGGACGTGGTGTTCGAGTGCGCCGGCGGCAGCCCGAAACAGGGGCTCGCGGGCAACCGGTCCCTGTTGAGCGCCATCGACGCGGTCCGGTCCGGCGGCAAGATCGTCGGCGTGTCGTGGTTCGGCGCCCCGCTCGAAGTGAACATCGACCTCCTGCGCGAGCGCAGCCTGCGGTACCTGTTTCCGGACATCAGTACGCTCGGCCACCTCGAACACACGGTCCGGCTGGTCGCGTCCGGACGGGTGCGACTGAAGCCCACGATCACGCACGTCCTGTCGGGAATCGGGGCGGTACCTCAAGCGTTCGAAATCACGGCGAACAAGGGCAAATACAAGGCGATCAACCCCGCTCAGGTGATGATGCGCGGCTGAACGCGTCCCGCCGATCCCCCTCCGTTACCGCCCCCGCAGCCGTCAAGCGACCTCCTCGCGACGAGCCCCCGACGGCCCCGTCCGCCACAGCGAATCCGTCAAAAACGGAGCGCAGGGTGTAGCCAACTTCTCTGGTGGTGATGCCGGTAATTGGGTAAGTGAGGTAACGCCCCCCCCGACCCGAGCACGGATGTTCGATGAGCCCGACGGTCACGATCGAGATCCCGACCGCCAGCGAAGCCCTGGTCCGACAGTTGCTG
>JAFKJJ010000274.1 GCA_017306025.1 Planctomycetota bacterium
ATTCTCGAGCTCGCGCACGTTCCCCGGCCACGTATGGCTCGTGATCGCGGCGACCGCCCGATCCGTAAAACCCTTGATGGTTCGACCGAACTCACGACTGAACCGGCCGAAAAAATAGTTGGCCAGCAGCATCACGTCGCCGCCACGCTGACGCAGTGGCGGGATCCGCACAGTCACGGAATTCATCCGGTAGAACAGGTCGTTGCGGAACGCCCCGGACTGCACCCGCTCCTCCAGCCCGACATTGGTCGCGGACACGATCCGCACGTCCACCGTCCCGCCCGGCCCGGCGGCCTCCACGGCGTTGCCGATCACGTTGCCGAACAGGTGCGACAACGCGGTGGCGTCGCCGGAGATCACGCACGGCGCCGGGCGGTCCCAAACGACCGTCGTGCCGGCGTGCTGGCACTGCGGCTTCAGCAGGCTCACGGCCTGGTCGATCAGTTCCGACAGGTCGCACGGCTTCCACTGGCCCGCGGGCGGTTTGCCCAGCGCGAGGAACTGCTTCAGGTTCGACTCGATGCGGGCGAGTTGGCGCAGCGCCACGCGGAGCGGCTCCGGATCGGCGGTCGGGTTCTCGGCGAGGAACAGCTCCACCGCCAGCCGTGCGCCGCCCGCGGCGTTCCGAAGCTGGTGCGCCAGCCCGCCCGAGAACTGGCCGAGCACCCGGAGCCGTTCGCTGCGCTGGAGCTCGTCCTGAAACGCCGCGAGACGGCGGGCCATGTCGTTGACGGACTCGCACAGGTCGCGGAGCTCGTCGGCGCCGCCCGAAACGGGCATCGGGCGGAAGTCGCCGGCCGCGATCAGCCGCGTGCGGGCGTCGAGGTCGCGGACCCTGCGCACCAGGCGCGCCCCGAACAGGAGCGCCAGCACGACCGCGCTGAGCCCGCTGGCCCCGCCGAGCACCACGAGCGGGCGCACGGCGCCCGCGACCGCGCTTTGGCGGAGCGACTCGGGGTAGAAGATGTACAGGTCGCCGCGCCGCGGCGGCGTCTGTTCGCGCAGCGCCACCCGCAGGCACCGGTACTCCTGGCCGGCGATCCGGACCGGCGGGCCGAGGTGGAAGTCGTCGGGGCCGGTCGCCGCGGGGACCGCGCGGGGCACGTCGGGCGGCGGGGGCGGGTCGGCGAAGGTCGCGTGCGTCACCCCGGCCGCGGGGACGAACATGAACTCGGCCCCGGAGAACCCGCGCATCTGTTCCAGAATCGGCTTGGTCAGCGGGAACGTGCTGTGCGGCTGGTCGAGGGTGTGGACGATGGCCCACTGCTGTTCGGCGAGCCGCCGCTCGGCGTTGTCGGCCGCGATCCGCGCCGCCCACGCGGTCGCTGCCGCGTCGCCCACGAGGAGCAGCACCAGGGGCAGCAGCAAGCGATAGCGGAGGGACAGGCGCATGGCTCGCTCCGCGCCGGTTGGCACCATGACAGGGGCAACGGCCCGTGGTGTGCGGAACTGACCACCGGCTTCTCCAACCCCTCCGACCAGAATTGTAATTTTTTTGATGAAAGCGACTTCCCTTTCGAATAAACTCCCCATCCACAACAAAACCGTTGTTGGAAAGGCTGAGCCCTGCGGTGGACCAAACGGTACCAACCGCCGGCGTTCTGTCGTCGCATACTCGACGCGAACGTAGACCGGCTCCAACACCGAACAAGCTTTTCTCCGAAACGCGGGTCTCGTTGGAACTACATCCGCCCCAAAAACCGGGTGTAGTTTGAGCGGACGGTACCGCCCACCCGCCCCGGAAGAGGTCCGCTGCCCTACCCCTGGGAGATATTCATGGCCCGACAACGAATCGAAGACGAAGACGAACGGGATGAGGACTACGAAGAGGCACCGAAGAAGAAGCGCGGCCGCCGGGCGGGCTCGTTCGAATTCGATGGCACCGCCGGTGATTTCCTCCCGGTGTTTCTGGTCGCCTTCTTGCTGTACATGTTCACCTTCGGGCTCGCGTTCCCCTGGGTTCTCTGCATGCTAAAGAAATGGGAAAGTGAGCACACGCTCATCAGCGGGCGGCGCCTGCGATTCGACGGCACCGGTAGCGCGGCCCTCGGCCTCTTGCTCGTCTCGTACATCTTGATCGTCATCACGTTCGGCATCTACTCGTTCTGGGCCGTGCCGAAGATCCAAAAATGGGTCGTTGAAAACACCGAGTTTGACGACGAGTAACGAACGGACGGCGACACGTGCCACGCGCCGCACGGACCGAACCGCCCCGCGCCCGCTGCTCCCTTCGAGTAGCCGGGCGCGGGGCGTTTTCCGAGCCGGCCGGGAGCGCCCCTCTTCCCGTCATCCGATCGACGGGCCGGCACCTGCGAACGCGCGGCCCGCCCCGATGTTCGGGCCACAGAGACGAGAACGGGGCTTGCACCGGAGTTGCGAGACTCGTACATCCGGTAAACCGGGGCGAGCGCGGTGCCGGCACGTTGTGCGAACTCGGACGACGAGAAGAAGTCGCGCCCGCGGAAGAAAGCGGGCCGACAACTGGTAACCGGTCTCCGCCCACCGGATGGGGGTTACTCCGCGTGGACGATCTGACGTGGTACCTGCTCGCGTGGGCGTCGATCACCGTACCCGGTGTGTTGTTGGGTTGGCTGCGAGTGTTCCCCAAGGCCGGCCACCCCGCGTGGGCGGCGCTCCTCCCCTTCTATAACGTCTACGTGCTCGTCGTCGACGTTGCCCGTCTCGGCGTGCTGTGGTTCGTACTCGTCTGGGTTCCCGTCATCCAGCTCGTGGCGGTCATCCTCGTGAACGTCGAGGTCGCCAAGCGGTTCGGCCGGTCCGAGGCGTTCGGCCTCGGCCTCACCCTGCTCGGTTTCGTCTTCTACCCGGTCCTCGGGTTCGGCTCCGACCGGTACCAGGAGGGCACCGCCGAACCGGTCGGCCCGGTGTGAATTGCCGCCCAGGCGGCGAGATGGGAACCGCCTACCCGTCTATCAAGGGCCGGCGTTCGAGCACCTCGGCCGGCCATGCGTCGCGTTCCACAAATACAACCTTCGCGGATAGGACGTTTTCGCGCCGGGCGGACCCGCCGCAAGGCGGGCGGCCGTCCCACAAAGCCGTCTGTGCGGAAGTTGTCTGTTCCCCCGACTGCAACGCCCGGGCAAACTACGGGAGCGCAGAAGTTTTTCCCGCCGCGCAATTTGGGCCGCCGTCCCCGCCGAAGCTAAGTGGTGTCCGGTCACCGTTCTCGCCGCAAACATCATCCGCCGCCGCTCTTGGAGCCGTTCCGATGCTCGACATCGTGCTGAACCGCCACCCCCACGCCAACTGTTCGGGTCCGTCGCGCCGCGACTTCCTCCGCGTCGGGGCGCTGGCAGGGGTCTCGCTCCCGGCGCTGCTCCGGGCCGAAGCACACGCCGCGAACCGATCGGCGAAGGGCACGCGGGCGCGGTCGGTGGTGCTCGTCTATCTGGGCGGCGGGCTCTCGCACCACGACAGCTTCGACCCCAAGCCGGACGCCCCGGACGACGTTCGCGGCAAGTACGGCCAGATCGCTACCGCCGTGCCGGGCCTGCGGATCGGCGACCAGCTCCCGCTCATGGCGAACGTGATGAACAAGGTCGCCCTGGTTCGTTCCGGCGCGCACAACAACGACCACCACGAGACCGCGACCAACTGGGTACTGTCCGGGCGGTTCGGCACGCCGTTCGGCGATTACCCCGCGGTCGGTGCGGTGGTCGCGCACGAAACGGGCTTCAGCGGCACCCTTCCCCCTTACGTCGCGGTCCCGCGGAACCCGTCGTTCACCTGGGAGCTGGGCAAGTCGGCGTTCCTGGGCGGTCGGTACGAGTCGTTCAAGGCGGGCGACCCGAACCAGCCGAACTACAAGGTGCAGGACCTCACCCTGACCGACGCCGACGCGAAGAAGGCCGTCCGCCGCGACACGCTCCTGAAGGCCGTGGACGGCCTGGCGAAGAAGGCGGAGGGGAACGACCAGATCGCGACCCACGACGAGTTCCACGCCCGCGCCCGCGAGATGGTGCTTTCGAGCGAGACCCGCAACGCGTTCGCGATCGACCGCGAGCCGGAGAAGCTCCGCGACCGCTACGGCCGTAACACCGCGGGCCAGTCGATGCTGCTCGCGCGCCGGCTGGTCGAATCGGGGGTGCGGTTCGTGACGGTCAACTACGGCGGCTGGGACCACCACGCGAAGATCTTCGAATCGCTCGACAAGAAGCTGCCGGAGTTCGACCGCGCCCTTTCAGCGCTCGTCGAAGACATGCACGTTCGCGGGACGCTCGAAAGCACGCTCCTCGTCGTGATGGGGGAGTTCGGCCGCACGCCGAAGCTGAACAAGGACGCGGGCCGCGACCACTGGGGGCAGGCCGCGTCGTTGGTGTTCGCGGGCGCGGGCGTGAAGCCGGGGCTCGTGCTCGGCAAGACCGACAAGCACGGCGCGTACACGACCCAGCGCCCGGTTTCGCCCGCGGACGTCGCGTACACGATCTTCGACTCGCTGGGCATCGACCCGCGGAAGCAGCTCACGACGCCCGACGGCCGCCCGATCGAGCTTCTCGACCAGGGCGACACGGTAAGAGAGCTGTTCGAGTGATCGGAGCGCCGTTATCGCTCCGTGCGACGGCCGCGGAGCGATAACGACGGTCGCGGGCGCTTTCGTTCACCGCGGGCTTTGCATATCATCACCCCGAATGCCGACGACCTCGCTCACCCTCCTCGACCGACTGCGCCGACCCGATCACCCGGACGCCTGGGACCGGTTCGTTCGGCTGTACGCCCCGCTGCTCCTGCGGTGGGCCGAGCTCCAGGGCGTTCGCGGGGCCGACGCCGAAGACCTCGCACAGGCCGTTCTGCTCAAGCTGCTCCGACTGCTCCCGGACTACGCGCGCGAGGACGGTCGGTCGTTCCGCGGCTGGCTGTTCACGATCTGCCGGAACGAGTGTCGCGACTTCCAGACCCGCCGCGGCACCCGCCCGATGCCCGCGTCCGACGGGCTGTCCACCGTCGCGGCCCCGCCCCGTCCCGACGAACTGGACGAGGCCGAATACCGCCGCCGGCTCGTGCGCCGCGTGCTGGAACTGGTCCGTCCGGATTTCGGTGCGCCCACCTGGGCCGCGTTCGACGGGTTCGTGCTGAACGGCCGCCCCGCGGCGGAAGTGGCGGCCGAACTGGGCCTTTCGGTCAACGCGGTGTACCTGGCCCGCAACCGGATCTTGACCCGCATCCGGGCCGAAGTGGCCGGCTTGTTCGACTGATCGCCCGGTTCGTCCATTTTTCGGGAAAGGCGGACGCGGTCGGGTGGGTTGTTCTCCGGGTCGCCCGGTTCCGCGCCGATTCGAGGTGCACGAATGCGCACTCATGCCGGTCCACCGGACGACACGCTCCGCGAGTTCCTGCTCGGCACCCTATCGGCCGACGGGGCCGACGAGGTGCAGAGGTGGCTCGATTCCGACCCGGCGAACGCCGCCTGGCTGGCCCAACTTCTCGCGCGCGACCCGCTCACCGACGCGGTCAACGCCTGCTCCGCGGACGCCCCGGTATCGGCCGATGCGGTCGAGCGGGTCGTGCGCGGCGTCTCGGACTCCCGACACCCGCGGGTGCCGGTCGATGCCGACACGCCCGCGCGCGACGACCGGACCGTGCGGCGGTCCCTACCGACCGGTGGGTCCGCGTGGCCGCCGGAGCGACTCGGGCAGTTCCGCATCCTCCGCGAACTCGGCCACGGCGGCATGGGGTACGTGTTCGAGGCCGAGGACGAGAAGCTCGACCGCCGGGTGGCGGTCAAGGTGCTCGCCCCGGAACTGGCGCGGCGGCCAGTGGCCGCGACGCGGTTCTTGCGCGAGGCCCGTGCCGCCGCGAAGGTGGATCACGAGAACGTGGTACCGGTGTTGCACGTCGGTGAGGACCGGCCCGCGGGAAGTACCGCCGACGGGACCGGGAGGGAAGACGGCGCCGGCACGCCGTTCATGGTGATGCCGCTGTTGCGGGGCGAATCGCTGTCCGACCGGCTGAAACGATGCGAGCCGATGTCGATCGCGGAGGCCCTCCGCGTCGGCCGCGACGTCGCCGCCGGACTGGCCGCGGCGCACGCGATGGGGCTCGTTCACCGCGACCTGAAACCGGGGAACGTGTGACTCGACGCGGGCACCGGGCGGGCGCGGGTGCTCGACTTCGGACTGGCCCGGCACGACGACGGGAGTGACGCGGTGACGCAGTCCGGCGCGCTGACCGGCACGCCCGCGTACATGGCCCCGGAACTGCTCGACGGCCGGCCCGCGACGGTGCGCTCGGACCTGTTCGCCCTGGGCGCGGTGCTGTACGAGTGCGCCACCGGCAAGCGGGCGTTCGAGGGGCCGACGGTCACGGCCATTCTTAAAGCCGTGACCGACCACGAGCCCCCCGCGCCGGTCGCGGTAAACCCGGGCGTACCCGCGGCCCTGTCGGCGCTCGTCGTGCGGCTGCTGGCCAAGAACCCGGCCGACCGCCCGGCGTCCGCGCCAGAGGTCGCGACCGCGCTCGCGGGCGCGCCGACCGCGACGTGGCACCCCGACGCGCCGCCCCCCGTCGACCGGGTGCGACCGGCCCGGCAGATCCGGCTCGGGTGCGTCATCACCATCTCGTTGTGTCTGTTGATCGGAATCGGGGCCGCCGCGCTGCTCGAGCGCGAATCCGGACGGCGAGCGGAGCGCGCTGCGGCCGAGAGGCGCACGGCGGCGGAACAGGCGCGTCAGGAAGCCGAGAGGCTCGCGGCGGAGGCACGTCGGGCGGCCCTGTCCTCACCGTCCCCGCCCCCCGGACCGTCGGTGCGGTATCGCGGGCGGGTAGACGTGAAGCTCGCGCGTACGAAGGACGATCCGTTGATGCGGTTGAACGTGGCCGGCGCGCTGCCGATGCGCCCGAAGGACGTGTTCACCATTGAGGGCGAGGTGAACCCGCCCGCGTACCTGTACCTGGTGTGGGTCGATCCGGGCCACGACGTGACGCCGGTATACCCGTGGGACGCGGCGAAGGGCTGGGGGTCGCGGCCGGCGAAGGAGGAGCCGAGGAGCGCGCTGCGGCTGCCGGCGGACGTGAGCAAGCGGTACACCGCGCCGACCGGGAGGCCGGGCGTCGCAACGATGGTGCTGTTCGCGTGCGAGAAACCGCTCGCCGTGCCGGACGCCGAGATCGAGGGGTGGTTCAAGGACCTGCCGGAACTGCCGCTGCCGGGCGGGCGCGAAGACGGCGCGATGTGGTTCGACAACTACGCGGCGGCCGACGACCCGCTGCGGGGCACGTTCGGCGAGGTGGACGCGGACGCGTTCGGACGGTGGCAGGGGAAGTTGAAAAAGGCGCTGGGCGGCCGGGACGCGTTCCAGACCGCGGTGAGTTTCGCCCGCACGGGCAAAAAGTGAGAGGCGCTATGGGCCGTTACGCGATGTTGGTGCCGTGCGCCCTGGCGGGCGCGCTGGCGTGCGCGCCCGCCGGGGCCGACGAACCGCCGAAGAAGCTCACCGCGGAGGGGCGGAAGCAGTTGGAGAGGAAGTGGAAGGAAGCGAGCGACGGCGGCGCCAAAGCGCGTGAGGCCGGAAAGTACGCCGACGCGACGACCGCCCTCGCGGACGCGCTAACGGCGGCGCGGCGGCTATACAACCAAACCGAATTTCCCGACGGTCATACCAATCTCGTGAGCAGTTTGGAGAACCTGTCGGACCTGTACGAGGACCAGGGGCTCTATACGGACGCCGAACCGCTCCGCAAGGCCGCTACGGAAATGCGCCGGCGACTGTTCAAGGGCGACCACCAAGACGTAGCGCTGGGCCTGAACCGCCTCGCCGTCTTGTACCTCTATCAAGGGCGGTACGCAGAAGCCGAACCGCTCCTGAAGGACGTCCTGGAAATGTACCGGCGGTTGCACAAGGGCGACCACCTGAACGTGGCCGGGAGCCTGAACAATCTCGCGACCACGTACTCACTCCAAGGAAAGCCTACCGAGGCCGAGCCGCTCCTGCACGAAGTTCTGGAGATGTATAAGCGGATGTCGAATGGCGACCACCGTGATGTGGCTCTCTGTTTGAACAACCTCGCGGGGATGTACGCGCTTCAAAAGCGGTACGCAAAGGCCGAGTCGTCGGCCCGTGCCGCACTCGAAATGCAGAAGCGACTGTTCAAGGGCGATAACCCGGAGGTGGCGCGCAGCCTCAGCATGCTCGGGGCCGTCCACATGGTACAGGGGAACTATGCAGAGGCCGAGCGGCATCTCAAGGGCGCCGCGGAAATGCTCAAGCGTCTCCACAAGGGCGACCATCCCGAACTGGCGCACTGCTTGAGCAATTTGGGCGAGTCGTACCTGGATTGGGGAAAATATGCCGACGCCGAGAAACTATTCAAGGACGGGTTGGGAATGATGAGGCGGCTATCGAAAAGCGATCATCCGTATACCGCATACTACTTGAAATCTTGCGCGGAATTATACCGGTGTCAAGGAGATTATGTACGCGCCGAAAATTACTTCACAGAAGCCCTGGAGATGGCGCGCCGGCTCGGTACGAAGTTCGCCCAGGAGAAGACGGAGGGCGAAGCGCTGACCCTGCTCGCCTCACAGCCCACCGCCCGCGACGGGCTCATCACCACCTGTCTCGTCCGCGGGGGCGCTCCCGCTCCGCTCTATTTTCAGGTGTGGGCCGACAAGGGTTTCATCGCGCGCGTCTACGAACGGCGCCAGCAACGGGCCCGCGCTGCCACCGACCCGAAAGCCACGCAGGCGCTCGCGGAGTTGGCCGACGTGCGCCGCCGCCGGGCCGAACTGCTCCTCGCGCCCGCGACGAGCGACCCGGCGACCCTGACGAAACGGCGCGAGGACATCAAGGGCTATGAGGAGCGCATCGAACAGCGGGCCGGGGAACTCAAAGAGCTGCTGCCGGTCATCGAGCGCGCCGAGAAACTCGCCGCCGCCACACCCACCGAATTGCAGAAGGTGCTGCCGGCCGATGTCGCGGTGGTGGACTTCCTCCGGTTCGTCCGCTCCGAGCAGGACAAGGACAAGCCCGGCAAGGGGGGTGAAGCGCGGGTCGCCCGCTACCTCGCGTTCGTGGTCACGAAGAACCGGGTCGCGTGGGTCGATCTCGACGAGGCCGCGAAGATCGAGCCCGCGATCGACGCGTGGCGGGCCGCGATCACCGGCGGTAAAGAGATCCCGCCCGCGCTCCCCGCGAAGGTCCGCGAACTCGTCTGGGACAAGGTCCGCAGGGAACTGCCCGCCGGCACCAAAACCGTTTACGTTTCGCCGGACGCCGCCCTGTGCCGCCTGCCGTTCGCGGCGCTGCCCGGCGACGAACCCGGCACCGTTCTGCTCGAGGATCTCGCGCTGGCGACCGTACCACACGCCCCGTTCCTGCTCGACAAGCTCTGGCCGCAGGACCCGCTCAAGAACCCGCCGGCCGGTGCGCTCGTGGTCGGCGGCGTGAATTACGACGCGGGACCGGCCCCCGCCGCGCCCGCGCGGCGCGGCGACCCGCTCATCAAGCCGGGCGCGAAACTCACCTGGGGCGCCCTCCCCGCGACCGTCGGTGAGGCCGACGGCGTCGCCGACGCGGCCGCGCGGAGGAAGTTCACCGCGACCCGGCTCGACGGCGCGGCCGCGACGCCGCGACGCCCGCCGCGGTACTCGCGGCGCTTCCGCGGGCGAGGTACGCTCACTTCGCGACGCACGGGTTCTTCGCCGACGCGTCGTTCCGCTCCGTCTTCCAGCTCGACGAGAGGGACTACGAACTGCGCGGGGGCGAGCGCGTCGGGAAGGCGATCAACAGCCCCCTGGTGATGACGGGACTGGTGCTCGCGGGGGCCAACGACCCGAAGGCGCCCGGTCGCGGGATCGTCACCGGCGAATCGCTCATCGACCTCGACCTGAGCGGGTTGGAACTGGTCGTGCTCTCCGCGTGCGAAACGGGCATCGGTGACGTGGCCGACGGCCAGGGGACGTTCGGCTTACAGCGCGCGTTTCATTACGCGGGCGCGACCAACGTGATCGCGAGTCTGTGGAAGGTGCCCGACGCCCCGACCGCGGCGCTGATGGCGCTGTTCTACCAGAACCTCTGGAACCGCAACCTCGGCCCGATGGAAGCGCTCCGGCAGGCGCAGTTGGAACTGTACAAGAACCCCGGGAAGATCCCCGAACTGGCGAAGGGGTTCCGCGGCAAGTTCGAGGAGGTGGGCGGCGCCGACTCGGAAGTGAAGTCGGGCAAAGACGGCCGCGCGCACCCGCTGCTCTGGGCCGCGTTCACCCTCTCCGGCCCCGGGCGCTGAACGCACGGCGGGAGGAGGTCACGCACGCACGCGTGCTGCGGGTACTGCGGGCACCGATTCGCCGAACAGGCGTGGCCGCGGCTCTGCGCCGGGTGCGGGCGCACGTCGTACCTCAACCCGACGCCG
>JAFKJJ010000275.1 GCA_017306025.1 Planctomycetota bacterium
TCTCCGGCGGCAGCCGCGCGAACCGCGCGGCCACGACCGCGTACAACCCGAACAGGCACGGGGCCGCGCGCAACACGGTCCGCTCGCGCCATCCGCGCGTCGCCTCCGGCCCCGGGTGCGCGCGCCGTTCTTGGAACGTGGTCTCGATGTTCCACCGGGATGCGTAATGCGCGATGATCGGCGCCGGACCGAGGGCCGTATTGGTGGTGAAGAAATGCTCCTCCCGGTGCGTGCCCGTGAGATCGCGCACGAACACCCCGCGGAGCGGAACACCGCCCGCACGAAGTCGCGGCAGGCGTCGGTCGAGGTAATCCGGCGGGAGAACAACCCGCGGGTCGCGGTCGCCAGGTCCGGTGGCGGCGAGGTCAGCGTGCCGAGGATCAGCCCCTCCTCCGCGTCGATCATGCCCTTCAAATCCGCCATGTCCGCCCAGCGGGCCGAGCCGTGCGCCGAGGACCACCAGCCGCGCTTGCGGTACGCGAGGTAGGCCAGGCCCGCGAAGGCCAGCCACGGCCACGACAGGACCGCGACGACCCCGGCGTAGAGGGACAGCAGCACGGCGGCGATCAGCCGGAAGCGGGAGAGCCTCATGATTTCCCCTCAGTTGGCGGACGGCTTCACGCGTCGGCGCATCCGGTCGGCCTTCTCCTCGTAGCTGTCGAGCACGGCCTTCGCGGCGGTCACGAACATCTCGAAGGCGTCGCGCTGCTCTTCGGGCCGCAGGCACGGGGCGACGATGTCGAGGATCGCCTGGCCGAGCGCCATCGCGTGGTCGTGGATTAAATTCCCCGCGACGCTCAAAACAACACCGAACTGAACCCATTTCCCACCAACTTCACCGATGCCGGCTCGGCTGTAGCCGTGGGATCAAGTTCGAGGTTGGTCCGCATGGGAAGGAAAATCCCTCCGGCAGTTGGGGCCGTGAGCGACGGGCTCTTGGCCCGTGATGGCGGCCCCACAGGCGACGACCTTGCGCGGCCGACTCCGAACGGGACAGGATGTCTGGCCGGTGGGACGGGGCCACTCGTCGGGGAGTTGTTGAGCTTGTTGGCTCGTGAGGTGTTCGAGAGCCCCTCGACCAGCCCGGCGGTGGCTGCGGCGGCGATTTGCTCCGTCTCGTCGAAGTCCGCATCCAACGGCGGCCCGCCCGGCCCATAGGCGTTCTTGGCGACGATTTTTCCCCACTGCTTGGCGAGTTCCTTCACCGCGGCCAGTTGCTCAGGCGTTGGTTTGCGTTTGGGCATCGGTCGTCCGGCCCTGCACCCGGGGCGAACGGCGGGAGTGATTTGTTGCCCGTCGTTGTACGCCAACCGCACAAGCACGCAAAACGTGTCTTGCACCGGGCGTCCCCGCGCGGGGCGCCACCGCGATTGTTCGCCGCGGTCGTTCCGGGTAAAGTTCAGGCGGGGAAGCCGTCTGTCAGGAAGTCTCATGGCCAAGTCGAAGTCCGCTGTTGCAACCGTACCGGCGCCGGCGCCCGCCGTCGCCGAGGTGCCGACGTACACCGTCGTGGCGCGCCGGTACCGGCCGCAACAGTTCCGCGAACTCATCGGCCAGGAACACGTCGCCAACGCCCTCATCAACGCGCTGGAGACCGGCCGCGTCGCGCACGCGTACCTGTTCACCGGCGCCCGCGGGGTCGGCAAAACCAGCGCGGCCCGCATTCTCGCGAAGGCCCTCAATTGCGAGCGCGGTACGTCGCCCACGCCCTGCGACCAGTGCGCCAGCTGCCTTGCGGTGGCCGCGGGCGACGACGTGGACGTGCTCGAAATCGACGGCGCGAGCAACAACAAGGTCGAGGAGATCCGCGACCTGCGCCAGGGCGTCGGATTCCGCCCCACCCGCGGCCGGTTCAAGATCTACATCATCGACGAAGTCCACATGCTCACCACCAACGCCTTCAACGCGCTGTTGAAGACGCTGGAGGAGCCGCCCGAGCACGTGAAGTTCATTCTCGCGACGACGGAAGTTCAGAAGATCCCGATCACGATCCTGTCGCGGTGCCAGCGGTTCGACTTCGCGCACGTCGGGCCGGCGAAGATCTTCGACCAACTGAAGAGCATCGTCGAGCGAGAGGGCCACCCGGCCGACGACGACGCGCTGCGGCTCGTCGCGCGCCGGGCCGCGGGGTCGATGCGCGACTCGCAGTCGCTGCTCGATCAGCTCCTCGCGTCGTCGCCGGGCAAGCTCACGGCCGAGCACGTGAGCGCGGTCCTGGGCACGGCCGGCGACGATCGCGTCATCGAACTGGCGGCTGCCGTTCTGGCGGGCGATGCCAAAACGGCGCTCGATCTCATCGCGGCGTGGGTCGACCGCGGGTTGCAGACGGGCGAACTCGTCGATCAGTTGGTCGAGTACTGGCGCGCGCTGATGCTCGTGAGTTGCGGCGGCCCCGACGTGCGCGAACTGCCGGTGACCGAGAATCAGTTCGAGGCGGTCAAGAAACACGTGCAGAGCATCTCACTGGATGCGATACTGGGTGGGCTGGAGGTGTTGACCGCGACCAAGACCCGGATGCGCGGGAGCACGCACACGCAGGTGCTTCTCGAAATGGCGGTGGTGCGGTTGTGCCGGCTCGGCGAACTGCTCTCGGTCGGCCAACTGGTTCAGGCCCTCAATCAACCGGGGGCGGTGTCTGTCGTTGCCGCGAGCGCGGGCACCGCTGCACCACAACGGGCCGCGCCCGTGCCAGTTTCGCCCACCCCCGCGCCCGTCGCCGAGGGTGGAAAAAAAAACGACATGATGGCGGCTAAGCCGGGAACGAACGGTTCAACAGGGGCAGAACAGTCAACCGTCGCATTGACGGAATCGTCACTTCCAGAGGTGTGGGGCCGCTTCCTCCACTACGCCGGGCAGAAGTCTCCGATTCTCGCGAAACACCTTAGTTTTGCTAGTTCGCATGCAACTTTCGGGCCAAATTCACTTGTAATCAGGTTCCCGGCCGGTTATCGTGATGCTAGAGAGGCATGTGCGGCCGAAAGCGGCGTCCAGCGAATTCAAGACGCCCTCCGGCGCATCACCGGCCAGCAGATCGCGGTGAAGTTCGAGACGGACGCGAGCCCCGCGGCGCAGCCGGCCAACAGCGCGGCCCCCGCGCCTCCGGTGTTCGCCCCGACCAACCGCAAGAAGACGCTCGAATCGCTCCCGCTGTTCAAGAAGGCCAGGGAATCGCTCGGGGCGGAGATTCGGGCCATCGACGACGACTTCAACCCGTTTGCCGCGCCGCGCCCGGCGCGGACGGGCAAGGATCAGGACGAGGATTCCGGGACCAACACCGACGAAGGATGAGGCGATGTTCAAAGAGCTCGGCGCGATGATGAGCCTCCTGGGCAAGCAGGGGAAGATTCAGGAGGAGATCCAGAAGTTCCAGGCGTCGGTGGGCAACATCACCGCGGAGGCCAGCAGCGGGGCGGGCTACGTGACGGTGAAGGTGAACGGCCGGATGGAGGTCGTGAGCGTCCGCATCTCCGAGGACGCGATGAAGCTGAACGACCGCGAGATGCTCGAAGACCTCGTCGCGGCCGCGACGAACCAGGCGCTCACGAAGGTGCGGGCCCAGCTCGCCGAGGAGAGCGCGAAGATGGCCGCGAACATCGGGCTGCCGCCCGGCATGCTCGGCGGCGGGTTCCCGGGGATGGGCGGGTGAGCGGTTGAGACACGCGACAGGAGGCAGCAGAGGTGTCCGAACCGGCGGGGGTGATCGCGGAACTGCTGACGGAGCTGACCAAGCTCCCCGGCATCGGGCCGAAGAGCGCGGAGCGGATCGCGCACTTCTTGCTCGCGGGCGATCGGCGCAACGCGGTCTCGCTCGCCGACGCGCTCCGGGCCGTCGCGGACAAGGTCCACCCGTGCCGCGAGTGCTTCAACCTGACGGACGGCGACCTCTGCCCGATCTGCGCCGACCCGAAGCGCGACGCGGGGCTTCTGTGCGTGGTCGAGACGCCGCGGGACGTGAACTCGTTCGAGCGCGCGGGAAACTTTCGCGGGCTCTACCACGTGCTCGGCGGCCGACTCGCACCGCTTGACGGCATGGGACCGGAACGTCTTACATTTACCGCGCTGGTAGAACGGGTGCGCAGGGGCGGCGTGCGGGAAGTGATTCTCGCGACGAGTCCGACGCTCGAAGGCGATGGAACCGCGCTGTTTGCGTCGAACGTACTCGCTCCGACGGGGGTAGCGGTAACGCGTCTGGCACGCGGGTTGCCGAGTGGAAGCTCTCTGGAACTCGCGAACGCACAGATGCTGGCCGATGCACTCGACGGACGACGAACCTTCTGAGGCCGAGAGGGCAAAAGCCAAAGACCGGGCGAGGCTCGGAACCTCGACGCCGTCGTTTGCCCTCTGACTCTCGTCGGCCCGGTCTGTTCGGAACGCCGGTGCGCGGCGGTGGGCATTCGGCGGTGTCGGGAAAGTGGAGTGGGAAAGACCGGTAAATTCGCAAGCGCGAAGTGAACACCGGGTATCTCGGAATATGCAGCGGAGAGCGCAGAGCGGGGTAGCGCCCGCCCGTTATTGAGAGGGAGCCGATGAGCGGTATGCGAATGGGCATGGACATCGTCATGCGGCCGGACCTCAAGCAGGTCCTGGCCCCGCGAATGATCCAGTCCATGGAGATTCTCCAACTGTCGATCGCCGACCTCCAGGCGAAGATCGAGGAGGCGCTCCAGGAGAACCCGTTCCTCGAGCTTAAGGAGAAGCACGGCGAGCAGGACGCACAGCCGACGGAGTTCGACCCGGACAGCGCCCCACTGAAACACGACGAGACCGGGGACCTCGAGTTCAACCGGCTCGACGAGCTGAACCGCGACTGGGACGACCACTTCAACGAGGAGCACCGCGGCAGCCGCGCGGCCCTCGAAGAAGAGGGCGACCGGAAGCTCGAAGCGATGGCGAACATGCCCGACCGGCCGCCCTCGCTGCAAGAATACCTAGCCGACCAGCTCGGCGAGATGGAACTCGACGAAGACGAGCGCCGGCTGGCGCGGCACATCTGCAGTTTCGTGGACCGCACCGGCTACCTCGGCGCCCGCGAACGCGCCAGCGAGGACGACGACAAGGACACGTTCCGCACGGTGACCCTTGAAGAGATCGCGGCACTCTACGACCGCCTCACGACCGCACAGGACGTCGAGGACACGCTCGTCCACGTCGTCCAGAAGCTCGAACCGGCCGGGGTTGCCGCCCGCGACCTGAAGGAATGCCTGCTGCTGCAGGTATCACCCGACGCGCCGCTCGGCGAGGCCATGCGGGTTCTGATCCGCGACCACCTCGAAGACGTCGCGTACAACCGCATTCCGGTGATTCAGAAGGCGACGCGGCTCGACATCCCGACCATTCAGGACGCCATCGCGGCGATCCACCACCTCGATCCGAAGCCGGGACTGAAGTTCAGCGATAGCGGCACGCAGTACGTCATGCCGGACGTGGTGGTGGAGCGGGCCGACGACGACGACTACACCGTCCGCCTCACCGACGAGTGGGTCCCGCGCATCCGCGTCAGCAAGCGCACGGTCGAATTGTGCAAGCGGCAGGACCTCGACGAGAAGGTGAAGGAAGAGCTCCGCAAGAAGCTGCAATCGGCCGACTGGCTCGTGAAGGCCGTCGAGCAGCGGCGCAACACGCTTCTCAAAGTGACGAAGGCGATCATCAACCACCAGCGGGCGTTCCTCGACTTCGGGCCGGAGCACATTCAGCCGCTGAAGATGCAGCAGATCGCCGACCAGGTGAAGGTCCACGTGACGACCGTGAGCCGCGCGGTAGACGACAAGTGGGTGCAGACGCCGCGGGGCGTGTTCCCGCTGAAGCGGTTCTTCGGCGGCGGCAAGGCGAACCAGCAGACCGGCGAGGACGTCGCATACGAGGTGATGAAGCAGAAGCTGCTGGAGTTGGTGTCGAACGAGGACAAGTCGAACCCGCTGTCGGACGAGGAGCTGGTAACCAGGCTGAACGAGGCCGGCTACCCGGTCGCCCGGCGCACCGTGACGAAGTACCGCAAGATGCTGAAGATCCCGTCGAGCCGCCAGCGCAAGGACTGGTCGCTCTCGACGCCGTGATCGTGGTAAGGGGGAAAGAGAAGAGCCACGGATGACACGGAAGACACGGATCAAACCAGAAGAGAGTTGAGTTCAATCCACTCTGTCTTCTGTCTGATTCGTGTCTTCCGTGTCATCCGTGGCTCTTCTCTTTCCCCCTTCCAGGAGGAACCATGTCCATCGACCTCTCCGCGGAAGAAGCTGCGATCCGTCTCGGCGGCGGCGCGAAAGCGATCGAGCGCCAGCACGAGAAGGGCCGGCTCACCGCCCGCGAGCGAATTGCCAAACTGGTAGATACCGGGTCAGACTGGTTCGAGCTGGGGCTCTGGGCCGCGTGGAAGATGTACGCGGAGTGGGGCGGCGCCCCGTCCGCGGGCGTCGTCACCGGGATCGGCGTCGTGTCGGGTCGGCGCGTGATGGTGATCGCCAATGACGCGACCGTGAAGGCCGGCGCGTTCTTTCCGATGACGTGTAAAAAGGTGCTCCGTGCCCAGCGCGTCGCGACCGAGAACCGCCTCCCGCTCGTGTACCTCGTCGACTCGGCCGGGGTGTTCCTGCCGCTCCAGGACGAGGTGTTCCCCGACGAGGACGATTTCGGTCGAATCTTTCGCAACAACGCGGTGATATCGGCCGCGGGCGTGCCTCAGTTCGCCGCGATCATGGGCAACTGCGTCGCCGGGGGCGGCTACCTGCCGGTGCTGTGTGACACGCTCCTGATGACCGAGGGCAGTGGTCTGTACCTCGCCGGCCCGGCGCTGGTGAAGGCGGCCATCGGTCAGGTGGTGGATTCGGAAACGCTCGGCGGCGCGCGTATGCACGCTTCTGTGAGCGGAACGATCGACTTCCGCGAGCCGAACGACGAGGCGTGCCTGCAGCGCCTGCGCCGGCTCGTCGGGGCGCTGCCGACAGATCCGGTGTGGTCCGGTCACTCCGTGACCGGGAATGAGGAATCCGGTCACGGAGTGACCGGACCAAACGGGGCCGCCTTTGCCCCGTTTACTCAACCCGAATACGACGTGCGCGACCTCCTCGCGCTCCTCTTCGACCCGGGCGCGCCGTTCGACGAGTACAAGGCCGACTACGGCCAGACGCTCGTGTGCGGCTGGGGGCAGCTCGGCGGCCGGCGCGTCGGGGTGGTGGCGAACCAGAAGAGGCGCGTGAAGTCGGCCGAGGGGCCGGTGCAGTTCGGCGGGGTGATCTACGTCGACTCGGCGGACAAGGCCGCGCGGTTCGTGATGGACTGCAACCAGCTCCGCGTGCCGATCCTGTTCGTTCAGAACGTGAACGGGTTCATGGTGGGCAAGGAGTCCGAGCAGGCGGGGATCATCCGGGCCGGCGCGAAGCTCGTGAACGCGATCTCCAACAGCGTCGTGCCGAAGCTGACGCTCATCACGGGCGGCTCGTACGGTGCCGGCAACTACGCACTGTGCGGCAAGGCGTTCGACCCGCGGTTCATTCTCGCGTGGCCGTCGGCGCAGTACGCGGTGATGGGCGGCAACCAGGCCGCCGGTACGCTCCTCGACATCCAGGTTCAGGGGCTCAAGCGCGCCGGCCGGGAGCCCGACGCGGACGAACTCGCGGCCCTGCGCGACAAGGTGAAGGCGAGCTACGACGAGCAGACCGACATCCGCTACGCCGCGGCGCGGCTCTGGGTGGACGCGATCGTGCGGCCGGAAGAAACCCGCGCCGCGCTCCTGACGGCGCTAGCGGTCGCGACGCGACACGACGAGGGGAAGCCGTTCAAAACGGGGGTGTTGCAGGTGTGAAGAAGAAAAGAGCCACAGAAGAGAAGAGCCACGGATGACACAGAAGACACGGATCAGACAGAAGACAGAGTGGATTGAACTCAACTCTCTTCAGGTTTGATCCGTGTCTTCTGTGTCATCCGTGGCTCTTCTCTTTGCTGTCGTGCCTATTCGTCGTACTTGAGCAGGAACTTCGGGTTGATCGCCTTGAAGCTGAGCCGGCCGAGGTAGTCGTCCTCCACCTCCGTCAGCGGCCGCAGAACGATCCCCTCGCGCTGCGCCTTCGGGTTCAGCACGCTCGGCCCCTCCGACATCGCCACCAGCTCGTCCACCGTGTGGTTCAGCACGACCGTTCCGAGCTGCGGAACGCCTTCGAGGCCCGTTTCGGCGACCGCGGCCAGCACGTCGGCGTGATCGAGGAACCGGTAAGCCGACACGTCGAACACGTTAAAGACGCGGAGCGCGATCTCCTTCAGGGCGTACTTGTTCCCCTGAACGCCGGGGCCGATCACCTCGCCCTGGATCGCGATATCGTGCCCGCGGGCCGCGGCCAGCGCGCGGAGCCGCTCCTCCAGCCCGAGCCGCTTTGCCAGGCGGACCAGCGTGCTGAGTTCGTCGGTGGTGTCGAGCAGCATGTTCCGACTGCACACGCCGAACTCCCCCGCGCGCACGAACGCGGTGAACGACGTGCCGTCGAGCTTCTCCGTGACGAAGAACTCGCGCCCGCGGTGCTTGGCGATGGTTTTTTCCAACACCTGCACGCGGGTCTCGTCGGTCTTGGGCAGGAACCCCGGGAACGTGCCCCGCGTCCGCCCGCTCGTGCCGGTCTGCGGCGGCTCCCACTTGCGCACCGCCAGCAGCTCGGTTACGTCCGCGTCCTCGTGCGCGGGGGCGCCCGCGGGCAGTACGCCGAGCGGGAAACAGATGCCCTGCGACACCTGCCCGCGGAGCTTGATCGTCTTGATGCGGAACCCGGCCGGCTGGAGGACCGCGCCGGCGCCGTCGGCGACCGCCGGCTTGTAGCTGCTGGCGCGCAGGAACTCGAACTCGGCCCGCTCCGGCAGGAGGGAGTCGATCTCGCAGTACACGACCCGGTCGCCGGGCTTGAACTCCCCCTTCTTGACGACCACCCACCACCCCAGAACGCGGATCTTCTCGATCGCGTCGGCGTTCGGAATGGGTTCCGCCGCGTTTACCGTCTGAATACTGGCCAACTTCCGCATTACACCTGTCTCCCGGTCCGGCCGCGGGTTCGTAACGGCAACGACAGCCGCCGGGGCCGCCGGGTTCGACCGGTAAGGCGTCAATCGGCGGTGTAGATCTGCGGGTGACGGGTCGAACATCGCGCGTTCAGTGCCGTTAGCGTGGCGCACACGAGCGCGAACCGCGTGCCGTTCAAGAAGTTGGGGTGGTGTGGCATGGGAGCGAAAGTTCAGACGTCCCAGTCGTCGTCCCGGGTCGCTTCCTCGTACCGCTTCTCGCACGCCCGCCAGGTGAACACGCCGAAGAAGTAGCCCCCGATCGGGAACCCGACCACGGCCAGGGCCAGCAGTATCGGCAACCGGTCCCATCCCTGCACTGCGGCCATGACCACGGCCCAGGCGATGCCGACCGTCAGCCCCCACCCGCAGACGCCGCGCAACCAAATGAAGCGCGTGCGGCCCATCTGGCGAGTTTTGGCCCATTGCTCGATTTGCTTCGGCGTCATTCTCATCGGGCGTGCCCTCCGACTCGCGGTCCGGAACGTGCGGCCGGGAGCGGTCCGCTTCCCGCGCGGTCAACGTAGCGCGGGGCGGTCCTTCACCTTCTCGGCCTCGCGGTAGTACGCGCGGAACCAGTCCTTCGAGTCGCCGTGCATCATGAAGCCGTGGTTCGCGTGCCGGCCGTCGGTCCAGAACTTCACCGCCTCCGTGAAGTCCCACACGTTGCACCCCTCGCGACCCGGACCGTGCGCCAGATAAACCAGCAGGAAGTCCGGGTCGTCGCCGGACCAGTCCATCCCGCCCACTGCCTTCCAGAACTTGTCCCGCGCGTACCAGTACGCGTTCACGTCGTACTCGGCCCACGGGCGGTTGCACGCCTCGGCCACCCACACGTTCGCGTGCCGGGCGTTTTGCTCCTTCCCCGGGTTGCCGGCCCGCACGAGCAGGAACTCGGCCGCCAGGACGTTTGCCCCCTTCGGGATGCTCGCCACGTCCACGCGGAACAGCGGACTGCGGTGCCGCATGAAGACCTCTTCCGTCCCGACCTTCCCGCGGTTGTTGGCGCGATCCGTGTTCGCGCCGTCCGGGCCGTGGCTCGACCAGTACGCGTCCCGCCACCCCGCGAACACCTTTGTCGGGTTGGCCGCGTCGAAGCCGGCCTCGCCGTCGCGGAAGACGGCGAGCACGGCCTTCGGGTGCTTCTTCCGGAGTTCGGCGAACCGCGCCCGGAACGCGGCTTCCGCGTCGGCCGCGGTGGTCGCGGGCGGTTCCTTCCACTTGTCGGCGAGCTTCTTGCCGAGTTCCTGCACGCCGCTCACCTTGAGATCGGTACCGAGAACGGCGAACTCCGTTTTTACGGGCGGGTGTGTCGGTTCCTTCTTCGCGAGGAGTCGGATATTGTCGATGAACACCGTGTCGCCGTCGTGCGGGGAGTAGACGAAGAACTCCAGGCTCACGCACTTGCCCATCACCTTACCGTTTTCGAGTTTCTGCCGGATCGCGCTCCACGCGTTCGGGTGGAGCGGGGCCGTGATCGTGTGCCGGCCGGGGCGGAGGATCGCCGTCTTGCACCACCGCGACACGCTGCCGTCCCAGCCGGCGTCGCGGGTGCTGCCTCCTGCATCACGGTGAAGCCGATGACGCAGTCGCGGCCGACGGCCACGTCGGCCACAAAGGTCTCCCACGCCGTCCAGTCGTCGGGGATCTTTGCGGTGGCGATCGTGGGCCACGCCCCGCCCGCGAACGTCACCTTCAGGCTGTGCTTGCCGGACCTGGCGTTCTCCGCGGCGAGTTCGAGTTTTGGGGGCGGCTCCTTCGGCCCTTTGGAGAGCGCCAGCGGCGCCCACACCTTCACATCGTCTTCGTCCTCGAAGTCGAAGAGGAGTTTGTCAGGCTCCGCGGCGCTTACGGACGCCGGTACGAGAAGGAGGAGCGTGGCGAAGGTGTGGCGCATGGGAGGGAGCGGTAATACCGGGTGACGTAGGTTCCCTACTTTACCCTCGCGACTCTGCAATAGTGGAGGAAATCCGATGCCCGCGGCGCCCGCGGGTTTCGTTTGTACTGGTACGCTGTCCACGACACCACGAGGACCATGAGATGACGAAGGAAGAGTGGTTCGCATGCCAGAACCCAACACCAATGTTGGAGTTCCTTCATGAGCAATCGAAGTCCGATCCTCTACGTTACCGAGCGAGCGAGAGGAAACTTCGGCTGTTCGGTTGCGCGTGCTGTCGTCTCGTCTGGGATTACCTCCCAAATGACGAGCACAGAACCGCGGTCGAAGTCGCGGAGCGATTTGCAGACGGACAGGTTAAGAAAAGGGAACGGGAGAAAGTCTGGAGAGGCGCGCTTAACTACGGCACGGCGAGCCAGGAGCCGGCGGCAATGGTACTTGGACACGGTGCGTTCGCCGCCGCGGTTCACGGGTCGGAGCGGGCAGCGATATTACGCCCGCGCTCGGAATGGAATGATACGTACGACTACCGAGATCCCGCGTGGCAACGGACCGTCGAGGAGCATCGCGCCGTTCAGATCCCGCTCCTCCACGACACCTTCGGTAACCCGTTTCAGTACGTTTGGCCCAATCCCGATTGGTTAACCGCCGCCGTCGTCGCGCTCGCCCGCGGCATCTACGACGAACGCGCCTACGATCGAATGCCGATCCTCGCGGACGCACTCCAAGACGCCGGATGCGAGAAGGATGCGGTTCTCGATCACTGCCGCGATACCGCTCTCACGCACGTCCGCGGGTGCTGGGTCGTCGATCTGCTGTTGGGGAAGGAGTAACGGCGCGTGCTTCGTCGTTGCGTCCGGGGCGGCGCGAGTTACCCTCGGTCGTGTTCCGGGTTCGCGTTTAGCCCCACTGTCTCAGCAGCGGGCGATGTTGCGTCGCCCCGGCGCCCACCGAATAACACCTGCGGGGGCTGTTCCTGTACCGCTACTTGGCCAACGCCAATTCGGCCATGCACGGTCTGGGGCAACCTCGCCCGCCGCGGTTCCGTGCGTGGCCGAGTTTGTTGGCCATGCGGTGCCGTGAGCCCTCCGCGCCGCAGGTCGAATAGTAAACGTGCCTGTCTCACGCGTGCTGGTTGCTCTGTCCTTCGACCGCCGGGGGCGTCGTCGGTGGGGGCGGCGGCTCGGGGCGCTCCAGTTCCTTCACCTTCGCATTCACGCGCTCCTCCATCGCGCGGATCGCGTCCGGCACGCGGCGCAGCACCTGTTGCAGCTTCTCGAACGACGTTCCGCCGGTCGAGGGCCACTCCGCCAGCCACTGCGCCAGCGGCGCGCTCAGCGACGTGTGGACCAGCGACTCGCGGTGCGTCCGGACCCGGTGCCGCGCCCCCTCGGCCACGCCGCGCGTCGCCAGTTCGGCGAACTGGTGCGTCAGCGAGACCCCGACCGGCGCCAGCAACAGCATCCAGCCCGGCGGCCACGTGAAATAGATCACGCCGCCGATGATGACCAGATCGAGGACGAACTTCCCCCCGCGGAGCGTGTGCAGGAGGGCGGGGTTGTTCTCCAGTCCGGACACCAGCGCCTTGCCCGCTTCTTCGAGGTCCTCGGACTCCTTCAGCTCGAACGTGCGGAACTCGCTCGCGAACCGGTCGCGGGCCTGCGGCCCCAGTTCCGAATCGAACCGCACCGCGATCTGCTTCCACAGCGGGTGCGTGCCCGCCTTCCGCAGCGCCTCCGCCTGGAGCCCTTCGAGCCAACCCTTCAGCGACTCGTGCAGCACCGACGACTCGGAGAGGTTCAGCACGTCGGGCCGTACCATCAGCCCGAAAACGTAGTCCCGCGTCCAGCGGTACGGCGTGCGGAGCGCCCAGAACAGTCCGCCGATCACGCGGCCCGCGCCGGGCAACTCCAGGAGGTCGATGAGCCGCTCGCGGTAGCGGTCGAAGCGCTGGAACCGCTCGCCCGAGAGGTACTCGCGGCGGTAGCGGTCCTCGAACGCCATCCGCCCCGACATCACCGCGGCCTTCCACGCGTCCAGTTCGGCGAGGTCGCGCCGCGCCACATCCAACAGCCCGTCGCCCGCGGTGCTCAGGTATCTCGCGGCGTTCGTTACCGTGCGTGCGCGCGCCAGGTCGGTCGACTCGCATTGAACGAGGATCTGGTTCAGGAGCGGAACCCGGTACTTCGCGCCGGCGCCGGTCGGGTCCTTTCGCTCGGCCATCGTCATCTGCGGCAGCGCGACCACCGGCACCGCGGGCGCCTCGCCGTTCGGGAGCTTCGGCAGCCGGCCGAGGATTTCGAGCCGGAAATGTTCGATGAACGCGGGGGCGTCGATCGGCCGCATCTTCGTAAGCACGACGACGACCGCCTTGCCGGCCTTCACGAGCGTGTGCAGGAACTGCGTCGGCACCTCGTCGTTGTAGCGCTCGTCGGAGGCCACGTACACGATCACGTCGGCGAGCGCCGCGACCTCCATGAGCCGGCCGACGTACCCCTCGGCCGCCCAGGTGGTCATGTCGGGGCAGTCCCAGACGACGAAGTCCGCCAGCGGGTGCGCGGCGTTCGTGTTGTCGAGCCGCTTCACCTGGTAGACGTCCTCGTCGACGTTGGCGGGCTTGTCCTGCGTGAGCCGGTGCATCGGACCCATGAAGCCGATGTAGCTGGGCCACTGGAACGCGGGGCCGGGTGGCAGGAACGCCGTGGGGTGCCGCGTGAAACCGGCCTGCGGGTTGGCTTCCGCGACCTGGGCGCCCGCGAGGAAGTTGACGACGGTGCTCTTGCCCGCGCCGGCCCCGCCCACGACCGCGACGTGAAGCGGCCGCGTGGGCTGGCCTTCGAGGAACGGCCCGACGACGTTCCGCGTGAGCGCGGAGGCGAGCCGGAGCGTGCCCGCGTGTACCGAGAGGTCGGGCTGTCGGCGGCAGTGGTCTTCGAGCCAGCGCAGGTCGTCGGCGAGTTGCCCGACGGCCGAACGGTGTTCGGTCGGTTGCATGGGGGTATTATTGCAGGCCGGCCCGCGAACGGCCCTCCTCGTGGGGAGGGCCGCACCTAACTGCGGAATGCGCTCCTGGTCGCGCTCGGTTCACGGTCCAGCGCGAACGCCTCCAGGGGCACGCACGTCGGCCGGTCGGTCAGCAGTTCGCTCAGCGCCTGCGCGGTGCCGATCGAGAGCTGCACCCCGGCGCGGAAGTGCCCGGCCGCGACGAACGCGTTCCGCCAGCCCGGCACGCGGCCGAGGAACGGCAGCCCGTCCGGCGAGCCGGGCCGCAGCCCCGCCCACGACGTTTCGAGCGCCGCGGCGCTCAGCACCGGCACGACCCGCCGCGCGAACGCGACCAGGTCGCCGATCCCCTCGCTCGTGGTGCGCTTCTCGAAGCCCGCTTCTGGTTCCTCGGTCGAGCCGACGAGCGTGAGCCCGTCGCCGCGCGGGACGAGGTACCGCTTGCCGAACATCAGCACGCGCGAACAACTCTCCCCGCGCAGGAGCGCGATCTGCCCGCGGACCGGGTGAACGTGCGGGCGGTGCCCGAGCGCGTGAAGGAGCTTCTCGCTCCACGCACCGGCCGCGAGCAGAAACTGCCCCGCGACGACACGATCACCGTTCGCGAGGCGTGCCGCGCTGATGTCGTTGCGGTCGAACTCCCACCCCTCGACGCCGGTGTGCGGGAGAAGCGCCGCCCCGACCCGTCCGCAAGCCGCGACGAGCGCCCGGAGGTGCCACGGGTTCCGCACCTGCGCGAAGCCCGGCAGCAGGTACGGCTCGCCCTCGACGATCCCAAGTGGTTCGAGGCGCTGCGCGTACGCGAGCGGCACGCGGGTGAACGCGATCCCCTCCGCGGCCCACACGTCGGGCACGTCCGCGTCCTCAGCGGTGAGGAACTCGATCCCGCCGCACCGCCGGTAGCCGTTGTCGACGCCGGTGAGGTCGCGCAGTTCGGCGGAGAAGTCGGGGAAGCGCTGGGAGCCGATGCCGCGGAGCTTGTCGGCGGGCGTGGCGGCGCGGTCCGGGTTGCCCGGCGGCAGGATGCCGGCCCCGGCCCACGACGCTTCGCGCCCGAGGTCGCCGCGGTCGTACACCGCGACCGACGCCCCCTCTTTCGCGAGGAGGTACGCGGAGGTGAGCCCGATGATCCCGCCGCCGATGATCGCAACGTCTGGAGACATGCGGGAATTGTATCGCTCGGCGCGCGGCGCACGCCCACCGACGTCCGAGGGCTACCGCTTCGGACGGTTGTCCGAGATTTCATCAATGTACGCGATGAACCGCTCCTTCTGCCAGTCATGGGTACGGGTACCGTCCCACCCCTCGTACTTGGTGACGGTCCAACACCCGTGGTACCACGACAAGTGGATGAAGGCCGCGCCGTATTCCTCCTCGCCGTCCTTTCCCTTGCCGTAGAAACTGATCGTGATCTTCGCGGTGGTATCGGAGGTCATCCGGGCGATGCGAAGACGCGCGTACCCGTACTTCGTGGGCTCGTCCGTACCCGGCTTTTCTCCCGGCTTCAGGAGCGGAATGAATCCGGAGCGCTTGAACCCTTCCGGCAGGGCCTTCGCAATGCGCTCCAGTTCCTTCTCGGCGGAGGTCTCCTCTCCCTCCCCGTTGACCCGCACCACGACGCCCTTGTCGTCGAGCGTGAGACGGATTCCGGTCCGGGGGTACTCGACTTCCCGAATTCGGTTTCCCGTCTGATTGAGGACCGTCGGCTTCTCCCCGATCAGGGCACCGGCGACCGGGTACGACATGCCGGGGCGAACCATCTGCGGACCGACCGCGGGCAGGCAGAAGCTACAGCCGACCAGTACGGCGAACATAACGATCTCCGGATCGGAACGGTTGCTCTCGCGTCTCACGCCGCACGCTTCGTCTTCCGCACCTCACCGAACACGTCGAGCAGCGCCTGGTAGTGATGCTCGAACGTCCAGCGGGTGCCGGTCTGGCGCGCGGCGCTCGACGCTTCCGCGCGGTACCCGCGGTTCGTGAACCGGTGTAGCGCTGAGGCCAGCGCCGGCGCGTCGTGCGGGTCGTCGATCACGATCCCGTCGTTCGGCGGTGAGAGCAACTCGCTTGCGCCGTTGTAGCGCGAGGTGACCACGGGAAGTCCGCACGCCAGCGCTTCGAGCGCGACCAGCGAGCACGGGTCGTAAAAGGTGGGGTGAACCAGGAAATCCGCGGCGAAGTAGCAGTCCTTCGGGTCGTCGCGGTGGCCGAGGAACCGCACGCGGTCGGCGACCCCGAGCCGTTCCGCCTGTCGCTGGTACCGCCCGTATTTCGGGTGCCCGACCACGACCAGTTTGAACGGCTTGTCGCGCGGGACGAGCGCCAGCGCGTTGAGGAGCGGCGAGAGCCCCTTCAGCCGGTAGTTCATCGCGACGAACAGCCCGACCGTCTCTTCCGGGAACACCATCCACCGGCCGCGCTCCTCGTGCCGGCGCTTCAGCCGGTCGTCGGCCGCGAACCGCAGCGGGTCGATGGCGCTGCGCACCACGCGCACCGACTCCGGGGGGACGCCGTAATACCGCTCGAAGTGCCTCCGCACCATGAAGCTGTTCACGACGACGAGCGGCCGGTTCGGTCCGAGGTACTGCTTGCGTTCGAGCCGCGCGAACGACCACGCGGCCGGGTCGAGCCACTTCCCGGCCGCAGCGAGCGCCCGCGAAAGCCGGTCCGGGAACTTGAGCAGATTGTGCGCGGCGCTGGCCGCGTGCAACCCGCCTTGCGGGTAGAGCACGTCCTGGCCCCACGTCTTGTCGAAGCCGATGCTGACGTCGTGGTGGGCGTGCCGGAGGGCCTCTTCGCACGCGGCACCGAACCGCCACGGCCGGAGGAACCGCGGGCCGCCGGCGGAGTCGATGCGGTGGAAGTGGGTGGCCGGCGGCAGGGCGCCGGCGTCCCAGCGGGCCGCGTAGAGGTGGACGGCGTGCCCGTCGCGGGCGAGTCGGCGCGCGAGGTCGCCGATGTAGGTCTCCGCGCCGCCGCGGGCCGGCAGCACGCTCTCGTAACACAGCGCGATGTCCATATCGCGAAACTCCCGCAGCAGGCGTGACAAGAACCTAACCCCCCGTCCCCCTTCCCTAAGAAGGAAGGGGGTGAACGCGCGAGGAGCCTCCTGCGCCTCCGCGATAGTGACGGACTTGTTGACGCGGGCCTCGTCGTTGACGCTTCGGATTCCTCGACCCCGCGCCACCCCCTTCCTTTCCAGGGAAGGGGGACGGGGGGTTAGGTCTTCGCCTCGCGCCCTCACGCCGCGTTGCGCGTCTCGTACGGCACCGCGGACGGCTTCCGCTCGTTGTGCCGCCGGTACAGCCGCCACTTCCACTTCACCAGCGGCACCAGCCACTTGCCCGGGCGCCTTCCATCGGGCCACCCGCGCCGGTACAGCGCCCAGAACCGCGCGCGGTCGCGGTCGGTCACGCCCTCCACGTCCGACGAGAACAGCAGCTGCGCGAGGTCCTTCACCTGCCACCACGGGGCGGTCACCGTCCCGCCTCGTGCGAGCCGGTGCAGGTCGATCATCCACACGTTGTTCGTCCAGTCGGCGGGGGCGGCCCGGGTGAACGATTCGGGGATGTAGAAGTGGCAGAAGTAGAGGTCCTTGTGGAACACCTTGCGGCGGTGCAGTTCGCGCGCGAGCCGGGCGAGTTCGGCCGTCAGCCCGCGCTTCCACCGCGCGAACGAACGGGCGTCGAGTGCGCGGAACGCGCGGGGAACCGCCTCGTGCAGCGGCAACATGCCGTGCAGCTCCTCGACCGCGAGGAAGCTCTGTAACTTCCCCCACGGCCCGACGAACTGACCGGCCGCGACCGGCCGCGGCACGGAGAACCCGTCCTCTTTCGCCCAGACGAGCCGGACCCACTCCTGAAGGCCCGGCGAGGACGCGCGGCCGGGAAAGAGCGTCGCGAGCAGCCCCGCCAGGCGCGACAGCTCGAAGTGGCGCTTCAGGTACACCGAGAGCGTGTCGCGGCCGTCGACGAACACCTTGCGTCCGATCGACCGGCCCTGTTTCTTGTGCTCGCGGTCGGTGAGCGGCTCGGCCATGATCCGCTCCGCCCAGCCCGCGCCCGCGAACCGGTCCCAGTCGGCCTGCTTGCGGAGCAGCCGCACCCCGCGGCGCAGACGCGCCCACAGCGAGGAGACCGGGTCGCCCGGTCGCGGGTCGAGGCGCGTGAGACTGGCCGGGGGCGCGTTTCGGGGAACCTGGTTCATTCCGCTCCCAACAACTGGGCCATCGCGCGGCGGTCGCGCTCGCGGGCGGCTTCGGTCACGCGGCGCACGATCCGCACCGCGAACGGGTCGGCGATCGAGACCTCTCCGCCCGCACGGACCGTGAACGCCGCCCGCGGGTCGGTCAGGACGCAGCCGGCGTCGTGGAGCTTCCGCAGGCACCCGGCCACGGCGTCGAACACCTTGCGCTGGTCGGCGGCGCCGGCGGTCCGCCGCCAGCGCCGCAGCAGCGGGCCGCGGGGCGCCTCGTAGAGCGCGAACCACTCCGCCCCGGTCGCGCTCGTGAGCCGCTGCCCGAACGCGAGCAGCCGCGGCGCGGGGACGCCGTAGCGGTCGAGGTGGAACAGGACGCGGCCGGCGGTGACGCCCGGCGACCGCCACGGGGTGGCGCGGAGCCACGCCCGGAGCCGCCCCAGCGGTGCCGACGTGCGCCCGCGCACGAGGACCGCCTCGCGCCCTGCGAATCGGACGTTCGCGGGACCGACGGGGCCGAACCCGTAGAACGGCGGCGCGATCGCGGGCCGGGGCCACGCCGCGGCGGCCTCGGGGACCGCACACACCGCCTCGCCCGCGAGCCACACGAGCCGGTACGGGTCGGTAGGAGGGAGCGGCTGGAGCTGGTCACGGA
>JAFKJJ010000276.1 GCA_017306025.1 Planctomycetota bacterium
CGCGGATGTTTAGCTCCGGCCCGCCGCCGGTGTCGATCGAACTCGCCGACGAGGCCCGTCAGAACGTCCCCGCGAAGTGGACGCTTTACCGCAACGGCCAGAAGGTCGGTAAGCTCACAACGCAGATGAAGTACCTCGACGGGGAAGACGCCTTCCAGTTCGTCTACCACTACAGCGAACTCAAGCTCGACCAGGGCGACGTCACACTCTCCGCAACAGAAGCGGTGTCGGAGGTGAAGATGACCCGCGGCGGCGAGTTGCGTGAGCAGTCGATGACGGGCAAGGTGAAGCTGAGTCTGCGCGGCGCGGAGATCGCGGAAGGAACGATCGCGGTTCGCGCGGTGGTGGCCAACGGGGTGCTGACCGGCTGTGGCGAGTTGAAGAGCAACTGGGGCGACATCGCGGGCGAACTCGACCCGGTGCCGGTGCCGAAGAACGGCCAGCCGCTCAACCCGCTCCAGCCGGTGAATCGGCTCGGTGGCGTTCGTGGCGGTCAGGAGTGGGTGGTTCATGAGTCGAACCCGCTACAGGACGCGGTCGCGGGCCTGTTCCGCCGGAAGCTCGCCGAAAACGGGCTGCGACTTCCGGACCAAAAGGAGAAAGAGTCGCTGGTCGCGAAGGTGGGCGATGCGCAACAGGCGCTCCACGTAAAGGGCGCGGACGTGTCGTGCTGGGTGATCGAGTACCGCCGGGCCGAGCCGGTGGCGCGGACGTGGGTGCGTGCGAGCGACGGGAAGGTGCTGCGGCAGGAAGCGTTCGAGAAGGGCGAGAGCCTGACGTTCGAGCGCGAGGACTAGAGATGCAAGAGCCGAGCCGAAGTGATCGCAAACCGCGCGCGCCGAGGAGTACGCGAAACCGGACGCGGCGCGCGAAACCTACCCCCCCGGCCCCCCTCCCTGAAGGGAAGGGGGAGAAAAACCATCTCAGTCCCTTTGCGTCTGGAGAGCCGCAGGAGGCGAGCTCGGCCGTCCCCCCCCTCCCTTCAGGGTGGGGGGCCGGGGGGGTAGGTTTCTCCCTCCACGCGCCCGTTCCGCACCTCGTTACGCGCCAGAAGGTCGACGTCGATAAGGTCGCTCGCGCGCGGGAGCTGCGGCGCGAAATGACTCTCGCGGAACAACTCCTCTGGGAGCAGGTCCGCGCGAGCAAGCTCTGCGGCCTCCACTTCCGTCGGCAGCAACTCGTTCACGGCTTCATCGCGGACTTCTACTGTCACGCCGCGGGTGTGGTCGTCGAGGTCGACGGCGGCATTCACGACGAACAGCCCGGGTACGACGACGCGCGCGACCTCGCGTTCGCAACACTCGGCTTGTTGGTCCTACGCTTTCGTAACGAAGAAGTGGCCGCCCGAATGCCCGACGTGTTGGAACGGATCGCGGCCGCGTGCGCGGAGCGAATTTCGGAGAACCTCTCATGATCGACATTCGCAACGTCACGAAGCTCTACGGCCCGAAGGTGGCCGTGCAGGACCTCACGTTGCACGTCCCCGCGGGCGAGCTGTTCGCGTTCCTCGGCCCCAACGGCGCCGGGAAGACCACCACCATCAAGATGCTCTGCGGCCTGCTCTTTCCCACAACGGGGAGCGTCAGCGTCGGCGGGTTCGACGTGCGCGCGCAGGGCGATCACGCCCGCGCGCTCGTGAGTTACGTACCGGATCAGCCGTTCCTCTACGAGAAGCTCACCGGCCGCGAGTTCCTTCAGTTTACCGCGGACCTGTACGCGATGCCGCCCGCGCGGGCCGGCGCGAAGATCGAAGAGGTGATCGAGCTGTTCCACCTCGACGAGTTCGTGGACGACCTCACCGAGTGCTATTCGCACGGCATGCGCCAGCGCACGGTGTTCGCCGCGGCGCTCGTCCACGAGCCGAAACTGCTCATCGCCGACGAGCCGACCGTCGGCCTCGACCCCAAGAGCATTCGCGAACTGAAAACGCTCCTCCGCAAGCTCGCGGGCGAGGGGGTGACCATTTTCTTGAGTACGCACACGCTCGACATCGCGCAGGAACTGGCCGACCGGATCGGCATCCTCGACCGCGGCCGGCTGCTGGGCTGCGGGACGATGACCGACCTGCGCAAGCAGGCCAACCGGGACGGGAACCTCGAAGATTTGTTCATGCAGATCACGGAAGAGGCGGCCGTGGAAGCCGCGCCGGCAACCGTTTAACGCGAGGGAGGCCGTCCGTGCCCGTTCCGCCACGATTGCGACCGCCGACGCCCTCCGCCGAGGAGGTGCGCGAGTACGTCGCGCTGTGTCGGCAGATCGAGGACGCGCACCGGGACGACGTCGGCCCGCTCCTCGCGCGCTGGAACGCCCGCGCGGGCCGAAGCTACACTCAGGCCGAATTCCAGGCGTACTACGGTTCGGTCGCCGTCGAGACGTTCGTCGGCGAGATGCTGCTGGGCGTTCCCGCGCTCGTCCCCGACCTCACGTACGACGAGTTCCGCGACGTGCTGCGGTCCGCGGTCGGAAACGAACTGTCGGAGGCCGTCGCGTCGTACTACCTCAACTGGCTCGAAGCCAACCTGCCCGGCGCGAACGTGTCCGACCTGCTCTACTGGCCGAACGAGTGGTTCCGCGACGAGGCGATGTTGCAAGTCGAACTCACGCCGGACCAGGTCCTCGCCTACGCGATGGCGCGGTCGGGGCGCCGCGTCCCCGGCGCGCCGGCGGACGTGCCGATGCCGTACGCGATGCCCTGAGGTTCATTGTCGGAGCCGACCTATGGGTGCCGAACGTCCCGCCGTTGCCGATCAGGGCGCGCTGTTCCGGCGGCTCCGCTGGCGGATGTTCCGAAACGGGCTGCGCGTCGCCCTGCAAAACGGCCGCGTCCGGCTGTTCACCATGCTCGGTACGAGCGCGTTCGTCGCCGCCTTCACGTTCGCCGTCAGCCTGTACCTGTTCAACGAACTCGCGGCCAACAAGATCCCGTTCAAGGGGGCCATCGTCGAAGCGCTCTTCGACCTGCTGTTCTTCACGCTCGGCACGATGCTGATCTTCTCGACCGGCATCATCCTCTACGCGAGCCTCTTCACCAGCCCCGAGGCCCGCTTCCTGCTCTGCTCGCCCGCGCGCGCCGACCACATTTTCGCCACGAAGTTCCAGGCCGCGGTCGCGTTCAGCTCGTGGGGGTTCGTCATTCTCGGCGTGCCCATCTTCGTCGGCTACGGGCTCATCTCCGGCGTGCCGTGGTACTTCTACGCGCTCCTGCCGCTGTACCTCCTCGGGTACGTGCTCCTGCCCGGCTCCGTGTCCGCGGCCGGGTGTTTGTTGCTCGTGCGCTACATGCCGAGGAACCGCCGACAGTTCTTTCTGCTCGTCGGGCTGGCGGTCACGGCGGGCACGTTGTTCTGGGGCTACCGAATCGCCGTCAGCTTCAAGAACTCCGTCGCGACCAACGGGCGCGAGCTCGAAGACCTCATCGGCCAGTTCGCTCTGCTCCGCAGCGGCGCCGCGCCGAGCCACTGGATGACCCGCGGCGTCATGGCGGCCGCCCGCGGCGACCTGGCCGGCGCGCTCGTCCCGCTCGCGCAGGTGTGGAGCAACGGGCTGCTCTTGTTCCTCGTCGCGGCCTGGGTCGCGAAGCGCGTGTACCGTACCGCGTACGACCGGCTGTCCGCCTTCGGGCGCGCCAAGAAGGTCTACGGCACCAGCCCGCTCGACCGGCTCATGGGGTCGCTCGTCTGGTACCTCGACCGGCGCACCCGCGTGCTCGTGATAAAGGACTTCCGCACGTTCCGGCGCGACCCGACGCAGTGGGTGGTGCTCGCCCTGTTCGGCGGCCTGATGCTCTTCGGGGCGAGCAACTTCCGCCAGTACTACGCGGCCGACCTGGGCATCATGGACAAGCACGCCATCAGCCTGACGAACCTCAGCGGCACCGCGATCCTGCTCTGCGCCGGGCTCAGCCGGTTCGTGTTCCCGCTCATCTCGCTCGAAGGGCGAAAGTTCTGGATTCTCGGCCTCACGCCGGTCAGTCGCGACCAGATCCTGCGGGGCAAGTTCGCGTTCGCCGCGACCGGCTCGCTCCTCATCTCGGAGGGCCTCATCCTCGTCAGCGACGCGCTCCTGGTCGTGCCGTGGCAGGGGCTCCTCCTGCACGCGGTCACGGTCGCGGTGATCGCGCTGGGCCTGAGCGCGTTGAACGTCGGGCTGGGGGCGTACCTGCCGAACTTCCGCGAAACGGACCCGTCGAAGATCGTTGTCGGGTTCGGCGGCACGGTGAACATGGTCGTGGGCCTGGCGTTCCTGGTCGCGGTCATCGGCACGATGGTGGTCCCGTTCCACGTCGCGCAGCTGGCGAAGGGCGCGACCGGCGGCGCGGCGCACGTCAACCCGTGGGTCTACGCGGGCGTCCCCGTCGGGCTCGTGATCGGGGTGCTGGCGGTTGTTCTGCCCCTTCGCGCTGGCGCAAAGTCATTACGCGATATGGAGTTCTGACGATCAGTTGGCAGAGAATCCGGCCACGGAAAGCGCCTTGCCCAACTTGACAAGTGCTGAAATCTTAGCCATATGTATAGTTAGAGAAGAGGCCGTGCGCGCTTTCCCGTTCAACTTGAGCTAGCACGTCAGACGTGAAATAGGGTATTTCACCGATTGACCTCTCCCACCGCGAGGAAGCGGTCACTTCCCATGACAGAGGACGGAACCCACTTTTCGGAGGGCACCACATGCCCATCACCCGTCGGCTCGTCCGGGTCGCTCCCATTGCCCTATCCCTGGTGCTTCTGACCACCCCGCTGACCGTCGCCGGCCCGCAGCCCCAACAGCCGCCGGAGCCGCCGAAATCCCGCCCGTCCGTCGAGGTCGAGGTCAAGTACGTCGACGACAGCACCATGAAGCTGAAGTTGCTCGACGACAAACTGGAACTGTCCACGAAGTACGGCGTGCTGCACGTCGCGGTCGCCGACGTCCGCCGCATCGAGTTCGCAAACCGCGTCCCAGCCGACGTCGCCGAGAAGGTGATTCTGGCCATTTCGAAGCTGAACCATCCCGATTTCAAGGTCCGCGAGGAGGCTACGGCCGAACTGAAGGGCTACCGCGAACGCGCGTACCCGCTCGTACTGAAGGCGCTCAAGCACGACGACCCGGAGGTCAGTCGGCGGGCCGACGAGGTGGTGAAGTTCCTCCACGCGAAGGTGCCCGCGGCGCTGTTGGAGGCGCGGGATTACGACGTGGTTCACACCGACGACTCGAAGATCACCGGACGGCTGACCGCAGAGGTGCTGCGGGTCGGCACGTTTCAGTTCGGCGAGCAGCAGTTGAAACTCGCGGACCTGCGGACGCTCCGGTCCGGCCCGGCCGCGGCGTCGGAGGAGCAGGTCGCGGCCGCCCAGGCGCCGGGGAACATGTCCGCGTACCAGCAGCAGTTCGGCAAGGAGGTGACGTTCGCCGTGACGGGCTTCACCCCGGTGCCGGGCGCGAACCCGAGCCTGTGGGGCACCGACGTTTACACGCTCGACTCGAACCTGGCGGCCGCGGTGGTCCACGCGGGGCTGGCGAAGCCGGGCGAGACGGTGGTGGTGAAGGTCCGCGTGGTGCAATCGCCGCCGCAGTTCGTTTCGAGCTTCCGCAACAACGTGAACTCGACCGCCTACGGCAACTACCCGGCCGGCGGGTACGAGTTCGTCCGTCGCTAGTGCTCCGCCACACCTGAGTTGGTGAGTTTTCGTAGGATCTTCTCGCCCCTCCGAGGAGATCCGCCGTGGCCGTGAAGGACAAGTTCGTCCGCCTGACGGCCGACCAGCGGGCCAACTGGAGCGGATTGATCGCGGCCGGCCGGCACGCCGCCGCTCGGGTTCACGCCCGGGTCCTGCTCAAGGCCGACCCGTCCGCCGGCGGGCCGGGGTGATGCCGCGGTCGCCGACGCCCTCGAGTGCTCGGCCGGGACCGTCGCCCGGGTCCGCAAGCGGTTCGCCCAATCCGGGCTCGACGCGGCCGTCCACCGGAAGAAGCCGACCGGCCGCCAGTACCGCAAGCTCGACGGGGCGCAGGAAGCCCGGTCGCCATCGGCCTACGCGGGGGCACCGGAGGGCCGAGCGCCTGGTCGAGTTGAAGGTGGTCGATTCGATCAGCCCGTCCATCGTGTGCCGCGCGCTTCAAAAAACGACGTCAAGCCGTGCCTTGAACAGCAGGGGCGCCCCGCCGGGGCCAAGCGGTGCGTTCGTCGCGGCCATGCGAGGATGTGATCGAGGTGTACCACCGGCCCTTTGACCCCGAGTGCCCGGCGGTCTGTGTAGACGAGGGCGGCAAGCAACCGATCGGCGAGGTGCGCCCGCCGTTGCCGGTTCGGGCCGGGAACCCGGCCAAGGAGAACTGCGAGTACGAGCGCCACCCCGTGGCGCACCTGACCGCAGCGCGTCTGTACTTTTCAGCCTCTCTGTCATCTCAACCGGCGATTGGTTTCCCGGCGGCAGGTGAACTTTTAGTTCGGCCGGGTCACGCGGGTGTCCCGAATCGCGGGGCCATCGCGGCACCGTGTGGGTTCCATCGCCCCTTTCCCAAGCGATGGCGTGCCGCTCCGGACCTCGCCGGAGCAGACGGTTTCGCGAACTCCGCGCTTGGCGCGACCCGGCCGAACCTCGCAGCTCAGGCGCGGAAGATGCGTCACATCCTCGCCAAGCCTGCGAGATGAGGTGCGACGCCGAACCAGACGCTGCAAGCGACGCGCGGTCGTGTTCGTGTAGGCTGGTTGACACCGCTAACCAAACCGGTGAGCTTTTAGTTCGGCAAGACAGGCGGAGGCGCGAACCCCGACGGGACCATGGTGTCTGAACGTGTCGGCGGACGTCGCCGCGAGAGCCGCGGCCGGAAAAGGTCCGTTCGGGACGTCACAGTTCAATCGGGGAAACGCGTATGGCTGCCACATTCAAGCGGATGGGCTGGGAGGATCGAGAAGTCAAGGTGAGGCGGGACGAACTGCTCTCGGTTCTCCGGCAGAACCGAGAGCAGCACATCCGGGACTACCGAGCCGCGTGCATCGGCTACCGGGAGGTTGCCCTCCGGCGAATCGAAGAGAGCTTCCAAGACGCCTGTGAGGTCGTCGATCGGCTCAAAGAAGGTCAGACTGTGGCTGTCGGCTTTCGGATCAGTCTATCGGTTCCGGTGAGTTACGAGAAAGCTTACGATCAGATCATCCGGATGATGGAGATGAGTGTGGACGCAGAGATCGAACTCACCGCCAGTCAGTTCGCGTGTTTTGTGATGGACGATTGGGAATGGAAAGAGGAGTGGGCATCCAGTAACGCCCAGTACATACGAGGTGGCGGATAGACCCCACGGGGATCGAACGGAGAGGCAAGAGCCGAACCGGTCGCTACACCGGACCCGGCCACGCGAGTTGATTCCCGGTGCTCGCCAGAGAGCCGCGTGGGTCATCGGAGTCGCGGCCGGGCAGGTGAGCTTTTAGTTCGGCACAGCGGTGAGAGGGAGCGTGACGCGGATGCCGCCGGAACATGAATCCCCTGTCGCGGCCATCGACCGCGAACTCGCCACCGATCCGACCAACGCCGACGCTCGGCTGCGGCGGGGCGAGTTCTACTACAGGCAGTGCCACGCGTTCCAAGCCGTGTACCGCGTCGGCGGGTGTGGCCCGGAACCATTCCGGCCCGCATTCGACCAGGCGCGACGGTCGCTCGCACGGGCCGTCGAATTGGCCCCTGCGAGCCCGCGCGCGTGGGCTGTAAAGGGCGACCTGCTGGTCGATCTGGAGCACCATCCCGAGTTCGACGTCGAAGCTCTGGCGTCATTCGACCGAGCCGTTGCCCTGGCGCCCGCCGACGCGCGCTCGTGGTATCAACGAGCCGGGGTCTGCACCCGAATGGGCGACCACGCCGGGGCGGTCGTCAGCCCGCGACAGGCCATCGACCTTGAACCGGGCTACCGCAACGATGCGAGTTGGGAGTTCCCGGAGTTGACCGACGAGCCGGGCTTCCGAAAGTCGCTCGCCGACTCGGCGGGTGGCTAAGCGGCCGACCCGGTTCACCGCGCCGCTACACGAAACACATCAGCACGGCCGCGTGACCGAAGCGAAGCCGGTCATGCGCTCACGTCGCCGGGTTGGTGGATCACTTGCCGATGCAGAAGCGTGAGAAAATACGGTCGAGCAGGTCGTGGGTGTAGACCGCGCCGGTCATCTCGCCGAGGGCGTCGATCGCGCCGCGGAGGGCCAGGGCGAGCAGCTCCGGCGGATCGTCGCTCGCGGCGAGGGCGCGGGCCTCGCGCAAGCGCTCCAGGCACGCGAGTACGTGGTGCCGGCACCGGCTCTGGCTCGGTGCGAGCGCCGGGCGGGCCAGCGACGGTACGACGTCACCGAGCGCGGCACGGAGCGCGTCGAGGCCGGGCGGGGCGAGTACCGAGCACGCGAGACCGGGGCCTCCCCCGCTCAGATCGCTCTTCGTCCGCACCTTCAGCACGATCGCACCGGTCGCGTTCAGCCGCCGCTCGTCTTCTTCCGCGAACGCGCCGCGCTCGTCGCACCACACGATCACGTCCGCCCGCGTCGTCTGTTCGCCCCCGAGCCGCTGCGCCTGTTCCTCGATCGTGTCGGCGGCCGCCTGCCAGCCGGCGGTGTCGATCAGTTCCACCGACACGCCCGCAAGAGAGAGTGACTTCGTGAGGTAGTCGCGCGTCGTACCGGGAATCGCGCTGACGAGCGCCGAGCCGCCCGCCAGCGCGTTGAACAGGCTGCTCTTGCCCGCGTTCGGCAGGCCCACGAGCGCCACCCGCACCGGCCGGCCCGAAACCGTCCGGTCGTCCAGTTGGCCTCGCACCGCTTCGAGTTGTTCGATCGCGGCGCCGACCCGGCGGAGCGTTTCGGCCTTGCCCACGAACTCGATGTCCTCGTCGGCGAAGTCGAGCGCGGCCTCCACGTCGGCGAGCAGGTTGAGGAGGTCGTCGCGGAGCGTTTCGAGCGGCCGCGACACCCCGCCCGCGAGCTGCGCCAGTGCCGCGGAGAGGTCCGCGTCGGTGCCGGCCTCGATCACGGCTTGCACGGCTTCCGCTTGCGGCAGATCTTTTTTCCCCGCGAGGAACGCCCGCATGGTGAACTCGCCCGGTCGCGCCGGCCGCGCCCCGGCCGCGAGCAGATCGGCGACGAGGCGTTCTACCAACGGCGGCGAACCGATCAGGTGAAGCTCCGCGATGTCCTGGCCGGTGTACGACCGGGGGCCGGCGAAGAAGTAGAGCGTCGCGGGCAGCGGCGAGTGAACGTCGGTGAGCCGGAGCATGCCGCGGACGAGGCGCCTGGAAGAACCTAACCCCCCGTCCCCCTTCCTTCTTAGGGAAGGGGGACGGGGGGTTAGGTTCCGCCGCGAACACTGCTCCCACCACGGCCCGCGCGTTCGGCCCGCCGACGCGAACGATCGCCCGCGCCGCGGGGCCGTTCGCCGACGACACGGCCACGATGGTGTCGTCCGGGTGCGGCGCGGATGCGGACGTGAAGCTCACCAGTAGCTCCCGGAGTACCAGAGCAAGAAGTACGCCATGAACGCGCCGAGCGCGAGTAATAGTACCCCGATGCGCAGTTTGCCCCGACCGCGTTCGCTCAGCAGTTTGACCCGACCGCGTTTGCTTAAAGGACCTTCCCCGAACGCGGCATTGAGGAACAGGTAGACCGCATAAAACCACAACAGCGGAACAGCCAAACCGAAGATCGCGGCCAAGAAGAAGCGGCGCGCGTACTCGTCGCGTTCGGACGGCGGCGGTTCCGCTTCGTCGTCCCGCTGGACCGGTGCCGGTGGCGGCTCGCTGCCCTCCTCCGGCTCCGCGGCCTCCGCTTCCGCCGCGAGCGCCTTCGCGTCCACCGGGTCGGAGGGACCGAGCGCCTCTTCCAGCACCGCGACCGCCCGGTCCGCGTCCTCCTCCAAAACTTGCACCTTCACCCAGCCGACCGCGGCGCCTAGAAGCCAGTCCATCGCGACGGTCGTCTCGTCGGCGACGGCCGCTTTGATGCCCGCGGCCTCGAGCGCGTTTTGTGCGAGCCGCGCCTTGGGCGGCTGGTCGAACGTGGCGATCGTCACGAGCCGCCCGGCCATGTACTGCCCTCCGCTTCGGTGTCTCGGTTCGTACACCGACAATATCGGAAACCGCGAGGTTCGTGTAGGAGCGATCGAAATGACGGCAAACGAGGCGTATGCGGAGCTGATCCGCCGGTCGAAGGAACTCGGCGTGCTCAACTCCTGCGCCGCGGTGCTCAACTGGGACCACCAGACGTACATGCCCCCCAAGGGCGGCCCGCTCCGCGGCGAACAGATGGCGTTCCTCGCCAGCCTCGCGCACCAGAAGTTCACCGACCCGAAGGTCGGCGAGCTGTTGGCCGCCGTCGAGGGCTCGGAACTCGTCCGCGACCCGGAGGCCGATGCGGCCGCCAACGTGCGCGAGCTCCGGCGCGCCTACGACCGCGCCACCAAGATCCCGCAGTCGCTCGTCGAGGAGCTGGCCCGCGTCACCACGCAGGCGCAACAGGTGTGGGAACAGGCCAAGAAGAAGAACGACTACGCGAGCTTCCGGCCGATGTTGGAACGCGTCGTGGAACTGAAGCGCCAGGAGGCCGACGCGGTCGGCTACAAGGACCACCGCTACAACGCGCTCATTGAGGAGTACGAACCCGGAACCACCGTCGCGGAACTCAAGGCGCTGTTCGCGGGATTGACCGCCGAACTCGCGCCGCTCGTGAAGAAGATTGTGAGTTCGCCGAAGAAGCCGGACATCGGGCTCCTCGCCCGCGAGTTCCCGGTCGACCGACAGAAGGTGTTCGCGGAGGCCGCGGCGGTCGCCATCGGGTTCGACTTCGGCGCGGGGCGCCTCGACACCACCGCGCACCCGTTCTGCTCCGGGTTCGGTCCCGGCGACTGCCGCATCACGACGCGGTACAATCCGCGGTTCTTCAACGAGGCGTTCTTCGGCGTCCTGCACGAGACCGGCCACGCGATGTACGAACAGAACCTCCCTGCGGAGCACTTCGGTACGCCGCTGGGGGTCGCGTGCTCGTTCGGCATCCACGAATCGCAGTCCCGGCTGTGGGAAAATCAGGTCGGCCGCGGCCGGCCGTTCTGGGACCACTTCTTCCCGCGGCTCCAGCAGACGTTCCCTTCGGCGCTCGCGGACGTGTCGCGCGACACGTTTTACTTTGCGATCAACGACGTCAAGCCGTCTCTCATTCGCGTCGAGGCGGACGAGGCGACCTACAACCTGCACATCGCCCTGCGGTTCGAATTGGAACTGGCGCTACTGTCCGGCGACCTGACAACTGCCGACCTTCCGGGCGCCTGGAACGAGCGGTTCGAGGCGCTGTTCGGTCTGAAAGTTCCGGACGACTCGTACGGTTGTTTGCAGGACATTCACTGGAGCTTCGGCGGCATCGGTTATTTCCCGACGTACACGCTCGGCAACCTGTACGCGGCCCAACTGATGGACGCGGCCCGGCGCGACCTCGTGGGGCTCGACGACGAGTTCGGCCGCGGCGATTTCGGCCGGCTCAAAGATTGGTTGGGTCGGCATATTTACCGTCACGGACAGCGTTTTCGGGCGGGAGAGTTGTGCAGGCGGGCCACGGGGGCTGCGCTCTCACCGAAACCGTTCCTGTCCTACCTGAGTGAAAAGTTCGGGGGGGTGTACGGCGTGTGCTAGACTTGGGCGTAGCCCACCGGTGGGTTCGTGCCGTCCGGCACGCCCCCCTCCCTCTGGCGCGACTCGCCCCCGCTCGAAGTGCCGCCCGGCCCGTGCCGGCGGCACCGGATGTGCGTGGGCGGAACTGGTGCGGGTTGCCCTCCACCCCCACCGAGTCTCTTTCCGAAGCTCGCGCGACATGCCCCCCCCCAACACCGAACACCCTGTCGCGTCCGATGCGGTGACCGAGTCCGCGGCCAACGCCGGTGATACGCACGCCCTCCCGTACCCCCGCCGGCCCGCGGCCGCCGACCCGCCCCCGCACACCCTGCCGCCCGAGGTCGGGACGGTCGTCGGCACGTTCGTCCTTCAGGAGAAGCTCGGCGAGGGGGTATCGTGTCACGTGTTCCGCGGGTGGGACCAGTCGCGGTCGCGCCCGGTGGCGCTGAAGATCCTGAACTGGGCCAACGTGTTCGACCGCGGCGCGGCCATGAAGCAGCTCCGCACGGAGGCGATGGCCCTGGCCCGCGTCAAGCACTCGCTCGTGGTGCGGTTCATCGACTTCGGGTTCGATCCGCGGTGGCCGTACCTGGTCACCGAATTTTTTGAGGGCCGCCCGCTCGGCGAACTGCTGCGGTCCGGCGGCGCGCTGCCGCCCGCGTGGGCGCTGTACCTCGTCTCGCAGATGGCCGATGCGCTCGGCGCGGTGTGGCAGGCGGGGCTCGTCCACCGCGACATCAAGCCGGACAACATCATGGTCGGCCCCAACGGCAACGCGAAGCTGATCGACTTCGGGCTGGCGAAGGCGGACGCCCTGGAAGCGACCCGCGAGCGGACCGGGCCGGAACTGGCCGGGACCGCGGCGTACCTCGCCCCGGAGCAGGCGAAGGACGCGAGCGTCGTGGACCACCGGGCCGACATCTACTCGCTGGGCGTGACGCTGTACGAGGCGATCACGGGCCGGCTGCCGTTCGAGGGGCGGAACCGCGTGCAGGTGATCTTCCAGCACCTGAACACGCCGCCGGTGCCGCCGGCCGAGCGCGCCGAGGGCATCCCGCCGCTCTTGTCGGACCTGTGTCTGTGGATGCTGGCGAAGAACCCCGACGACCGACCACAGAACTACGAGGAGCTGCGCCAGGCGCTGAACACCGTCATCGGCGTCGGGCGTTGAGTAGTGTGAGTGTGAGAAAAGGCGGCCGAGAAGACAGCAGGCGAAGAAGCAAAACGCGAAAGGCCCGGGCCGCTCTTGGCTCGGGCCTTTCGCGTTTCGGTTGCCACTCTCTTCTTGCCTTTTCTCGCACTCGCACCCACACTCACACTACTTCCGCGACCGCAAGGAGCGATCCCATGTCCCCGCGATTCACCCGCACCGCGTGCGCCGCGCTCGCCGTGGCCGTCGGCCTCGTCGGCGTCCCGGCGTGCAAGAAGAGCAAGCCGACCGAATCCGACAGCCCGAGTAACTCTACCCCCGCACCCGGACCGGGCGCTCCCTTACCCGGCTCGAACCCGAACGCGAGCGGGCGCGACCCGAACGCCCCGCGCACGCCGATCTTCGGCCTGACGGACCCGCGCACCGCCGCGATGCGACAACTCGCCGAGGGCGACCTGCGACAGATCGGGATGGCGCTGCACAACTACCACGACGCGATGCAGTCCCTTCCCACCGCCATCGCGGACAAGAACGGCAAGCAGCTGTTGAGCTGGCGGGTCGCGATCCTACCGTACATCGAGCAGGACGCCCTCTACAGGCAGTTCAAGCTCGACGAGCCCTGGGACGGCCCCAACAACAAGGCACTCATTAGCAAGATGCCGAAGGTGTTCGCTCCCCCGCGGACGGACACCTACGGGTACACGTTCTACCGCGGGTTCAGTGGGCCGGGCGCGTGGCTGCCGCCGCAGACCGGGCCGCGGCCGCGGGGAATTCGGCTCACGGACATCACGGACGGTACCTCGAACACGATCCTCGTGGCCGAGGCCGCCGAGGCGGTCGTCTGGACGAAGCCGGAGGAAATGGAGTTCGCGCCCAACAAGGTGCCACCGATCGGTGGCGTGTTCGGCAGCGGGACGAACGTCCTCTTGGCCGACGGGTCGGTGCGGTTCTTACCGAAGGGGTTCGATCCGCAGAAGCTCGCGCTGCTGATTCAGATCGCCGACGGGCAGGTCGTGAACTGGGATTGAGGCGGAATCACGGCGCGACGGGCGCGCGGAGCCGAATCGCGTCGGTCGGGCACACCAGCTCACACGCGGAACACGAAACGCAGTCGCGCGGGCGCGGCAGCCACGGCCGCGGGCCGGCCATCGCGAGGCACTCGGTCGGACACACGGCGACACAGTCTCCGCACCCGGTGCAGCGGGCGGAATCGAGTACGGGCAGTTCACCGAACGGGTTCATTCGTGTCTTCAGAGTGGTCC
>JAFKJJ010000277.1 GCA_017306025.1 Planctomycetota bacterium
GGGCGCGGGTGGCGTCGGCGCGGCCGGGCCGGCGGGTTGCAGCCCGCCGGGCAACGCGGGAGCGGTTGCCGGCGCGCCGACCGGCGGCACGCGGTCGCCCGCGAACTGTCCCGCGGCCGAACCCCCGACGAGCGCGGCCAGACCGGCCCCCAGCACCAATTTTCGGCGCATGAGCACACCTCCGTGCGTGCGTAACGGTGCGAACCTGTTCGTGAGCGTGCCGGGCGAGATAGCGACCCCCCACCGGGAACGCCAGAGGAAACCGCCAGAATTGCTCAAGTGAAAGGGGCGCAACCGAGCCCGCCGAACTGGTCACCCGTCGGGCGCCGGATAGAGTGAAGAGATCGTTATTCCCGAACGGACATAACGACGGAGAACGAGATGTTGCGGCGCGGGTTCACGCTGATCGAGCTGTTGGTGGTGATCGCGATCATCGCGGTGCTCATCGGGCTGCTGCTCCCCGCCGTGCAAAAGGTGCGGATGGCCGCAGCCCGCACGCAGTGCTCCAACAACCTGCACCAGATCGGTCTGGCGATCCACAACCACGAGTCCGCTCTCGGGGTGTTCCCCAAGTACCGGCGCTGCGACACCAGTAGCGGCCTCTACGACGCGGACTGCTACTCGCTGACCTCGGCGACCACCTGGACCGGCCCGGGGAAGTGTGGTGGGCGCCCTACGACAACCGCCCCGCGCCTTCGACGACGACGAACGCCCAGGGCAGCCCAAACGCAGACAACACGTACTCCAACGGCGGGTACCCAGCCGGAATTCTCTGGCCGTACATCGAGCAGAACATCAAAACGTTCAAGTGCCCTAACGGGACCGACCCGGCCACCGGGCAGGCGTTCCAGTGCAGCTACGGGATGAACTACGTCAACGGCGGGCCGAACGGGAAAAGTCTGCTCGTCCTGACGAACGGGAACGGGACGTCGAACGTCCTGATCGTGTGGGACCACGGGAAGACGCCCGGGTGCGCGGACTCCAGCCACGCGGCGACGGCCGCGAACCCGCGCGGGCCGTGGCCGTTCCCAGACACGACTAGTCCGAAGACGCACTACCCGGACCATCGGCACACGAACGTGTTCAACGTGCTGTACTGCGACGGGCACGTGACGGGGATGACGCCGGATGGGCTGACTCAGGTCGGGAACGTGCAGTTCCTGGCCAACGGGACGACGGTAAGCTTCCCGTGAGCCCGAGGTCGGTCAGGGCAGCAGATCGGCGACGCGAATGACGGCACTCGGCGCGGCGAGCGGTGAAACGGTGTCGCTCGGGCCGAGGGTGGTGTGTGTGCGGTACGCGGTCGCGCCGAGGCTCGCGGGGAGCCGTTGCGGATCGCGAAACACGTGTAGCACGCCGCCGTTGAGATCGAGTACCCAATAATCGGCAATGCCGGCGGTGGCGTAGCGTTCGGCCTTGTCGGTCAGGTCGGTCTGGAGCGTCGTGTCGGCCACTTCGACGACGAGCGCGGCGGAAACGGGGTGGTCGCCGTAGTAACCGGGACTTCCCGCGACCACGGCGAGGTCGGGCATGGGATTGTTAAATTCGTCCAGGTGGAGCGGCGTCTGCACGCGGAACCGCCAGCCCGGTCCGAACGCGGCGCGGACGTGTTCGTACAGCACTTCCAGGGCGTCGGCGTGGGGCGGTTCCATCGGCCCTTGCTCCAGAATGACGCCGTCGAGCAGGAACGCACGCCGCCCGGTGAAGCAACCGAGCGCGCCGAGGTGGTCGAACTCCGCGACGGTCCACTTTCGCGGTTGCGGCATCACCGGCGACGGTTGCCAGGGCGGTGGCGACAACAGGGCACTCGACGGCATGATTTCACCTCCACTCGCCAGGGTACCGTCACTGCTTACCGAGCACGAGGTCAGTCACCCAGCACCCGCGGACGTGCGTAAGTGCCGCGTTGCGACAATGATCGAGGACGTCAGCGCTGTCGCAGCCGGCGTCCTGGAGGGCGTCGGCCAGGATCGGCATGGCGCTGAAGTCGCGCGACTCGTACATCTGCCGGGCGAGCGACACGGCCGTATCGGTGCGCCACTCCGGAGAGAAGGTAACAGGGTGGAAGGGGTTACCGAAGATGTCGCGGATGAGGCGGGCCATTACCGCGTCGTGTGCCGCGACTGCGGCCCGGAATTCTTCGCGCTTGTGCGACTCTCGGTCCCCTTCATGACCAGCGTTAAAGGCGGCCCGGAGCCCCACAGCATATTCGATGATTTCGGCAGCGTCGTGATAGTTCCAGTTGGCGATACAGCGTACCGCAGCCACCGCCCGCGCTGCCGCGTGCGTCGGCTGTTTCGCGGTGTCGTACAAGAGGTTCACTTGTTCTTGGGCGGCCATCCATTCGGGCTCGGTCGCCCGACCGTCGGCCGAGCGTTCCGCGACATCGAGCACGTCCAAAGCGCGGGTGTCGGTCAGCAGATCCGCAACCTGTCGCAAGAGCGCGAGGATCAAAAGCAGTTCTTTTCGTGGCTGCTGTGGTATTGATCGCCACATCCCCCAGCAATCCGCGGGTGGCTCCAGAAGCCATACTTCCTCGGGAATCTCGGGCTCGAACTTGAGCACGGTTGCTCCGCTGCAGAGACGGTTGCTCGCACCGAGTATATCAAACGAAAGCGGCCGGGCGTTACCCCGGCCGCTCGCTTCACTCACTCACTTCGGAATCGTCGGCTTGAAGTCGAGCGTCTTCACCAGGAACGCCCACTGGTCGGCCACCTCCTCGATCACCTTCGTCGTCGGCTTGCCCGCGCCGTGACCGGCTTTGGTCTCGATGCGGATCAAGGTCGGGTTCGGGCCGGAGTTGTTCGCCTGAAGTGCCGCGGCGAACTTGAAGCTGTGCCCCGGCACCACGCGGTCGTCGGTGTCGGCCGTGGTCACCATCGTCGGCGGGTACGCCTTCGGGCCGTTCTTCAAGAGCACGTGATACGGGCTGAACTTGTACAGCGCGTTGAACTCGGCGCTGTTGTCCGATGAACCGTAGTCGTCCACCCAGAACCGCCCCGCGGTGAACTTCTGGAACCGCAGCATGTCCATCACGCCCACGGCCGGCAGACACGCGCCGTAGAGATCCGGGCGCTGCGTCATGCACGCGCCGACGAGCAACCCGCCGTTGCTCCCGCCCTGGATCGCGAGCTTCTTGTTGCTCGTGTACTTCTCCGCGATCAGGTACTCGGCCGCGGCGATGAAGTCGTCGAACACGTTCTGCTTCTGGAGCTTCGTGCCGGCGCGGTGCCACGCGTCGCCGTACTCGCCGCCGCCCCGCAGGTTCGCCACGGCCAGGACGCCGCCCATCTCCATCCACTGCAACCGGCTCACCGAGAACCCCGGCGTCAGCGAGATGTTGAACCCGCCGTAGCCGTACAGGAGCGTCGGGTTCGTTCCGTCGAGCTTCAGGCCCTTTTTGTGCGCGATGAACATCGGCACCTTCGTGCCGTCCTTGCTCGCGTAGAAGACCTGCTTCACCTCGTAGTCGTCCGGCGAGAACTTGACCTTCGCCTCGCGGATCAGCCTGCTTTCGCCGGTCGCCGGGTCGTAACGGTAAATGCGCGTCGGCGTGGCGAAGCTGCTGAACGTGTAGAACGTCTCGGTATCGGTCCGCTTGCCGTTGAAGCCGCTCGCGGTGCCGATGCCGGGCAGGTCCACGTCGCGGACGAACTTCCCGTCCACCTCGTACACCTTCACCAGACTCTTCGCGTCCTTCAGGTAGGTGCAGATGAACCGGTTGCCGACCAGGTCGACGCTCTCAAGAACTTCCTTCGCCTCCGCGATGATCGTCTTCCAGTTCTTCTTGTCGGGGTTCTTCGTGTCGATCGCGACGATCTGATATTTCGGCGCGTTGTAGTCCGTCTGGAAGTAGAACACCCCGCCGTCGTTGCCCAGGAAGTTGAACTTGTTCTCGTGGTTGTCGATCAGCTCCACGATCTTGCCGGACGCGTCGCCCAGGTCCTGGTATGCGATGCGTACCTTGCGGCTGGTGGTGCCGTCGCCGATCGAGACGATGAGGTACTTCCCGTCCTCGGTCACGCCGCCGCCGATCGTCCACTTCGGGTTGTCCGGCCGCTCATAAACGAGCCTGTCCTCGCTCTGCGGCGCCCCCATCTTGTGATAGTAGAGCTTCATGTCCACATTCAGGTCCTGGAACGCGGCCCCCGACTTCGGTTCGGGAAAGCGGCTGTAGTAGAAGCCCTTCCCGTCCTTCGTCCACGACGCGTCGCTGAACTTCACCCACTTCAGCTCGTCGGCGAGCGCCTTGCCGGTCGCCACGTCGAGAACCTTCCACACGTTCCAGTCGCTGCCGGCTTCCGCGGTACCGTAGGCGATGAACTTGGCGTCGTCGCTGACCGCCAGCCCCGCCAGCGCGACGGTGCCGTCCTTCGTCCACGCGTTGGGGTCCATGAGCATCTTCGCTTCGCCGTCCAGCGAGTCCTGCACGTACAGCACGCTCTGGTTCTGTAGCCCGTCGTTTTTGAAGAAGAAGTACCGGTTGTGGTGCTTGGACGGGGCGGAGATCTTCTCGTAGTTCCACAGGTCGGTGATGCGCTTCTTGATCGGCTCGCGCTGCGGGATGCTCTCCAGAAAGCCGAACGTCACCTTGTTCTCCGCCTCGACCCAGGCGGCCACGTCCTTCGACTTGCGGACGTCGTCCTCCAGCCAGCGGTACGGGTCGGCGACCTTCGTGCCGTGGTAGTCGTCGACGACGTCGCCCCTCTTGGTGTCCGGGTACTTCAACTTCTTCGGCTCCTCGGCGTGGGTGGTCGAAACGAGAACGGCGGCGAGTGTGGCGACGACCGCGGCCATCGCCCGGCGGGTCCTGCGCATGAACCGGCGCTCCTGGATCGGGTTGACGGGAGAGGGGACGAGGGGGATTATACGCGCCCCGGCGGGCGGCGCGGCGGTCGCGCGTTGGGAAGAATTTCGTTGCCCACCGGCTTCCCTCTCTCCGATAATCGAGCGGGCTGTCTATCCTCCCCGATCTCCCGATCCGCCCATGCGCCTTGGTACCCCGCTGCTGGTCGCGTCGCTCCTGATCCTCACCGGGTGCGGGACGCGCGAGCCGGTCCCCGTGCCCGTTCGCGGGACGGTCACCCTCGACGGCGCCCCTCTTCCCGAGGGGAAGATCTCGTTCATCACCCCGGGGCAGGTGCCGGAGACGATCGACGTCGCGAACGGGACGTTCGACGGGGAAGCCAAGTGGGGGCAACGGCGGGTGGAAATCGCCGCCTACCGCCCCTACCGCATCCCGCCGGACGTCCCCAAGTCGATGCACGCGCTGATGAAGGACGGCAAGGAGAACTACCTGCCGCCCCGATACCACCGCGACAGTGCGTTGGCGGCCGACGTCAAGGCGTCCGGCCCGAACGAGTTCACTTTCGAGCTGACGTCGAAGTAATACGCTCGCGGCGATTCATCCTCTTCCCGAGCCCACAGGTGCCCTCATGCCCCGAACGGTTCCGAAGCGTGCCGGATTCACGCTAATTGAACTTCTGGTCGTCATCGCGATCATCGCGATCCTGATCGGCCTGCTGCTCCCCGCGGTCCAGAAGGTGCGCGAGGCGGCCGCCCGGATGAAATGTTCCAACAACCTCAAGCAGATCGGCCTGGCCCTCCACAACTACCACGACACCAACGGCAAGCTGCCACTGGGCAACCGGGGGAGCAGCCCCAGCGGCGGGTACGGGTACAACTGGCGGCTGTTCGTCCTCCCCTACGTGGAGCAGGACAACCTGTTCAGGCGGTTCGACACGAACCAGAGCTCGTGGTCCGCCGCCATGGCCCCGTGCGACGGGGCGACGATCCCCGCCTACCGCTGTCCGTCGTCGCCGCTGCCGGATTTCTCCGTTCCCCTGGCCCCGTCGGGCACCACCTACAGCAACGTTCAGCGGGTGACCTACGTCGGCATCTCCGGCGCCACCTCCGACGCCTTCACCGGGTCGAGCTACACCGAGTCCCGGCAGACCGACGGGGCCAACACGACCGGGTGTTGCACCGGCGGGCGGATGACGGCCGGGGGCGTCCTGGTGCCGAACTTCGCCGTCGCCCTGACGGCCGTCACCGACGGGACGAGCAACACGATGGCGGTCAGCGAGCAGGGCGACTACCTGACCCAGTCCGACGGGGCGAAGGTGGATTGGGGCACGGGCTGGCACGGGTGGCTGATCGGGACCAGCCAGACCGGGGTGCCGGGCGGCGCAAACTTCTCCAGCGGGGACAGCCGCATCTTCGGTCTGGTCACCGTCCGCTACCAGATCAACCAGAAGACCGGTTGGCCGGTCGGCGGGGACTGTGGCGGGCGCGGGGTGTGCCCGAACTTCGGGTGCAACATCCCGCTCAACGCGGCGCACGCCGGCGGGGTGAACGCCGTCTTCTGCGACGGGTCGGTCCGGTTCCTGGCCGACTCGACGCCCCTGCTCACCCTGGCGGCGATGGCCACCCGCGACGACGGCCTCGTGATCGCCAACCCGTGACCCGGCCGCCGCGCCGGTCACTCGTCGGCGCGGCCCAGGAGCGATTCGAGCGCCTCGTGCATGATCCGCGCCTGGCGCGACACGTTGGGCACCACGCACGCCTCGGTCAGCGCGCGGCGGAGCACGTCCTTCATCGGCTCGGGCGCCGCGCTCGTGTTCACCAGGAGGCGGGCGGCGCACGCGCACACCTCGTAGCACCCGCGGTGGTCGCCCGCGTTGAGCGCCGGCGCGCCGAGCGCCAGGGCCATCGTCACGAGCACGCGGAGCTGTTGCGGCGGAACCCCCTCGCCGGTGCCGCCCATGTCGCCGACCGCGTCGAACGCGTGCCGCATCGCCCACGCCTGCGCGTCCGGATCGTCCATCTGCGCGGACCGATTCAGCCCCTCGCGCAGCCGCCCGGCGGCCGCCTCCGGGAGCTCGCGGAGCGTCGCGAGGATCGCGCGGGCCGTACACGCATACACGTCGTAACAGCCCTGGTGGTCGCCGGTGTTGTACGCCGGGGCGCCGATCGAAATGGCCCGCCCGATGAGCGCCTGCGCCGCGGCCAGGGGCGCGTCCGGCAACGGGTCCGGATCGGCGTCTTCGCCGACGAGCGCCTCCAACCCCGCGCGGAGTTCTTCGGCCCGTGCCTCCGGTTCGTCCGCGTTCTCGGCCTCCTCGAGCGCGCGTTCCAGGCGGAAGTCGGCCACCTCGCTCAGCCCGCGCACCTTGCGCGCGAGCCGTGCGGCGCACGCGAACAGGGCGTAGGCACCGGCCCGGTCGCCCGCGCCGGCCGCACGGTCGCCCAGGCTCAGTGCGGTGAACAGGATCGGCCGGGCCGGGCCGAGCGGGTCCGGCCCGTCGCTCTCTTCGTCGGACGCCATGACGACCTCGGACCGGGGCGGAAACGGGGCGGGTGTCTGGGGTGATGGTACGCGCCGCGCGGGGCGAACGTCCAGCGCGGCCCGGCGTCAGGGGCGGGATTCGCCCAGCGCGGCCGCGACCGCCGCCAGGAGCGCCGCGACGGTGAACGGCTTCTCCAGAAGCGGTTCGTCGGCCGGGAGCGGGTCGGGGGCCAGCCCCGGGCCGCCGGGGAACGCGGACATGAACAGCACCGGCAGGCCCGGGCGTATCGCCCGCACGCGGACGGCCAGTTCCGGCCCGATCGCGTGCGGCATGACGACGTCGGTCACCACCAGCGCGAACCGCCCCGGGTCGGCGGCGAACAGGTCGCCGGCGGCGCGGCCGTCGGGGGCGGTGACGACCGCGAACCCGGCCTGCTCCAGCACGGCGCGGACGAACTCGCGCACCGCGTCGTCGTCCTCGGCCAGCAGCACCGTCCGCGGGCGCGCGGGCGCGCAATGGGATTTTGGGTGTCCGTCCATGGCAGAAGGCGGAGCCGGTTGACCCGACATCGCGCACCCAACGGCAAGTGAAGTTTGCCCCGCCACCACCGTGAGGAGACCGGGCGAGAAACGTGCCGGGTATGAGTTATGAACGAACGTGGGCGGGTGGCAACGCCGGCGAGCGCAAATTTTGTCCGGCGACACGTCGACGAGATTATTTTTCAACTAATTATCGGATCGTAACTTTCAACCAGCGGATCGCGCCAACATCTCCGCGACCGAACCCGCGTCCGCGAACCGCCGCGCCGGGTTCTTGTTCAGCAGCCGGAGGATCAGTTCGTCCAGCCAGTTCGGCAGGTTGGGCCGCAACTGGCGCGGCGGGACGGGCTCGGTCGAGCAGACGGCGTTGAAGACGGCGGCGACGGTCTGCCCGGCGAAGGGGACCTTGCCGGTGGCCATGACATAGAGCACGCCGCCGAGGCTGAACAGGTCCGAGGCCGGGGTCGCCGGCTCCCCCTGCACCACCTCCGGGGCCATGTAGAACGGCGTCCCGATCAGCGCCCCGTCGGTCGTGATCTTCGCGTCGTCCATCACCCGCGCGAGCCCGAAGTCGGTGAGCTTGACCCGCCCGGTGTCGTCCTCGATGAGGATGTTGGCCGGCTTGACGTCGCGGTGGACGATCCCCTTGGCGTGGGCCGCGGCCAGCCCGGCGGCGATCTGGCGGGCGGTGGTCACGTGCAGCAGCACCGGCATCGGGCCGTGCTGCTCGATCCGCCCCTCCAGGCAACTGCCCCGCACGTACTCCATCGCCAGGTACGTCATCCCGCACGACTCCCGCACCGCGTAGACCGTCACCGCGTTCTCGTGCTGGATGGCGGCGGCGACGCGGGCCTCGCGTGGGAAGCGCTGGCGGGCGCCCTCGGAGGTGGCCAGGGCCGGGGCCAGCACCTTGACGGCCACGTGCCGCTGGAGGCTGGGCTCGAACGCCTTGAACACCACCCCCATCGCCCCGCGCCCCAGCAGGTCCACCAGCTCGTAGCCCCCCAGCCGGCACCCGCCCGGCGGCAGGTTCTCCACGAACTCCGGGCGGAACTCCGGCAACTCGACGTCCGCCGGCAGTGAGGTCGCGGCGGCCGAAAGCGACAGCGTGCGAGCGGCCGAGGGCGGCGGGGTGGTCGGGGTGCGGGCGGCGCGGATGGTGCCGCTGAGGCGGTCGCGGCTGGTGGCGACGGTCAGGTTGACCAGCTCGGCCGCCCCGGCGGCCAGGATCGCGGCGAAGTCCGGGCACTGCCCGATGTCCTGGTTCAGCACCCCCGCGAACGCCTCCACCTTCGGCGCCACCCGCTGCAGGAACTCGACCAGCGCCGGCTGCGTCAGGTTGAACCGCTCCCGCGCGGTCGCCAGCAGCCCGCCCAACAGTTCCGGGCGCTGGGCCACCGCGTCGAGTTGCACCAACTGGCCGGCGAAGCGGAGCAACTCGGCCCGCTCCTGGCGCACCTTCTCGCCCCCGGTGAGGAGGTGGGGGCGGTGGTGGTGGCGGATCGGCTCGACGATGTCCTCGGGCAGCTTCCAGCCGCGCAACAGCTCGGCGCTGACGTCCGCGTGGTCGATCCCGAACGACTCGAGTTCCGCACCGCACGGGTCGTCGAGCAGACGCGCAC
>JAFKJJ010000278.1 GCA_017306025.1 Planctomycetota bacterium
GGGTACCGAAGTAATTGGTCCTCCAGGCTGAAGGCCTGGGGTCGGGCTATCGCAGCCCTTCGGGCTGCCGAGGCATCTGGCACCGTACCCCGGGCAACGCCCGGAGCTAAAGTATCCGACCCCTTCGGGGTCCAGTGCCGGCAACTCGTAATGAAAACGAATCACCACGATCCGGTGTGAGGCCGGCGACGGGGCGACGAACCCCGTGCGGCCGAGCGGGGTTCGTCGCCGACGCTCCGGATTCGCCAAGAGGATTCCGATGCCCTTCCACTCGCACAAGCTGCCCAACGGGCTGCAACTGATCGGCGAAACGAGCCCGTCGGCGCGGTCGGTCGCGGTCGGGTTCTTCGTCCGCACCGGGTCGCGCGACGAGACCCCGGCCGAGTCCGGCGTGTCGCACTTCCTCGAACACATGATGTTCAAGGGCACCCCGCGGCGCACCGCGTTCGACGTGAACCTCGACTTCGACCGCATCGGCGCCAGCTACAACGCGTACACCAGCGAGGAGAACACCGTCTACTACGCGGCGCTCCTGCCGGAGTACCTGCCGCGCGGGGTCGACATCCTCGCCGACATCCTCCGGCCGAGCCTGCGGCAAGAGGACTTCGACACCGAGAAGAACGTGATCCTCGAAGAGATCGACATGTACGAGGACCAGCCGGGGTCGGTCGCGTGGGACCGCGCGCGGCGGCTGTTCTACGAAAAGCACCCGCTGGGCAACTCGGTCCTCGGCACCAAGGAGAGCGTCGGCGCGCTGACACGCGACCAGATGCAGGCGTACTTCCGGCGCCGGTACGCGGCCAACAACATCGTGGTTTCCGCCGCGGGCCACTTCGACTGGGCCGAGTTCGTGAAGCTCGTCACCGACGCGTGTTCCGGGTGGAACACCGACGTGGTGGGTCGCGAGAACCGGACCGAGTGGGGCGGCACCGGCGGCCGGCACGTGCTCGTCCGCGAGAAGGTGCAGCAGGAGTACGTGATGTTCATGGGCGGCGGCCCGCCGGCGCACTCCAAGATGCGGTACGCGGCCGACACGCTCGCGCTGGCGGTCGGCGACGACTCCGGCAGCCGGCTGTACTGGGCGCTGGTCGACCCGGGGCACGCGGACTCGGCCGATTGCAGCTACGTGGAGAACGACGGCAGCGGGGCGGTGTACGTGTCGCTCAGTTGCGAGCCGGAGAACACCGAGGCGAACGCCGACCGGGTCCGCAAGGTGCTGGCGGAGGTGCAGGCGGGCGGCATCACCGAGGCGGAGTTGCAGCAGGCGAAGAGCAAGATCCTGTCGCGGGTGGTCCGCGGGAGCGAGCGGCCGATGGGTCGGATGCAGGCGATCGCGGCCGCGTGGTCGTACACCGGCGAGTACCGCGACGTGGACACCGAGCTGGCCAACTTCGACGCGGTGACGCTGGCGGACGTCCGGGCCTACCTCGACGCGTACCCGATCGACAAAAGCACGGTGGTCGCGTTCGGCCCGCTCAAGTCGATGAACGGCGTCGAGGGTCAGACGGTGTAGGCGAACCCGGAGGCGCGAGCGGCGGGGCGTCTGTCGTGTCTCGCGTGCCGCGCCTGCGTATCCCGTCGCCCGGCCGACGAGCCCCCTTGCGGAGCCGCGTAGCTGTTCCCCTCACCCGGTCCGAACGCCGGGCGTTCGGACCACCCTCCCCCCGCCGGAGCGGGGCGAGGGGTTACCCCCCGCCGTTCGTGTACGCGATCCGCGCCGGGTCGCTCTCCCGAAGCGCGAGCCACAACCCCTCGCCCCGCTCCGGCGGGGAGAGGGTGGCTTGGTCGCGCACGCCGGGTGAGGGGCACCGCGAAACGGAACACGGAAACGCACGAGGCGCAGGGCCGCAGCCCTCCGCACCGCTCGTGTGCCCGCAAGCCGGCGCTCACGCTCCGGGGTGTTTGCCTTCGCGTCACTTCTCGACCTTCAGCACCACCGGCCGCGCCGCGAACTCGCCGCCCGTGCCCTCGCGGCGCGCCAGCACCACGAGCGGTCGCTCCATCGGCTGCACCCACGGTTCCGCGTAGAGCACCACCTCGCGGCTCGTCTCGCGCTCGGTCACGAGGATGCCGTTCAGGCCCACGTTCAGCACGCGCACGCCGTGCGGCAACCCCCTCACATCGAGCGGCACCCGGCCGGTGAACTTCCCCTCGCGCCGGATGTCCACCGTGAACCGCGCCTCCCGGCCCGGCCGGATCGTCACCGACGGCTGCCGCACCGTCGTCACGATGTCGCCGGTGCCGATCTTCCCCGGCAGCCCGAGGGGAACCTCGCGCGTCACCTCCTTGTCGTCGATCGTCGCGGAGGCGATGAGCTTCACTTGCGCGTTCTTGGGCAGTTCCGCGGTCGCGTCGCCGTAGAGCGTGAACGACGTGGTGTTGTGCCCGGCCTCGACGGTCGTTCGCGGCGCGGAAAAGCCCGCCGACACGTCCTTCAGGTGGAGACTCACCGGCCCGGCGTAACCGTCGAGGCGCGTGACCGTCACGTTCACCGGGACCCCGCCGCCCTTGAGCAAACTCGGCCCGCCGACGGCCGCGCTCACGGTGAAGTCGGGCTTCGGCGGGCGCACCGTGACGCGGAACGCGCGCGTCGGGCCGAACTCCCCGCGCGCGTCGGTAACCCGGACCTGATACGTGCCGTCCGCCGGCGGGTCGAAGAACAGCCGACTGTCCTTGCCGTAGCCCGGCCCGCCGTCGTCGTTGCGGTGGGTCAGCCCGAACACCGGCATCCCGTTGGGCGGGAACGACCGGCCGGGCGGGTGGATCTCGACCTTGTACATCGGCTCGCCGAAGCTGTGGTGCGTCGGCGTCGTGCCGAGGAACCCCACCCGCTGTCCCGCCGTCTGGTAGAACTGGCAGTCGTCGTCCGGCCCCTTCGGCAGCGCCAGGATGCGGACCAGTTCGCCGTTGACAAAGAGGTAGTCGTCGACCGCGAGTTCGTTCCACGCGTCGAGCCGGATGCCGGAGCCGACCGAATCGTGATCGCGGAACGTGACACTCGTTTTCGCGGTGCAGCGGAGCGTCGCCAGCGGCACCGGCTTGCCCGTGGCGTCGAGGATCTCGATCACCGAGTCCACCGCCGAACCGGCGCGGCGCGCCAGCACTTCTACCACGAGGCGCTCGCCCTTCTTCGCGCCGAAGTGAGCGATCTGCGCCTCGTTCGGTTTGGTAAAGATGCCGTCGGCCGAGCCGGGCACGCGGATGTCGCCGCCCGCGGCCGGGTCGAGTACCACCGACGGGAACTCCGACACCACCACCGACGCGGCCCCGACCGCTTCGAGCCCGCCGAGCGGCACCGGCACCTTCGCGCCGACGGCCGCGTCCGCGGGGACGAACACCTTCGCGGCCAGCCGCGCCGTCGGGCCGAGGTTCACCCCGCTGACGTGGACGGTGGACGTGCGCCCGCGCTGCGCCGCGAGCGGGAACACGCCCGTCACCACCGGCACCTCGCCGACGTGAAGTCGGTAGCCGAAATCGCGCCCGCCGCGGAACTCGCGGTCGCGCACCCCCACCGCGTAGGTACCCTTCTTGCGCGCGACGAACCCGAGCGATGCGCTCCCTTCGGCGAGGACGTTCCCCCCGTCGTCGGTGAGCACGAGGGCGGGGTCGAGCTTCGAGCCGAGTTCGGCCGCGACCACCTGAACGCCGATCTGATCGCCCGCGGCCGCCGCGAAGCGGAAGTAATCTACGTCGCCGGCGCGGTCGATCGCGCCGACGACCGTTGTGGGGAGCTTGACGGCCATCGCGGTGCGGGCCGAATCCGTCGCGCCGACCTCGTTCATCGCGGGGAAGCGGTCCACCGCGAACGCGACCGGCGCCGACTTCCCGCCGTCGCCCTCGAACGTGAGTTGCACGCCCCCGACCGGTGCCGCGGCGCCGACGGTCACGTCGAGCGCCAGCTCCGTCGCGGAGCGCGTCCCGGCGATGACCGCCTTCACGTCCGGATGGCCCGCCGTGACCGCCTTCACGCCGTCGAGGTTGCTGCCGGTGACGATCACGCGCGTCGCCGCGCCGCGCGCGCCGCCCGACGGCGCGAGCGTGTCGGCCTTCGGCGGCGCCGACTTCGCTGGCTCCTTCTTCGGCATGTCCTTTAGCGGGAGCGCCTGCGCGACCGCCTTCCCGGTCTTCGCATCAACGAGAAGCCCCGCGCCGTCGAACCGGGCGAGGGCAAACTGCCGGCCGTCGGGGGCGAGCGCGAAGTCGAGGACGGCGTCGGGTTGCGAGTCGTACACCTTCGACTCGGTGAGTTTCAGCGCGTCCCACGCCTTTACGACGCGGTCCTCGCCGACGGTGTAGAGCGTTCGGCCGTCGGGCGCGTACGCGAGCCGCCACACCGGCTTCTCGTGCGCGAAGGCGGTACCGACGAGCTTCCCGCCGTCGCCGTCGGCGGCCCACACGCGGACGCTCCTGTCCACGCCGGCGGCCGCGAGGTGCTTCTTGTCGGGGCTCCACGCGACCGCGTACACCCAGTCGGTGGGGTCGCTCAGCGTGTAGAGCCGCTTGCCGGTGGCCGCGTCCCACACCTTCACCGCGCGGTCGGCGCTGCCGGACGCGAGCAACTTACCGTCCGGGTGGAACGCCAGCCCGTACACCGCGTCGCTGTGGTCCTTCAGCGTGAGTCGCGGCGCCCGCGGCGCCTTCTCGGCGGCCCGCGCCGGACCCTCGAAGTCGGGCACGTCCCACAGGTGGATGACGCGGTCGTAGCCCGCGGTGGCGAGCGTCTTGCCGTCCGGTGAGAACGCCAGCGCGTAGATCGCGTCCTTGTGGGCCGCGAGCCGCTCCCCCCGATGGTCCCCGAGCCGTTCGATGCCCCCCGGAACGGGGAGCAGGTGGACCTCCCCGGCCTTGCCGGGGTCGGCGGTCGCGACCGCGAGGCACGTCCCCTTCCGGTTGAAGGCGAGCGCGGTGACGCGGGCGGTCGCCACGCTGCCGCGCCACTGCCAGGTGCCCCCCTCGAACGATGCCAGCCCGCGGGTCCCTCCGAAGACGACGGAGGAGCCGTCCGGGCGATACGCCACCGCGGTCACGGCCGGCGGCGCGGCCTGCGCGACCGCGGGGAGAAGGAGGAGCGCGGCGGAGAGCAGTCGCGACATGGTGTGATCCGGGGGTGTCAGCGGAAGAGGGCCATTGCGGTGCCGGCCGCGGCGAACAGTGTGACCAACAGCGCGAGCGAACAGCCGGCGCAACCGTCGGCGCACCCACCGGCGCACCCGCCCGCGATGTCGAGGGCGGCGCCGGCGCCTTCCAGTGCCGCGCCGGCCGCGTCGGCCGCGCCGCTGACGAGGTCGGCGGCCCCGCTCGAAACCGCATCGCCCATGCCGGTCGGCCCGTCGGTGTTCGCGATCGCGTCACCGCCGGCCTGTTGCTCGTGCTCCTGCTGCGGCCGGTGCCAGGGCTTCGGGGCGCCGTCGGGCGGGGGCGCGCCGGGGTCGGTCGGGTTCATGGGCTTTGTGCGCGGTTAGTGGTTGAACAGGAACTCGCGGCCCGTGAGGACCGCCCATACGAAGTCTTCGACCGCCTCGCGGCGAGATTGTGCTCCCTCTTTCGCAGCCCCGGCCAGAATGTCGAGGAACTTGCGCTTCTCAACGGTTGTGGGGTTCCGGCCGAGGGCCAGCAGAAAGACGCGGTCCACGATCTGCTCGTCGGTCAGCCCGGCCGCGATCCACTTGCCCACCGCGGAGTTCTTGTCGCGCAGCTTGTCGTTGAGCGTGTGGCCGTTGTTCAGGTGAAGGGCCTGGGACACGCTCGCGTCGCTGGTGCGCTCGCACGAGCAGGTCTGAACGCGCTCGGCGCGGCCGAAGGCGTCGAGGAATCGCGACGTGGCGAGCGAGTCGGGCACCTGCGCCGCCCGCGTGCCGGCCGGGTACGTCGCGATCGGGGTAATCGCGTCGCCGCCCGCGGAGGTGATTCTGTCGAACGGCGTCGGCACGCCGGTGACGTCGGAGTACGCGTCGAGGATGACCTCGCCGGGCAGCCGGCGGAGCAGGTACCGCGAGTAGAACCGGTCGTCGGCGACGTTCTCTTTGAGAGGTGTGGACGAGCGCTGGTATGCGGCCGAGTTGAGGATGACGCGCATCAGGTGCTTCACGTCGTATCGGTTCTTCACGAAGTCGGCCGCGAGTGCATCGAACAGGGCGCGGTTGCTCGGCGGGTTCGTCTCACGCAGGTCGTCCTCGGCCTCGACCAGTCCGCGGCCCATGTAGTTCCGCCAGACGCGGTTGACGAGCGCCTTCGCGAAGTACGGGTTGTCCGGCGCCGTGAGCCAGTCGGCGAAGTACGCGCGCCGGTCGGCCGCGGAGTCGGCCGGGAGCGGCCGGCCGTCGAGCGGCGCGGCCGGCATCGCGGTTCCGCGCCTCAAGTGCAGCGCGTCGCCGTCGGGCTTGCTCTGGACGAGCACCTCACCGGCGCGGTCGCCGTTCTTCAGGCCCACACGGGCGAACAGGTTCGCGTAGGCCCAGTACTGGTCCTGCGTCCATTTCTCCAGCGGGTGGTTGTGGCACTTCGCGCACCCGATCGACATGCCCAGGAACGCGATCGAGGTCGTCTCCGCGAGTTCGCTGACGTCCTTGTGGAGCACGAAGTAGTTGCCCGCGCCGTTGGTGAGCGAGCTGCCGCTGGCGGTGAGGACGTCGCGCGCGAGCCGGTCCCACGGCTGGTTGTCCGCGACGCTCTGACGCAGCTTGCGGTAGAAGGCCCACATCGCGGGCTGCGGCAGCTTGCGGCTCGACACGAGGAACAGGTCGGACCACTTGTGCGACCAGTAATCGACGAACGCGGGGTGATCGAGCAACGTGTCGACGAGCCGGGCGCGCTTCTTCGGGTCGGCGTCCGCGAGGAACGCGGTGACCTCGTCGGGGGTCGGCAGGATGCCGCAGGCGTCGAGGTACGCGCGGCGGATGAACTCCGCGTCGGTACACTGTTCGGACGGCGGAATTTGGAGCAACTGGAGCTTCTTCAGCACGAACTCGTCGACGAAGTTGTTCCGCGGCGACGCGGCGAACACCGGGGCCTTCACGTCGTTCGGAAACGGGGCCGTGACGGTCAGCGTCGTGACCTTCGTTCCGAAGCCGACGGTGATCGCGGCCTCGCCGCTGCCCGCGGGCGTGATGACGCCGTCCTCGCTCACCCGCGCGACCAGCTCCTCGGCCGACCCGAACCGCGCCCAGCGCGTGACGTCTTCGGCCGCGCCGTCGGAGTATACCGCCCGCACGATTGCGCGGAACGTGCCCTTCGGACCCTTCGGGTCCACGAGGACCGCGGGCGGGAACACGTCGAGTCGCTCGACGTGCGCGTCATCGGCCTTTGGACCCGGCGCGCCGGCCCTGATCCAGTCGAGCAGCACCTTGTAATGCGGTGAGTCCTCGGTGAACCGCGTGCCGCCGCCGTGGGGCATCTTGCGGACGGCCTTCTTCAGCGTGAGGCTGTCGGCCGGGGCGGTGAGGTCGACGCGGCGCGCGAGGGCCTGGCGCGTGAGGACGAACCAGTCGGTTTCGGGGTCGTAGCCGCGGAGCGAGAGCTTGAGGCCGCCCTTGCCCGCGAGCGCGCCGTGACACGCACCGGCGTTGCACCCCGTTCGGGTGAGCGTCGGGATGACGTGGTTGCGGAAGTTCCAGTCGCCGGGCTTGTCGCCGCTCACGGTTCCGCCGACGGTTGCAGTCTTCTCGCCGACCGCGACCGTGATTTTGAAGTCGCCCGCGCCGTTCGCGGTGAGGAGCCCCCCGGCGTCCACCTTCACCGTGTCTGTCGAGGGCGTGAACCGCGCGCCCGCGGTCAGGTCGCGGACGGCGCGGCCGTTCTCCTCTTCGACGACGAGGAGCTGTTGTGTGCGGTTCGGCCCGCCGATGCGGATCTCGGGCGGATAGACGCGCAGGTCCGCGGCCGGGGCGAACGGCGCGGCCGACAGCGCGGCGCAGAGGGAGAGAAGAACCCGCATGGGTATCATTTCCGGGAGGGAGATTCGGGGCGGGCCGGTTGACCGATCGGACCTTGCGACGCGAGAGCGGCTTCCACGTCGCGGATGACTTTATCCCAGCCTGTTACATAACGGTGGACGACCTCGAACAGCTCCTTCAAGAGTTTCCAGTCGGGGACGGTCGCGTCTGCGTCCGGATCGTCGGTGCGGTCCAGATACTCCCAATCGGGCTCTTCAACAGACCACGAACCGGCGGAGGTGCCTTTCGCATCTTGGAGTTGAAGTTGGATGAAATCGGACTCGGCCGTTGGGCTGATGTAGGAGAGGGCGACTCGCGATTCCGGCAAAATAAGTTCGTAGGTCGTTTCATTTCGGGTCCGGGTCCCCGGAATCCAGTTTACCTGCCCCGCCTTCGTCTTTTGGAGGAGGGTCTGTGCGATCTCTCGCAGTTTCGGTTCTGCCAAAAGCTGGATCGGCTTGACCATGTGAGTTGTTCCGGAAGGGTGCGTTCACATTATCCAGACGAGCGTGGAGTTCGAGAACGAGCGCGTTCCACTTCTCGTTGCGATATTTGGGTTCTGTTTTGGGCGTGCCGGCCGCAAACTTCTGCCCAAACACGCGCAACTGGTAAGCGAGATCTGCGGCATCGGGAATCGCTTCGGAGACACTCGCGATCAGCTCCGCCAGGTCATTCGCTCGAAGCACCGCGAGCTTCCAATCTTTCTCGCTCACCGCGCTCTCAAGTGAAGACAGCAGGCGGCGGGCGAAAGAGCCGACGAACTTTCCGTACGCATTCTTGCTCTTTGCCAACGTTTCTTCGGCCGCTTGCTTTGCGGCCGTGGCAGCCGCCTCAACCTTCCACACTTGGAGGATCGCGTACCACAACCCGGCGATTCCCACGATACCGCCGACAAGGCCGATCCAGAAGCCGCCCGCAGCGTAGAAGTCATTCCACCACGGATCGAGGGCGAAGAGGATCATCGGTGACCCTCAAAACAATTCGTTGATCGGCTTCACGCTGAAATCGGCGAGCGGGATCGGGCGGTTCTGCGGGCCGGGCAGTTCCTTGTGCGGGTCGAGCCCGAGCCCCTTGTACAGCGTCGCGGCCACCTCGCCCGGCGTCACCGGCCGTGACTTCGGCGCGTAGCCGTGCTCGTCCGTCTCCCCGATCACCGTCCCACCCTTGAGCGGGCCGCCGCCCATCACGATCGTCCACGCGCCGGGGTGGTGGTCGCGGCCGCCCGCCGGGTTCACCTTCGGCGTCCGGCCGAACTCCCCCAGCGCCACAACCATCGTCGTCGAGAGCAGCACACGGTCGGAGAGGTCTTCGAGTAGCGCCGTGTACGCCGTGTCGAAGTTCGGCGCGACTTCCTTCGACATCTGCACGATATCCGTGAACGGCTTCGACCCGTGGATGTCCCACGTCACCTCATCGAAGACCGTCTCGAACATGTTCACCGTGACGAACCGGACGCCGGCCTCGATCAGCCGCCGCGCCATCAGGCACGACTGGCCGAACCGCGTCCGGCCGTAACGGT
>JAFKJJ010000279.1 GCA_017306025.1 Planctomycetota bacterium
GCATCGCCGCGCTGCCGGTGCCCTCGCCCGGCCTCGACAGGTCCTCGAACGGCACCGGCGGAACTTCGATGTGCAGATCAATGCGATCGAGCAGCGGCCCCGAGATGCGCCCCATGTACTTCTCGACCGCGATCGGGGCGCACTTGCACGCCTTCTTCGGATCGCCCAGGAACCCGCACGGGCACGGGTTCATCGCGGCGCACAGGACGAAGTCCGCGGGGAACGTCGTCGAGTGCGCCGCGCGGCTGATCGTCACGCGGCCCTCTTCCAGCGGCTGGCGCAGCGCTTCGAGGCTGTTGCGGTTGAACTCCGGCAGCTCGTCGAGAAAGAGGACGCCGTGGTGCGCCAGCGAGATCTCCCCCGGCTGCGGGACGCTACCCCCGCCGACCATCCCGGCCCCGCTGATCGAGTGGTGCGGGCTGCGGAACGGCCGCGTGCAGAGCAGCGCCTCCCCCGGCCCGAGCTTGCCCACCGCGGAGTAGATCCGCGTCGTTTCGAGGCTCTCGTCGGGGGTCAGCGGCGGCAGGATCGTGGGCAGGCGCCGGGCGAGCATCGTTTTGCCGCCGCCGGGACTTCCCAGCATGATGACGTTGTGCCCGCCGGCCGCCGCGACCACCAGCGCCCGCTTCGCGAACTCCTGACCCTTCACGTCCGCAAAGTCGATCGCGTACTTGTTCAGCTTCTCCATCTCGTCGGGCGCGGGCGAAACCGGCTCGATCGGCGCCTGCCCGGTCACGACCCCGACCGCCTCCGCGAGCGATCCGACGCCGAACACCTCCACCTCGCGCACCACGGACGCCTCGCGCGCGTTCGCGGCCGGGACGATGAGCCGCGTCAGCCCGCGCGCCCGCGCCTCCATCGCCATTGACAGCACCCCGACCACCGGGCGCACGTTTCCGTCGAGCGCGAGTTCGCCCACGATCGCGAACGTTTCGAGCTTGTCCGCAACGATTTGCCCGGTCGCGACGAGTATGCCGAGCGAAATGGGCAGGTCGAACGCCCCGGCGTCTTTGCGCAGATCGGCGGGGGCGAGGTTGATGACGGTGCGGCCGTAGGGGAGGTGGTAGCCGAGGTTCACCATCGCCCGCTCGATGCGGTGGACGCTCTCGCGCACGGCGAGTTCGGGTAGCCCGACCATCACCGTCTTCGGCTCGCGCGCCGGCGACGTGTCGACCTCGACTTGTACCGGAACGGCATCAATGCCGAGCAGCGCGAAGGTGTTCAGTTGGGCGAGCATCAGTTAGCCGTCCGGCCGAGAGGAAGGGGACCGAGACCCGTTCGACGCCCAAACGAACTGGCCGGCGAGGACGCCTCCGACGATCAACCCGATTGCCGCCCCGTGCAGCGCCGATTGTCGCGTGATCGCGCGGTGTTCGAATCGGTTGTTCGCCCGCACGTCGCCCACCAGCCAGCCCGCAATCGCCCCGAGGATACCCGCCAGCAACAAGACCGCAACGGCCGTTACTCGCCGTCGGGTCTTCGGATTTCGCCCGATTCGAACGACGAGCTCACCGAACGCACCGCCGAACGCGCATCCGGTCAGCAGGAGGCACAGGCCGACCCGGATGTCGGTTTGTCCGTATTCGCTGCTGTTGTCGCTGAACCACAACATGGCGGCCAAGACGGCGAGCGAAGCACCCACGAGTACAAACAGCAGGTGAACCTGTCGCGGTTCATCGCGAAAAGCCGTTTCTCGCGCCGATCGTTCCAGGATGCGTTTCCTCGGCTCGTGAGGCAGGGGCGTAGCCGTCGCCGACGGCGCCGGATGTCCGGCGGCCGATGCTGAACCGTCCCTACTTCTTCACCTTTTCCGTCGGCGTGTATTCGATCGCGAGCCGCTTCACGGCGAACCGGCCGAGGCCGATGATCGGCAGAACCGTGGCCGCGAAAACGAACGTGATGAACGCGCCCGGCTTCACGAGCAACTTCTTCTGCGTGGGATCGGTGACGTCCGGTTGGTCCGTCTCCAAGAAGGTGCCGGTCATCCACTCGCGCATGTTCGAGTAGCAGATGGCGTCGAGCACGATCAGCGCGATGCAGCCGACCAGCGCGAGGACACCGGGGCCGAGGTGATTCATCCAGTCGCTGGAGTCCGGCGCCCACACCTTTTTGGACTCGGCCCGCACGCGGGTGACGTTGTTGAACCCGCAGTGGATACACACGACCGCGTCCGGCGGGTCGAGTTCTTTCGCGCAGAACGGGCACCGCGGGATGTCCGCGCCCTCGTCCACCACGCCTAGCGGGTTCGGCTTCGCCCCGCCGTCGTCATCGTCGTCGTCCTGAAACTTGTACGGTGCGGCCGCCTCCGGCTTCGATTCCGGCTTGGGTTCTTCTTTTTCTTCCTTGACCTTCACACTCGCGCCGCCGGGCTTGGAGGGTTGTACGTTCCCTCCCGGTTTGGACGGCTTCACGCCCCCGGGCTTGGACGGCGCCACCCCCTTCGGGTCCTTGGCGACGAACGCGTGCTCGCACTGCTTGCACTTGATCTTCTTGCCGAGATACTGTTCCGGAACCTTCAACGGGTTCTCGCACTCGGGGCACTTGATCTCAACGACGGCGGCCATGAGCGGTCCTCTGTCGGCTGTACGGGCGGGTCCGGCCCAGGGGTCGGTCTGTACCGGGCGGGTGGGCTGCGAAATCCCGGCCGGGCCGGGCATAAAATCTGCCGTGACGGGATCGGTATCCTAGAAAATAGCGTACCCGGCCGGCACCCCACCAGGGGTTCCGCCCGGATTCGCTGCCAACAAAGGCAGGTGATCGCCGTGCCGCACGCTACCCTTGAGCCGCCCGTGACCGCCTCCCCCGAACCCGCACCGAGCGACCACCCGTCTCCCGCGGAGCCCGCACCCGCACCGCGGACCGGCGAGCCGCGCCTGCTCGTCTCGCTCGCCACGTACAACGAGGCCGGCAACCTCGCGAACCTGATCGCGGAAATCCAAAAGGTCGTCCCTCACGCCGACGTCCTGGTGATCGACGACAACTCCCCCGACGGTACCGGCCAGATCGCCGCCGCGATCGCGGAGAAGGACCCGCGGGTCCACGTGCTGCACCGCCCCGGCAAACTCGGGCTGGGCACCGCCACGCTCGCCGCCATGAAGTTCGCCATGACCCAGGGGTACGATTACCTCCTGAACATGGACGCGGACTTCAGCCACCCGCCGCGCTATTTGCCCGGAATCCTCGCGGGGATGAGCAAGTACGACGTGATGATCGGCTCGCGGTACGTCCGCGGCGGCGGGACCGAGAACTGGCCCCTGCCGCGGCGCGTCATCAGCCAGACGGTGAACATGATCGTGCGGTTCCTGTTCCGGATGCCGGTGAAGGATGCCAGCGGCGCGTTCCGGTGCTACCGCGTGAGCATGTTGCGCGACGCGGAACTGAACCGCGTGCGATCGCGGGGCTACTCGTTCCAGCAGGAAGTGCTGTTCCGCTGCCACAAAACCGGGGCGAAACTCGGGGAATACCCGATCCTGTTCGAGAACCGCCGCGCCGGGGTGAGCAAGGTCAACAAAAAGGAAGCCGTCCGCTCGATGAGCATGTTGCTCTACATCGGACTGCGGAACGTGTTCGGGTTGGAACAGCGGCGGAAGTGATCGGGTGAGCCCGCAAGGGCGGGGTTCACCTGTCCGCACCGAAACCGTCGGGGCTACTTTCCTGCTGCGCCTCGGCTCCCGGCGACGTGCGACCCGTGCGTGAGGCGCCGGGAGGTTCAACTGACCGGCACCCCAACCCACCCGCGGCGTTCCGCCGCAGTTTTCGCTAACTTCGGCCGGCGGTTCCGGTGCGGACGGGTCGAGCATACCAGGAAAGTGCGGCGCGGCCATCTCCGTTCGCCAAGACACTTCCCATCGCCCCCCGCAAGTATGATACACTTCTGAAATTGCCCCTCACCCTCGCCGCGGCGCGAACGCTCGGCCGCTCCGACGCGTAACAGGTATCACGGGCCGTGCAGGAACCCACCCAACCACCGCCGGAGACCGACGAACGACTGCTCGACCGGCTCCGGGCCGGCGAACGGGAGGTGTTCGGTGCGCTCGTCCGTCGGTACGAGCGGGAACTGTTCGGCTACCTCCGCCGCTACCTCGGCGACGACGACCTCGCCGACGACGTGTTCCAGAACACGTTCGTGCAGGTGTACTTGAAGATCCGGCAGTACGAGCCGGGCCGACCGGCGCGCCCGTGGCTCTACGCGATCGCCACGAACCAGGCGATCGACGCCCTCCGCCGGCGCAACCGCCGGGCCGACCAGCGGGCCGACGCGGCGACCACCCCCGACGAGGACGGTCAACCGCGCCCCCTGTTCGAGCTGCTCCCCGCGGGCGGCGACGGGCCGCCCGATTCGGCCGACCGCGCCGAGCAGCGCGAGTTGGTCCGCGCGGCCGTGGACCGGTTGCCGGACCTCTTGCGGCAGGTGGTCGTCCTCGCGTACTTCCAGGGGCTGAAGTACCGCGACGTGGCCGAGGCGCTGGACATCCCCGTGGGCACGGTGAAGTCGCGGCTGCACGCCGCGCTCGCCCGGCTCACCGAGGAATGGACGGCGCAACAGGAGTCGGGAAAGAAGGACGAGGAATCGGGCGTTCAGATACCACTCGCCTAGTAGAGCGGCCCGCCCACAACAGATGAGCCGGCGCACACCATGTCGGATGAAGACCTGATCGGATACCTGTTCGATCTGCTCGACCCGGCCGACCGGGCCGTGATCGCGGTTCGGGTTCAGTCGGACCCGGCCGTCGCGGCCCGCCTCGATCGTCTCCGGGGCGACGCCGCACCGCTGTTGGCGGTCGCCGAGGCCGAGCGCGAGGACCCGCCGGAGCCGCGGTCGGGGTTGGCCGTCCGCACCGTCGCGCGGGTCGCGCAGTACGTCGTCGAACACGAGCCGCGCGAGCCCGCACCGGAGGGGACGGAGTCGGCCGTCGCGGCGTTCCTGCGGGAGTACGCCGAGGAGCCGCCCGAAATCGACATCCTGTTCGGTCCGGGCACGCGAGCGCCGCGCCCGCCGGCGCCCGCCCCGCCCCCGACCGACGGCCCCGACTCCCGCGCCGGTGGCCGGTTCCGTGCCGACCTTCTCGTCGCGGCGGGCATCGCGTTCCTCGGGATCGGGCTGCTCCTGTCCGGCATCGCCAATGCGCGGCACGAGAGCCGCGCAGTCGCGTGTCAGAACAGCCTCCGCACGCTCAACTCCGGACTTAATGGGTATGCGGACAACGACCCGCAGGGCCGTTACCCGCAAGTGGGCACCGCGACGATCCCCACCGCCGACGCGTTCGCGGCGCTACTGGTCGAGCACGGCCATCTGCCGGCCGGGTACAAGCCCGGCTGCCCCGCATCGCCCGACTGCCCCGCGTACACCTACACGCTCGGCTTCCGCGGACCGAACGACGAGCTCGTCGGGCTGCGCCGGCCGAACGCGACCTCCGACCCGGCCGACGACAACGACCTGATGCCCATCACCGCCGACCTGCCCGCGGCGAGCGCCGCGCCGGGAGGCGGTTCGGTTTCGCCGCACGGCCGGGTCATGAACGTGTTGTTCGTCGGCGGCAACGTGCGCCCCACCACCTCACCGCACGTCGGCCCGCACGGCGACGACATCTACCGCAACGTGTTCGGCCACGTCGCGGCCGGCGCCAACCGCGTCGACGCGGTGCTCGGGCGAACCGGAGACCGCCCCTGACGAATCGAGTGGACAGCAGGCGGTGAGTAGTGGGCAGAGAAGAGGAAAAGAAAAAGCAGCCGAACAGTGGTTGGACTTCTACTCACTGCCCACTACCTACTGCCCACTGTTCTGAATCTGCCCATCTTCCGCCGTCGAACCACTTTTCTGAACCTGCGGCGTGTCATTTCAGATTCGGCCGGAATCTGTATTAAACAGAAAGCCGCGTTCGACAGAGTTCGCAACAGCAAACGGCCGCGCCACATGGTACATTTGATCCAACCGGGGCGGGCCGTACAACCACGCGAATGAGCGGTCGAGGAGTCGGGTCGTGAAGCGTCCCCTGCGCCTGCGCGGCATTAGCGGCGACATCAAGGGCCAGGTGTGGGAGTCGGAGACGCTCCTGCGCGCCGGCCGGCTCGGCTCGTTGGAAATCGTTCTCGACGACAGTTCGGTCAGCCGCCGGCACGCCGAGGTGCGCCGCGGGGACGACGGGTGGCACGTCCGCGACCTCGAAAGCACCAACGGCACCTACGTCAACGGCGTCCGCATCGGACCGGGCGAGCAGCCGCTCAAGGCGCGCGACATCGTGCAGTTCGGCAAGGTCGCGGTCATCGTGGAGATGACCGAGGCCACGCCCGACGGCCCGCCGTCGAATCAACACGTCATCGCGGCCACACAATCGACCTTCGAGGACGGGCTGCGGCGCCTCGCGTACGACCGCAACCACATGCCGCGGGCCGGCGAGCAGATGTTCGCGCTGCTCCGGGCCGGGCACCACTTCGTCAACATGCAGAGCGAGGACCAGCTCCTCGACGCGGTGCTCAACGACGCCGTCAGCGTGCTCGAAGCGCAGCGCGGCGCGATCGTGCTCGCCGAGAGCGACGGCTCGGACCCGAAGATGCGCCTGCGGGCGCTCGCGGTGGGTCAGGGCGAACCGCCCGGCCGGTTCCACTACTCGAAGAAGCTCACCGCCCGCTGCTTCGCCAGCGGCGTGTCGCTGCTCTACAGCACGCTCACCGCCGACGACGAGACGAAGGTGACCCAGAGCATCGCCGACGGGGCGATGGCCAGCGTCATGTGCGTGCTCCTGCGCACCCCGCGCAAGCGCCTGGGCGTCCTGCACCTCGACCGCAGCTTCTGGCAGAGCCCGTTCACCGAGGACGACCTCCACCTGGCCGACGCGCTGGCCGCGCACGTCTCGGCGGCCATCGAGGCCGCGCAGCTCCTGCGCCGGCAGAAGGACCAGTTCCTCAAGACGGTGTCGGTGCTGGCGCAGGCGGTCGAACTCCGCGACGACTACACGGGCAACCACACGCAGCGGGTGACGCGGTACGCGACCATGCTCGGCGAGAAGCTGGAGCTGCCCGAGGACCAGCTCGAACTGATCAAGATCGGCGGGCCGCTCCACGACATCGGCAAGATCGGCATCGACGACGCGATCCTCCGCAAGCCGGGGCGGCTGACCGGCGAGGAGTACGCGATCATGCAGTCGCACACGGTCAAGGGTGCGGAGATCCTCTCGTCGGTGCCCGAGATGGGGCCGATCATCCCGATCGTCCGCAACCACCACGAGCGGTGGGACGGGACCGGCTACCCCGACCGGCTCGCGGGCGAACAGATCCCGCTCCTGGCGCGGATCGTGGCGGTGGCCGACGCGTTCGACGCGATGACCTCGAACCGCCCGTACCACGAGAACAAGAAGGGCAAGCCGCCCGCGTGGGCGTTCGGCGAGGTGGAGCGGCAGCTCGGCCGACAGTTCGACCCCACGGCCGGCGCCGCGTTCGTCTCGATCCGCGAGGAGATCGTGCGGGCGATGATGGAGCTGATGCCCGGCACCGAGATGGACGAGCCGGCCGCGATCACGGTGGACGGCTTCGTGCCGGACCCGCGAGGGTAGCGCGGAGTGCGGAGCGCGGAACGCGGAGTGAAAGAGCGAAGACCGGAGCCGATGTGCTTTCTGGTCTTCGCTCTTTCACTCCGCGTTCCGCGCTACTCGACGATCATGAACGAGTCCAGAAACGCGGTCGCGTCGGGCGAGTTGACGAAATCCGGTGCCCCGAACACGGTCACCTTGTAGAGCCGCGTCCCGGCGAGGTAGATCCGTCCGCGCAAAAGTCCCGGTTGTGGCCGGGCTGCCGTCGCGGCGAACGCGCGGCCGGGGTACTTCCCGGCGAGGACGACCGATTCGCCCGCGGTCGGCGTTCCGCCGACGGAGCGGAGCAGATCGCCCTTCGCCTCGTCGAGCAACCTGTCGGCGGTCTGTGCCGCGGCGTCGGCCGGGACCGGCAACTCGTAGGCGCGCACGGTATACGCCCCGTTTGGGGCAACCACCGTGAAGAGCTGCGTGGGGATGCCGTTGTCGGGCTGGTCGTACACCTTCGGCGGGCTCCCGAATCGCACACGGAACCTGTGCTCTTTCGAGAGAAACTCCGGCGGCTGAGGCTCCGCGCACCCCGCGAAGCCGACCGCGATGAGCAGGAACAGTACACTTCGATACACGCGCACCTTCGGTCTGTTCCCAATGTGGTCCGGTCACTCCGTGACCGGTGCGGTGGCACGCACGGCGCCCGACGCACGACCGCACCGCAGCGGTAAACCGGTCACTCCGTGACCGGACCACAAAGGCCGGTCCATTCCTTATAACCGCACCCGCGCCGCCGTAACACCCGGGTATGCCACCGGTTTCGAGTTGGTGTATCCACCGGGGCACTTTTGAGGCAAACTCCGACCCATTGCTCACTTTCCCGTCAACGAGTCTTGGCATGGACGCCATTCCGGTCACGTTCCACCTAACGGATGACGAGCGAGTTCACGTGGAACTCTGCCTGACGCGTCGCCGGGAGTTGCTCTCCCTCTCCGATGCCGCCCCGCACGGCCAGGTTCTCGCTCGGTGCGAAGCCGCTGCCGTCGAGACGGGTCACCAGCACGCCCGCCAACTGCTCACCGCTGCCGTCGCGCGACGCGCGGCTGCCGCCGAAAAAAAGGGGCGCCGACCCGCACCTGCGAGTGCGGGCGAGTACGACACAGCCGAGGGCCGGACGAGCGCACGGTCCTGACGACCTTCGGACCCATCACCGTCACACGCCGACACTTCGGATGTTCGGATTGCCGCCGCGCGGACGACCTCGCGGACGCCGTATTGGGGATCGAGGGGTACCTCCGCCCGCGTGTGCTTCGCTCGGCTTGTCGGCTGGTCGGGGACGGGTCATTCGACATCGCCGCACAGCGGCTGGACGAGTTGTGCGGCATCCCCGTCAGCGGCGAGACGCTGCGCCGGCGTTGCTCGGCCGAGGCGGAAGCGATGAAGCGGTGGGTGCGAACACAACCGGCCGCCGCGGCTCCGTTCCGCGAGGCCGAGGGCGAGGTTGAGGTCCAGACCGACGCCGGTAAGGTGAACACCACCGCGGGGTGGCGGGATTGGAAGTTGATTGCGTTCGCCAAACGCCCGCTGGGTCCGGCGGCCGACCCGAGCGAGTGGGCCGACCGGGAGCGACCCGGGCCGACCGCACAAGTCGCGTTCGCGGACATCGAAGGGATCGAGACGTTCCGTTCGGATTGGCGGGCCTGGGCGGACCGACGGGGCATCGGTTCGGGATCGGAGTTGACGGTGCTGGGGGACGGGGCGGAGTGGATCTGGAATGCGGCCTCGGTTCAATTCCCGGGTTGTCGGCAAGTCCTCGACGTGTTCCATGCCCCGGAGCATGTGGGGGCGGCGGCGAAGGCGATGCACGGCGAGGGGACGGATGCGGCGGCCGTGAGTTTCGAGTCGGGTAGGGCGAAG
>JAFKJJ010000280.1 GCA_017306025.1 Planctomycetota bacterium
GGCGGACGGCGACGGCGGCCGCGACCACTGGCCGCGGTGCTACAGCGGGCTGTTCGCGGGCGGCGGAATCCGCGGCGGCGTGGTGTATGGCTCGTCGGACCGGATCGGGGCGTACCCGCGAGACGGCGCGTGCGCGCCGGAGGACGTTCACGCGACGATCTACCACCTCATGGGGCTACCGCTGCGCACGGAGTCGCTCGACGCGACCGGCCGTCCCGGTCGGCGGTGCGAGGGCAATCCGATCCGTGTGCTGTGTTGAGGCGTGATTGTGGCCATCACACCCTGCCGTGATGGCCACAATCGCGCCATCCGAATTATACGATTACCAGGAAGTGCCTGCCGGCTGTGGTCCGGTCACTCCGTGACCGGTGGCTTTACGGGGGAAGGGGCGAGGGGACCGTTCGTACCGGTGGTCCGCGCGTCTCGGACCGGTCACGGAGTGACCGGACCACACCGAAGCCCGCGGCATTTACCCGCCACCCGAATTACTTCTTGGGGACGGCCGGGAAGGGCGGTGCGCCGGCCGCGATCCACGCGCGGACCTTCGCGATCTCCGCCTCCGTTAACGGTTCCAGGGGCTGGCCGTCCTCGTCCCGCTCAGGCGGCATCCTCAGTTTCGCGTCGGGCAGGAGCAACTGGTACGCCTCTGACTCCTCCGGCCGGCCGGGGACCACGACGAGCCGTTGCAGCAACAGATTGTGATTGAGAATCCGAATCCCGCCCCCCGCCTCCTGGCCCTTGTGGCACACGAAACACTTCGCGCGGAAGAGCGCGTAAACGTCGGCGGCCAGTTCGGACCGTGGAACGACCGGCGGGGTCGNNNNGCGGGAACTCCGGCGCGCCGCCCACGATCCACTCCCGGAGGACGGCGAGCTCCTCTTCCGACACGCGGGGCAGCCAGCGCCGGTCGCCCTCCTCCTTGTCGTACTCGGGCGGCATGGTGCCGTCGCGGATGCGCTGGAGCAGCCGCGAGTGCTCCGGGTCGCCGGGGACGACGTTCCTCCGGCCCGCGTCGAGGAGCGACGCGCGGCTGAAGACGTGGAGCTTGCGCTCGGCCCGCGCGTCGCCGTGGCACTCGTAGCAGTGCCGGTTCAGGATCTCGCGCGCCTGCGGGGCGACCGCGACGGCCCGCGCGCGGAGCCGCTCGCGCTCCGCCTCTTCGCGCAGGCGGTCCGCGTACCCGCGGCCGGCGACCGCGACCGCGGCGCCCGCCACCAGTGACACCGCGGCCAGGAGGATCGGGTGCCGGCGCGCCCACTTGAGTGCCCGCGCCGGGACCGCGCCGCGCCGCGCCTCGACCGGCAGCCCCGCGGCGAACCGGCGCAGGTCGTCGGCCAGCGCCTCGGCGCTCGCGTAGCGGCGCGCGGACTTCTTTTCCAGGCACTTCAGACAGATCGCTTCGAGGTCGCGCGGGACGCCGGGCCGCACGCGCCGCGGCGGAACCGGCTCGTCCGCGAGAACCTGCCGGAGCGTCTCCAGCAGGCTCCCGCCCCGGAACGGCGGGCGGCCGGTGAGCGCCTCGTACAGGATCGCCCCCAGCGCGTACACGTCGCACGCGGGGCCGATCGCGCGCGTCTCGCCGCGGGCCTGCTCGGGCGCCATGTACGAGGGGGTGAGCCGCTTGGCGAGGCCGAAGTCGGTCAGCTTCGGCAGGAGAGTGGGCGGTGGGCGGTGATCGGTGGACAGAGAGAAGGAAGCGGATGTCCCGCCTTCACTGCCCACTGCCTGCTGCCCACTGCCCACTCGCAGGAGGACGTTGGCCGGCTTGAGGTCGCGGTGGACGATCCCGCGCGTGTGGGCGTGGTGGACGGCGCGGGCCAGCACCTCCACCAGCTCGGCCGCGGTGGTGTGCGGGAGCGGGCCGGCTTCGAGCCGGTGCGCGAGCGTGCCGCCCTCCACGTACTCCATCGAGAAGAACGAGTGCCCGTCCACTTCGCCCACTTCGTAAATCTGGACGATGTGCGGGTGCTGCAACCGGGCGACCGCCTCGGCCTCGGCGCGGAACCGCGCGAGTTGTTTCGGCCCGACCCGCAGACCCGCGATCATCTTCAGCGCGACCGTGCGGCGGAGTTCGATCTGCGTGGCCTTGTAGACGACGCCCATCCCGCCGTGGTCGATGACTTCGCAGAGGTCGTAGCCGAGCGGGAGCAGCTTTTCGGCGAGGTGCGGCGGGACCGCGTGCGGGTCGGGGGTTGCGGGGAGCGTGCCCCGCGGGCCGAGCCCGAGCATCGCCTCCATCGACTCGAACGCGTCGATCCGCCGTTGCAGTTCGGCCGCGAGCGCCGGGTGATCGGCGCACAGTTCGCGCACCGACGGCGCCTCACCGTGCCGGCGGAGCTCCTGCCAGCGGACGAGGAGCTCGTCGATCGCGTCGGAACCGGACACGTCGGGGCCCTCGCACGGGGTCAGGCGCCGGGGGCCTCGCCGCCGCGGGCGCGGTGCAGGGCGAGCATGGCGGCCTGCCACCGGCGCTGGACCGTTCGCACCGACACCCCCAGCACGTCGGCCGCGTCTTCTTGCGTCAGGCCCTGATAGAAGATCAGGCCGAAGGTCTCGCGCTCGGCGTCGGGGAGGGCGGCCACCTGTTCGTGGAACTCGCGCCAGTCGGTGAGCGCGACCGGGTCGTTCGTGAGGTCGGAACGGTCGGGCGGGACGTGCGGCCCACCGGGTTCGGCGGCCCAGCTCTCGTGGTGCGCCGCGGCGTTCTCCGGGCCGGAGTAGTGGCGTGCGAGATCGAGCAGTTCGCGGCGGACCTGCGTTGCGGCGAGCGCGAAGAACTCGCGGGCGCTCGCGGGCCGCACCTGATCGAGCGCGCGGCACAGCCGGACGAGCGCGTTTTGTAGCACGTCGTCGGTCTGCGCCCAGCGGCGGACGCGGGGGTAGTCGCGGAGCATCCGGCGCGTGAGCGCTTCGAGCCGCACGCCGGCGAGCCGGATCAACTCGTTCAGCGCGCTCGCGTCGCCCGCGCGGAACCGCCCGATGTGCGCCAGGAGCGGGCTCGTGTTCGCGGAGCTGTCCGGCATGCGGTGGCCGTTCGACCGGCGAGAGGGATCGGCGAGGGTCGCACGTGGCGTGTTGCGGGAGAACTTCAGTGTAGCTCGGACCGTTTATCGAACCAAGCCGGAACGCGCCGTGGGCGGCCCGTATACCCGTATGGGTGCAGGCTCATTGAAAGTTTCACCTTGGTGGTTTTGGGGGAGTTGCTATTTGGGTTGCTTTGCCGCACGCACTCGGCCTGCGGTGGGTACCCGGACGATTCCGATGAGCAACCCGTGTCTGTTGGCCGCCCTCGCTACGGTTCCCGATCCCCGATCGCGCAAGGGGGGCGCTCGTTTCCGTTTCCCCCGATCCTCGCCTTGCTCGTTGTCGGCATCCTCCTGGGGCACCGCTCGCCCGAAGCCATCGCCCAACTGGCCGACGATTATGGGGGCGAGTTCGCTCTGCTGCTCGGGTTCCCGCGGCGCCGGCTGCCCACGGCCTCGATGCTCTCCAAACTGCTCCCGCGCGTCGATGTGGCGGCACTGGAAGCGGTCCTGACGGCCTGGATGGCGGCCCGACTCCCGCCCGAGGATCCCTTGGTCGTCAACATCGACGGCAAGTGCCTGCGGGGTAGTGCCCGACCGTCCGCACAACTGCCCGGCACGCACCTGTTGGCGGCCTACGCCCCCCGTGTGCGGGCGGTTTTGGCCCAACTGCGGGTGGACGCCAGGACCAACGAACACAAGGCCGCGCTCGAGTTGCTCGACATCCTCCCCCGGCGCGAGGGCGGATACATCTTCACCGGCGACGCCATGTTCACACAAACCGAGGTGTGCGAAGCGGTCCGTGGGCGCACCGACGACTACGTACTGGTGGTCAAAGACAACAGCACGCGCTGGCGGTTGACATCGACGCGGGGCTGGCATTCGCGGCCACCGCCGCGACTTTTTCCCCCCGAAGGTCGGGTTCCTCCGACCGAACCGCAGCCCGGTCCGCGATTGGCCCGGAGTACGGAGAAGGGGCACGGTCGAGTGGAGCACCGGCAGTTGGAGAGTACCTCGATATTGACGGTGCATTCGAGGTGGTCGGCCCCGGAACTGTAGCCGTGTTCATCCAGGCCCAGAGCTACCCGCAGGGGGAAAAAGTCCCTCCGACAATCGGGACAGTGGGCGATGCGTTCGACTTGCTGAACCGCGGCTCCCTGTGCGGTGAGCGGTCGGGTGCGTGACTGGGTGGGGCAGCGCTTGCCGCAGTCGGGACACGGTTGCTCCTCGGGGAGCTTGCCGGCCTGTTGTTCGAGGAGCCGTTGGAGGGTTCCTTCGGTCAGCCCGTGTGCGGCAGCGGTGGCGATCTGCTCGACGGTCCGGACGTCCACGTCGAGTCCGGGTCCGTCGTCGCCGAAGGCCCGCTTCGAGACGATCTTGGCCCACGCTCGGGCGATGTCGTGGAGTTGCTGGAGTTCCTCGGGTGTGAATCGGGGGGTCGGCATGGATCGTCCTGCCTTGCGGTTGCGTCAAGATGGGGGTGGGGATTTCCTATCCCGGCCTGCACACACCGCCTGACTTCCCACAAACCGTGAACTGACCTCCTTGGGTAGAAGTGTGCGAGATACCCTTTCCGATAGCGCAAGAGGTGTGTATGATACCTTCACAACGTGACGCGGCGTGGAGCAGCCCGGTCAGCTCGCCAGGCTCATAACCTGGAGGTCGTAGGTTCAAATCCTACCGCCGCAACTCAAAACCCCTGGGAAATCAGGGGTTTTTATTTGAACACCTTTCCGCACGTTCCACCTTTTCCGCCTTTCCGGGGTTTTAACTGCCACTTTCTTTCGGCCCTCCGTTGCAGCAACTCGTTCCGTGAACCGCAATGAAGTTGGTTCGTCGCGATTTCTCACCTCTTGCTCGGACCTTACTGCCGTCCCGGCGCCTGGAAGTTGCGTCGCCTCGCGAGTATTTTCGACGGCTTTCCGCCCGGCAGTCAACTCTCGCTTGACGACCTCGAACTCGTGATGAGCCGCGACACCGAGCGCAGCTGTCTTGTAGCTCTCGACCCCGCCCTTGCCCAACTCGCCACCCCCGCCTTCACTACTCTGCTCCCACCGGGAACGCCCGACCAACGTCCACCCCAGTGAGCGGTTCCCGCATGTCGAAGGTGACCCTCGCTTTACTCGTCGGAGGACTTCTCCCGGCCATCCTCTTCGGTGTCGCGGGCGTCTTCCAGAAAACGGCTGCCCGCGCCGGCAACGGCCTGGGTTTCCCCTTCTCGTCGGAGGTCACTACCCACACCCGCACGCCAAGCCCGCACCGCCCAAGTCTCGATCCCGAAAGCGACGCGGCGGACCGCATGGACATCCCAAGGCCGAGCGGGCATTGATCCCCGCCGATCAGTGCCAGGCCGTCGTATACTGCGCCCCCACCGAATGCCGTCGGTGCGGGCGATCGCTCGACCCGGGAACCCTTCGCGTTGTGGACGCGCGTCCGTGACGGCACGCTGCAACGACGAACCGGCGTGCGGCGGATGCAACCGATTCGCCACGAGATCGGCCGGTTCCTGCTGCGCGGTTACTTCAACCCACGCACCCACCGCTTCTGCAAGGAGTTGGTCGAGCACTACCGGCGCCTCTGGACGTTCCTCGCGGCTGACGGCGTGGACCCGACCAACAACGCGGCCGAACGCGCGCTGCGCCACGCGGTCATCTGGCGCAAGTTGTCCTTCGGCACGCGATCGCCGTCCGGGAGTCGCTTCGTGGAGCGCATGCTGACGGTGATCGAGACGTGCCGTCGGTCCGGCCATAACGCCTTCGCATGGCTGAGCGAGGCGGTGCGGGCTCACTTCCATCGAGACACGGCACCGGCATTGTTGCCCGCGGCGTGACAATACCTATTCACCCGTTACCATCGCCCCGTGATCCGCCAGTGACTGCCCCTCCGCCGCTCGGAGCCGTGCTAGAGCCAAGTCGAGCGTCACAACGGACCGGAGCCGTTGCAGCCGCAAGACGCGGAAGACGTACGGGTTTCTCGAAGAACGGGGACGTTCACCGGGCAGCAAGCGCGTTCGGTTACTTCAGCTACAACTTCTGTTGGCCGGTTCAAACCCTGCGGCGGAAGGGTGCGGGCGGGAAGTGGCGGCCGCAGACGCCGGCGATGGCCGCCGGGTTGACCGACCACGTCTGGTCACTCAACGAGTGGCTCACTCACCCCGCCGTACAACGCAAGTAGGCCACCACCGTGCCCATCGGCCGTCTCGAATCCGAGTTGAGCGGCTCGCCGCTCGTGGTTCACGCCTTCGGGGCGAGGTTCGCGTTGAAGAAGACCATCTTCCACGGCCTGACGGTCCACTTCAGGAACACGCCCGCGGCGAAGAACGGGTCCGCCTTCATCAGCGCCTCGACCGCCTCCGGCGAGTCGGCCTCGTAAATGATCAGCGCGCCGTAACCGTCCTCGGTCGGGCCGGACGCGAAGAGCTGGTTCTTCTCGATCAGGCTCGTCAGATAGGCGCGGTGCGCCGGGCGGTGCGAGTCCACCAGCGCCTTGTCCTGGCTGTATTCGATGACCGCCGCGTATTTCACCAGTGTCCCTCCGTGTCGCGAACCTCTTTGGTCGCCGCACTCACGCGCTCGGCCGGGAAGTACGCCCGGCTCAGCACCGCGTGTGCCCCGAACAGCCCCACGCTGAACATCAGATCGCCCAGGAACGTCCCGCGGTAAAACGGAACCGCGGCCGCGTAACAATTCACGAGCCCCTCGAACGAATACCCGTAGGGCAGGGCCTGCTCCAGCCAGCTCACGAAGTTGCTGACCACGAAGAACCCTAGACTGACCCCCAGGGCCGTGACCGCGACGCGGCCCGCAGACGCGGAACGACGGAGGAGGACCCACCCGACGAGCGCGTAGACGCTGAAATACGCCCACGAGAGCGGGTACGGCTCCCACCAGTCGGTGAGCCGGTAGTAGCAGACGTCCTTCAGCGCGATGGCCGCCGCGGTGAACGCCACACCCGGCCAGAACCCGAGCCGGGCCGCCGCGAACAGCGCGAGCCCGCCGATCACGGACACGTTCCACACCCGGTACTCGACGGGCAGTTGCTGGAACGCGACCGTCAGCACGGCGACCAGCGCCAGCCCGAAGCCGGCCAGGGCCAACGTCATCGGCTTGAAATGAGACGGGGCGGACGGTTGCTTCGGTGAGTCCATGACGCGATACTCCGGAGCGGTGATCGGCTTCAATGTAGGTATGGCGCACTCCGTCCGCAAGTCGGTTACAATGACGGCACCCGTGAACGCCGTTTGACCGTGAGGGTCAACTTATGAAGCCCGAGGATGACGATTTCCGGATCGGCGTGCCCGGCGTCGGCCGCGCCGCCGTCGCCCCGCCGCCCAACGGGTTCGCGCTCCCCGTGCGCGAGGCCCCCGAAGCGCCGCCCGAACTGCGGCCGGGCGAGACCGAACTCGGCCGCCCGCCGCAGGTGCCCGCGGACCTCGCGGAACTGTCGGCCGCGGACCTCGCGGCGCTGAAACTGCTCGACGAGGAGCAGGCCGCCCGCGACGTCGCCGAAGCCGAACTCTTGCTCGCCTCCGACCCCACGGGTCTCGGCTGGCTGGGCTGGTTCGGCTCGCCGCTGGCGTTCGCGTTCCTGCTCGGCATCACCGGCGTGTTCGGCGTGTTCCTCTTCAACCAGACCGCGCAGCTCATCCAGGTCCTGAACGGGCTACCCGAACCGTGGATGCGGTACGTCGGGTTCGCCGGCCTCGGGCTGTTCGGCGCGTGCGTGTTGTACTCGTTCCTCCGGTTCGCGTTCATTTACGTTCGGATGCGCGAGAACCGGCAACTGCGCGTGAAGGGCATCAAGGAGCTGTCGAACCGCACGCGGTTGCGGTGGCTCGCGGCCGCCAAGTCCGCCGAGGCGCGGCGGCAGATCGAAACCTACCTGCAAACCTACCCGATCGAGACCGAGAAGGACCGCCGCGCGCTCGCGACCCTCGGGCTGACGGACGAGGCCGTCACCCGGCTGAAGGTGGTGCGGGCGGAACTGCTCGACCACAACAAGTTCGCATCCACGGAGCAGTGGTTCGCGCGGTTCCGCGACGGGTTCCAGAGCGTGATCGACGCGGCCGCGGAGGGGCGCACGAAGTACTGGGCGAGCCGCATCTGGGTGGTGACCGCGGTCGCCCCGAACGCGGTGATCGACTCGGGCGCGACCCTCTTTTACACGTTCTCGATGCTCTCGGACCTGTGCCAGCTCTACAACCTGCGCGCCGGCCGCACCGGCACGGCGGTGCTGATGGGCCGCACGTTCTTCAACGCGTACCTGGCGGGGCAGGGGACCGAGTGGGAGAAGCTCGCGGAGGAGCAGTACGACCAACTGTTCCACGAGGCGATGAACGTCGTGGGCGTGGGGGTAAGCTCGAACGTGGTCGGGAAGGTGCTGGGCAAGGTCGGCGCGAAGGTAACCACCGGCTATCTGAACCGCGTGCTGCTCGTCCGCCTCGGCCGCTACGCCGCCCGGTTGCTCCGCCCCGTGGCGAAGGATTGAGAAGTCGGAAGAGCCACGGATGAACACAGAAGACACGGATCGGGCAGAAGAGCGAGTTCAAATCAACTCTCTTCTTCTGCCCGATCCGTGTCTTCTGTGTTCATCCGTGGCTCTTTTTCTTAACTCTGTGCCGGCGGTTCGATCCCGAAGTCGCGGACGGTGAACAGTGGGCGGAAGTCGTACTTCGCCAGCGCCTCGCGGGCGCCCTGGAGGCGATCGCAGATGCACACCACGCGGAGCACCGTCGCGCCTTTCGCCTCGACGGCCTCGATCGCCTGAACCACGCTCCCGCCGGTCGTCAGTACGTCGTCGATGACGACCACTTTATCACCCGCGTTTACCTGCCCCTCCACCAGTTCCTTCGCACCGTGCTCCTTCGTCTTCTTGCGGACGAAGAACCCTTCCAGGTGTCGGTCGTGTCGGTGGAACGCCGTCAGTGCCGCCGCGGCCATCGGGATCGCCCCGACTTCGAGGCCGCCGATCGCCTGGAACTCGAGGTCGCTGGCAGCTTCGTAGAGCAACTCGCCGAGGAGCGTGATCGCCTCCGCGTGGAACAGCACCTTTTTCGAGTTGACGTAATAGGTGCTCTTCTTGCCCGACGCCAGCGTGAAGTCACCGAACTGGAGGGCGCGCTGGCGAAAGAGTTCCTTGAGGCGATCGCGTGCGGACATCGAAGGGCCTTCTGCTGTGTGAATGAGTTCAGCTGATCGTGTCGATCTTCGCGGCGACGATGAAGTCGTTGGCCGACAGCCCGCCGATCGCGTGCGTGGTCAACTCCACCGCGACGTTGCGGTAGCCGGTCAGGTGCAGGTCCGGGTGGTGCTGTTCCTCTTCGGCAACCGCGCCGACTTTCTGAAGGAACGCCAGCCCGGAGACGAAGTCCTTGAACTTGTACTTCCGGCGGATCAGTTTGCCGTCGTCGGAGAGTTTCCACTCCGGCACCGCGGGCAGGTGCTCGGCGATCTGCTCCTTCGTGAACGGCGGCGTGTCGCCCTCGCAGGCGGTACACTTCTTGGCGGTCAACTCGGCGGCGGATACGCTCATGGTGTTCCTCCTCGTGGAGCGGCCGTAAAGCGGCGCTTCGCCGCGACAGGCCGCGATCCACGATGCCGGGCAGCCACATTTTACACCGTGCGGCGCGCCGCGGCCGACCTTTCCCGGAGTGCCCCCATGACCCGCACGCTGCCCGCATTCGCCCTGGTGCTCGCGCTCGCGCTCCCCGCGAGCGCGCAGAAGATCGCCGTGACCGGCCTGAAGACCGATCAGACGAACGTGGTGGTTGCCGCACCGCTGCCGGCCGGCGCGAACGCGGTGAACGTCGTCAACTTGCCCAACGGCCTTCACGCCGCGGCTCAGATCACCGCCGACGGTAAGCAACTTGTGTGCGTGCTGCCGAAGTTGAAGGCCGGCGAGACGGTTACCGTTACGCCGGGGACGCTCAACTACATGAAGGCGCCGCCGCACTTCAAATTCGGCGAAGAAAAAGACGGCGTCTCGGAACTGACCTTCGACGGCCGCAAGGTGCTGCAGTATTTCCACCCGAAGCACGACCCGAAGGACCACTTCTACACGTTCAAGCCGTTCCACAACGTCTACGACCCGGTCAAGGGCGAACTGGTGCTGACCAACTCCAGCGCGAAGACCAACAAGGACGGGCTGTTTCCGCACCACCGCGGGCTGTTCTTCGGGTTCAACAAGATCAGCTACGGTGACAAGCAGACCGCGGACATCTGGCACGGCACGAACGACGTGTTCAGCGAGCACGAGAAGACGCTCGCGACGGAGGCCGGCGAGGTGTTCGGCCGCCAGCGCTCCCTGATCTCGTGGCACGGCAAGGACGGCAACACGTTCGCGACCGAAGGGCGCGAGGTGACGGCGTACGCGGTCCCCGGCGGTACGCTCATCGACTGGAGCACGGTGCTCTCCACCAAGCTCGACAAGGTGCGGCTCGACGGCGACCCGCAGCACGCGGGGTTCCACTTCCGTGCGAACCAGGAGGTGGCAAAAAACGGCGAGAAGAACACCTACTATCTGCGCCCCGACGGCAAGGGGAAGATCAACGAGACGCGGAACTGGGACCCGAAGGGCGCGGACAAGCGGACGATCGACCTGCCGTGGAACGCGGTCAGTTTTGTGACCGGCGACAAGCGGTACACGGTGCTGCGGATCAACCACCCGGACAACCCGAAGGAGACCCGCGGGAGCGAGCGCAACTACGGCCGCTTCGGGGACTATTTCGAGTACGACCTCACGCCGAGCAAGCCGCTGAAGCTGAAGTACCGCGTGTGGGTTCAGGAGGGCGAGATGACGGCGGAACAGTGCAACGCGATGGCGGAGGCGTTCGTCACCCCGCCCGCGACGAGGATTGCGAAATAAGGCAGATTGGCCACAAAAAGGCACAAAAGGGCACAAAAAGAAGACAAAGG
>JAFKJJ010000281.1 GCA_017306025.1 Planctomycetota bacterium
CCGAACGGGGCGACCGCACCGCCGAACCGGTGATCGACGGCGCGCCGCCCGACCCCGGCGCGGGTGCGCCGGTGCTCCTGCCGCGGCACCGGGCGGAACTGGAGGCGTCGGGGCTGACGGCCGAGACCGTCGCGGCCAACGGGATCTACTCCGAGTCCGAAAGGATGCAAAAAGGGGCTCGCCGCGACCCAGCACGGGTTCCCGTGCGTGTCCCTGCCGGGCGTGTGGAACTGGGTCGCGCCGCGCGAGAAGAGGAACGGAAAGAAGGCCGGCGAGCTCGCGCTCAGCGACGATCTTCGGGCGATCGCGTGGAAGGGTCGTCGGGTCTGCATCGCCTACGACAGCGACGCCGCCGCGAATCCCGACGTCGCCCGGGGGTGCCGGTCGAGAAGTTCGCGGCTCTGGACTGGGTGGCCGAGTAAGTGCGGGTGCGGCTGGACGGCGCGGCCCGGTCCCGTCGGACGAGGCACGCGGCGAGGGCACCCCTCGGGCTCCTCGACGGGGCGGCCCCCAGACCGTCGCGTTCTTGCTACTGGCGGTCGCTTACAGCGCCGGGAGCATGGCTGCCCACTCCGCTGCGTCCTTTGGTCGATCGGCCGGTTCCTCCGAAGTACTATCGCCGATCAGGTCGATGATCGGATCGGGAACGCCGATGTCTTTGAGGCGCTTGTACCAGTTCCCCTGGACCTTTACGCCGTTCCGCCCGATGAGCAATTGGTACGTCATCACACCGAGCGCGTACACGTCGTCGCGAGGGTCCGGCGGTTCTCCCCGCGCCTGTTGAGGACTGGCGTGGGAGGGGGTCCCGGAGATCCGGAGTAGGGAAGGTACGTCCAAGGTCGGCACAGACCCCCGCTCCGGCGCGTTCGGGGGAGCTGTGACCGCTGCCCCCCCGATGCCGAAGTCGGTAATGCGCGGCACGTCGCCGTCCAAGAGCACGTTCGTCGGCTTCAAATCGCGGTGAACGATGGGCACGTCGATGCGATGGAACTGACCGATCGCGCCCGCGACGGCGCGCATGAGCGCAACCGTGCGGCGGAGGCGATCCGCGACCGGAACCGCAGCGAGCTCGGGAATCATATTCTCGAGTGTCCGCCCGCCCTCGACGATCTCGTACATCAGCCAAGGGGGATCGGTACTCAGACTATAATCCAGAAGTTGAACGATATTCGGGTGCCCTCCACCCGCGGTGTTCGTGTGCTTACGCACATGAAGGGCGACCTTCGACTCGTGCGCGAACAGGCGCTCGCGGGCGACAGAGTGCGTGCAAAACTTAACGGCTCGCAGCTCGCCCGACGCGGTGTTGCGGGCGCGCCAAACCTCGCCAAACCCGCCCGCGCCGATTTTCTCCTCCAGTACCCACAACTTCGCACCGGGAACGAACTCGCCGGGTACGAGTTTCTTCGGCGGGGATTCGTAGGCGATAGCCCGCCGGACTCGTTCGAGGAACTGGACCAACTTCCCGGGCTTGGGCTCTCGGGCCCTTACGGCTATCCACCGTGTGAAGTACGCGTACGCTCCGAGCAGGGAGAACGCCTTGATCAGGTACAGCCAGGGCACGCGCACGATGAAGAACGCGAAGATCACTGCGGCTATCACGAGACCGAAGAACCCGATCCGGAGCCCACGGTCTGAAGATACGGGTTGTGGTTCCGTGCAACACAGTTCGAGCTTCTTCTCCGGGTTTACAAGTGGGGTCGGTTCTACTACGTGCGGAGGCTCGGAGCGGATCACGCCCGTTAAGACCATCACTCGCTTTTGGCGACCCTTGCGATTTTTTGCCACGGAACCACCTTCGGAAGCAAAGTTATTCGATCGGGTATTCCGTGTGGATAAGTGGTACGCGGCTCGGATGGTGTGCGCGTCTGGGCGCTGTCGCCGAGGTAACGGTACCTCAAAGGTCTTACTGAGACGACGACCTGTCAACAAAAAAACGCGTAAGAGCGGACCGAAAACGCGAACCCTCTTTTGGTCCGCATGAGCACCGGCATCCCGTGTCAATCCGGTGGTTTTGCGGCGAGAACTTGGAGGATCGCCGGAACCGATGCGCCGATGTGAAGGGAGAGCAGGTCGCTGCCCGTTTTGTGGGCTGCGGCAACAACTCCGCCACCGAGGGCGAGCAGGACTCGGACGATGAGATAAACGGGACGAGTATAGCGCGGGGCCAGTGGCTTTCCGGACTCATACGTTCGGACGACATTAATGGCCTCCACCGACAGGCCGCCAAGAACACCAAAAAGAAACATCCGCAGTTCTTCCGGTGGCATAGGCCCGCTCCGCTCGCTGCCGGGAATAACGCCGAGGAGATCACTATTTTGGCCGGCTCGGCGCGCGGGACACAATCGCCCGGCGTACTTCTTCGAGGAATCGGATGGGGCCGCGCCCGGTGGGCGCCTGAATCCAAACCCAGTTGGTAAACAACCCGTACGCGAGTAGGCAAACGCCTGCGCCGAGGCAGGACAGTACCGACCCGTCGTGCGACCACCCAAGGAGCAGCAGCACAGACCCAAAGGCGAGGAGGAGAAGGGACCGAACGAACGGCCCGAAGTTCGTTGGGAGATCCACTCCTCGCGCGTCAGAAGCGGTCGGCGCTTCTTCCGGAATCCGCGCGGTTGCGGCCGACGGTTCTAGTTCCGGCTGCGATTCGGGCCACGGGAATCGAACCGTGCCCCGCTCGAAGCCCTCCACCAACTCTATAACGACCGAGAGCGGCGTTCGCTTCGGTCGGAACGGTCGCCACATCGTTACTTCCCCTTCCCGAAGCTCTCCAAGTATATCTTGCGGAGGTCTTCGAGGGCGCCTCTCGCCGTTCTTCGATCGCTGAGCGTCAACTCGATCATTCGCAGTGACGTGTTGGCCTTCCATATTGCGGACAAGTGGCGGATCATGACCCACGCGCCGCCCGTGGACGTCGCTCCGCTGGCCACCGGCCACCCTGGCCACCCCTGATTGTACCAAACTCCCCACACGAGAGCGCCGAGAGCGGTCACGGTGAACGACAGGGCCATCGTGTAACGCGCCCAGTCCCATTTCGTGTTCTCGCGAATGGCCGCGTCGATTACCTGCATCGGGGTGCGCACTTCGGCCGACGTCTTGGGCTCTTCCGGCGGCATCGCGTGTATCCCAACCGATACGGGGTCGCAACCGATACCGACTCCCCTACCGGACCAACGGTCAGTCAAGGGTGAATGCGATTCGAATGAGTGTTAATTAGATCAGGGTGTCGGGAAGGCGCCAAGAGCGAAGATCCTCGGTCGGTCCGCGGGACACCTCGACTACACGCCGCGCCCCGAGGATGACACCGGAGAGTTGGCGCAATGAACTCCACTCTCGAAATATCGGTGGCGCGCTGCGGGGCCTCGGGGGTCGAGGACCGCGGGGAGCGTCGCCCCGCTCAGTCTCGCCGCTGACCGACGACGAGCGGACGTGGTTCGGCCCGCACGCGGCCGCGAGCCGGACGGACCCATCTTGAGGCCGCCGGCGCGCCGGACGAAGATACCGATCCCGTCTGGTCGCACGACCGGCTGGTCGCGCTCGGGCGGCCGATGTGCTCATGGAGCGCTCGGGTGTGGACGGCCGACACCCGGCCGTTCGGGGCGCGGCGCTGGTCGTGAGTGCCCACGCGCCGCACGACCTGGCAATCGTTCGGTTCATGGTCTTCGTGGTGGTCGTTCGGCGACTCGCCGCCCGGGAGAAAAAGGCGCTCACCCTGATGCAGAAGCGGACGCGGCGGTTCGGCGTGTGACCGGCCGGGCGGCGCGGCCACTTCGGACCTACCGCTCGCGCGACCCTCGCGGTATCGTCCGTGTACAACGATCACGCGGCCTTCAGGAGCGACGGACTCCGGCCCACGCGATCCGACACTCCGAACGGTGCCGGGGATGAACGACGTCCGACCGGGCCAGGTGCTCACCGGCCCCCTGTTCAACGAACCCGTCCGCGTCGAGACCGTTCAGCCGGCCGCGGCCGGCGCGGTCACGCTCGGGGTGGTCGGGCTGACCACCGAGCGGTTCCGCAAGGTCGCGCTCACCCCCGCCGACCTCGCCGGGCTCCACGTCGTCACCGCGACCTCCGACTTCGCCGGCGACGGCGCCCTCATCCGGCTCGGCATCCAGGCCGACGCCCTCGGCATCGCCTACGAGTTCGACCCGTACTTCGCGCTGTCCATGTCCCGCGTCGATCCGCTCCCGCACCAGCTCGAAGCGGTCTACGACCACCTGCTCAAGCTCCCCCGGGTCCGGTTCCTCCTCGCCGACGACGCCGGCGCCGGCAAGACGGTCATGGCCGGGCTGCTCGTCCGCGAGCTGAAACTCCGCGGGCTCGTCCGGCGCGTGCTCGTCGTCTGTCCCGCGAACCTCGCGTTCCAGTGGCAGCGCGAACTCAAGGAGAAGTTCGACGAGACGTTCGTGGTGATGAAGGGGTCCGACATCCGCGAGCAGTTCGGCGTCAACCAGTGGAACGACCGCGACCAGATCATCACCTCGCTCGACCTCGCCAAGCGCCCCGACATCCTCCCGGGGCTCAAACAGGCCCGGTGGGACCTCGTCATCGTGGACGAGGCGCACCGCATGTCGTGGTCGCCGCCCGCCCGCAAGACCGCCCGGTACGCGCTGGGCGAGTTGCTCCGCGACTCCACCGACCACCTGCTCCTGCTCACCGCCACCCCGCACAAGGGCGACCCGGACAACTTCAACCTGTTCCTCCAGCTCCTCGACGAGGACGCCTTCGCCGACGCCACGTCCATCAAGGAGGCGATGAACCGCGGCCGCGCCCCGTTCTACCTCCGGCGCACGAAGGAGCGGATGGTCTTCTTCCCGGAGCGCCAGCCGGACGGCACCTGGAAGGCGCGCCCGATCTTCACGAAGCGCATCCCGCGGACGGTGGACTTCCACATCGACGGCGACGAGCACGACCTGTACCGCGCCGTCACCAAGTTCGTGAAGCGCCAGAGCGCCGCGGCCGCCACCAGCGACAACCCGCAGGCCCGCGCCGTCGGGTTCCTCATGGCCCTGTTCCAGCGGCGCCTGGCGTCCAGCACGTTCGCGCTGCGGTCGTCGCTCACCAACCGCGCGACCCGGCTGGAGGAGGCGCTGAAGAAGGCCGTCAACACCCCGGTGCCCGCCGACCTGCCCGACGCGGACGAGCTGGACGAGATGGACGACGCCGAGCGCGACCGGGTCGAGCGCCAGATCGCGGCCGCGACCCTCGCCCGCAACGCCGAGCAGGTGCGGACCGAGATCGCGGAGCTGCGCGACCTCGCCGCCCAAGCCAAGTGCGTCGAGGACGCGCAGACCGAAACCAAGCTCTGCAAGCTGAAGGAGCTGCTCAAGGAAGAGGGCTTCTTCGCCGACCGGCAGAAGCGCCTGCTCATCTTCACCGAGTTCCGCGACACGCTCGACTATCTGGTGAAGGTGCTGGCCGACTGGAAGTTCACCGTCGGGTTCATCCACGGCGGGATGCACGCCGGCGAGCCGGTGGACCCGCAGCCGGGCACCCGGATCCACGCCGAGCAGCAGTTCAAGACGGGCGATACGCAGGTCCTCGTCGCCACCGAGGCCGCCGGCGAGGGCATCAACCTGCAGTGCTGCCACGTCCTGTTCAACTACGACATCCCGTGGAACCCCAACCGGCTCGAACAGCGCATGGGCCGCATCCACCGCTACGGCCAGACCCGGGACTGTCTCATCTTCAACTTCGTCGCCACCAACACCATCGAGGGGAGCGTCCTGCAGAAGCTGCTCGACAAGCTCCAGGAGATCCGCAACGCGCTGGACGACGACGCGGTGTTCAACGTGGTGGGCGAGGTGCTGCCGGCGCAGCAGATCGAGCGCGTGTTGCGCGACTACTACGCCGGGCGGCTCGGCGAGGGCGACCTCGAAGACGAGCTCCTCAAGGACGTGGACGAGGGGCACTTCCGGGCCATCTGCAAGAACGCGCTGGAGGGCCTGGCCGCCAAGAAACTGAACCTGAACATGCTCGTGGAGCGGAAGGCGAAGGCGCAGGAGCGGCGCGTGGTGCCCGAAACGATCGCCCGGTTCCTGGCCGACGCCGCGTCCCGTTCCCGCTCCGGCCGTTCCCCCAACTGCCGCACACGTTCGACCCGCCCAAAACGCCGCACGCGCTCCGCGCCTACGAGACCGCGGCCGACTGGAAGCTGCCCGTGCTGGCCGACAAGTACCCTAGGTTCACCACCGAGCGCGACACCGCGAAGAAGCACGAACTGGAGTGGGTCACCCCCGGCCACCCGCTGTTCGAGGCGGTTCGGCGCCACACCGTCGTTCTGGCGCGGCCGGAACTGGCCCGCGGGGCGTGCTTCTACTCGCTGAGGCACGAGCACCCGGCCCGCATCGACTTCTACCGCGCGAAGGTGGTCGACGGGCTCGGCCAGACGGCCCACGAGCGGCTGTTCGCGGTCCACACGGCCGCGGACGGCACGCTCACCCCCGCCGAGCCCGGAGCGCTGGGCGACCTCGTCCCCGCGCCGACCGTACCGGCCGAACTCCCGGCCGTGGCGTTCGCGGAAGAACCGCTCGCGTGGCTCCAGACCAACGCCCTCGGCGCCTTCCTCAAGGAAGTGGCGGACGAGCGGGTCGCGGAGGTGAAGCGCGTGGAGGACCACGTCGAACTGTCGCTGAAGGAGCTGCTCCACAAGGCCGACGAGGAGATCGGCAACGCGCAGGAGGCCGTAACCGAGAAGCAACCGGGCGCCGAGGGACGGCTGAAGCAGGCCGAGGACAAGTACGACAAGCTGGACCTGCGCCGAAAGCAGCGGCGCGACGAACTCGTTCGGCAGCGGTCGCTCACGCTCCAGGGCGTCGAGCGGGTGACGACGATTCTCGTTCTGCCGCACCCCGAACGCGAGTCGCCGGAGGTGAAGAACCTGAAGGTGAACCGCGAGACCGAGCAGCGCGCGATGGACGCGGTGATGGCCTTCGAGCGGGCCGCGGGGCGCGTGCCGGACGACGTCAGCGTGCAGAACCTCGGCTACGACATCACCAGCATGCACCCCGAGTCGGGCGAGTTGCGCTTGATCGAGGTGAAGGGCATCGGCGCCGCGACCGGGACCGTGTTCCTGACCCCCAACGAGCGGAGGGTGGCCGAGGACCGCCGCGATTGTTATTGGTTGTACGTCGTCACCGATTGCGACACGGCGCCGGCCGTGAAACTGTTCAAGGACCCGGCTCGGTTCCCGTGGGCCGAGGTGACGAAGGTGGCACACTACCAGCTGAGCGTCAAAGCGATGACCTGAGGAGTCCGCCCATGACTCGGATCGTGCAGATCGTTCCCCATGAGGGGGTGAATCTTTACTCCTTGATGGTGCAGAAGGTACGGGAGCTGTCGGAGAGCAAGCAGGGTGCGTTTTCCCGGTCCGGGGCGAAGATGAAGGACCGCGCGAAATGGAAGCACAAGACGTACAAGGGGTGGATCAAGTTGCAGCGGAGCGCCTGCGAGGTGATCGTTGCCGAGGTGAAGTCGTTGAGTCAAGCCGATGATCACTGGCAACTCCTCCACGCATTCATGGGCTGGCTAGATCGGCATTTCTACGATCAAATCCTCTCCATCAACATCACGTACCGGGGCGAAGCGGAATGATTCCCAAGGAGTGCAAGCGGCTGGCGGAAGTGGACTTCCCCATTGCGACCGTCTCGGCGCACGCGGCGCGCGAGAAGTCGATCCGCCACGGGCACCCGTCCACGCTGCACCTGTGGTGGGCGCGCCGGCCGCTGGCCGCGTGCCGGTCGATGCTCCTGGCGCTGCTCCTGCCCAACCCGGCCGACCCGCTCTGCCCGCCGGAGTTCAAGTCGAAGGCCCGCGAATTTCTTCGCCGTATCGCCGGCTGCCGCGACACCGAGGGCACCGACCTGAGCTTGCGACGTGCGATCCTCAAGTTCATTGGAGAGTTCGCCAACTGGGACAACGCCGGCGTAGCGGACTACCTCGACGCGGCCCGCGGCTTGGTGAAGGCCGCGCACCCCGACGAGGACCCGCTGGTCGTGGACCCGTTCGCCGGGGGCGGTTCGATCCCGCTGGAGGCGCTGCGGCTGGGGTGCGAGGCGTTCGCCTCCGACCTCAACCCGGTCGCGTGCCTCATCAACAAGGTGCTGTTGGAGGACATCCCGCGGCACGGCCCGGAACTGGCGGAGCAGCTCCGCGCGGCGGGCGAGCAGGTAAAGAAGGCGGCCGAACAGGAACTGGCGGCGTACTACCCCACGGACCCGGATGGGGCCAAGCCGATCGCGTACCTGTGGGCGCGGACGGTGCGGTGCGAGTCGAGCGGGTGCGGGGCCGAGATCCCGCTGGTGAAGTCGTTCTGGCTGTCGAAGAAGGACGGCCGCTACCGGGCGCTGCGGCCGGTAGAACCGTGCAAGGCGCCGATGGTGCAGTTCGAGGTGTTCAGCCCGAAGTCGGAGGCAGAGGTTCGCGGCGGGACGGTGAGTCGGGCGAAGGCGACGTGCCTGTGTTGCGGGAAGGTGCTCGCGCCGAACCGCGTGCGGGCGCAGCTTGCCGAGCAACGTGGCGGCGCGGACGTGATCTTCGACGCGAACGGCAAACGCACCGGCGGTGCGCGGCTGCTGGCGGTTGTCACGTTGAAGGAAGGCACAACGGGGCGACAGTATCGCGTTGCGACCGAGAAGGATTACTTGCCGGTTTTTGCGGCTCAAAAGCGCGTGAAGGAACTCGCTGAGGAGAAGCGCGAGGGCGGGCTCAGTGCGATTCCGGATGAGCCAACTCCGGTAGGAGGCGGCAAAGGAGCGGGACGCGCATTCTCGGTTCAACGTTACGGCATGATGACTTGGGGAGACCTGTTCTCGGCGCGACAACTTGCCGGTGTTACGATTTTATCTCGCTTGACGAGCAAGCCCGAAAATGAAGCTCTCACGCTTTGTCTCGGAACCATTTTGAGCCGCATTGCGGATCGTGGTTCGTCTTTATGCCGGTGGGACAACAGCAAGACTTCCGAAGTTGTTAAGAACACATTTTCGCGCCAAGCAATGTCGGTCGTCTGGGACTTTGCAGAAGTTAATCTGTTCTCGGAATCGACAGGGAGTATAGTCGGCGTTATTGAATTCGTTGCTGATGTAATCGCTTACTCGCGTTGTGCTGCGGTTGGTCAAATCCAGCTTGCAGACGCCGCCAAGTCGCCCCTCTCGGACACTTCCGCAAGCGCATTCTTTACCGATCCGCCTTACTACGATGCAATTCCCTACTCCGACCTCGCCGACTTCTTCCTCGTCTGGCTGAAACGGGGTACTTGATTAGCGCCTCGCTCCAGCCCGGTTGCAATCGGAGCGAGAACTCGTGGCCCACATCACTACGATGGCGGCATGGATGAGCCCGCGTGTCCCGGCTGTCGGGAACTCTCCAAGCAGGTTGCCGAACTCGCCGCCCGAGTCG
>JAFKJJ010000282.1 GCA_017306025.1 Planctomycetota bacterium
CTGACGCAGTTCGGCGGCGGAGAGCTTGCCGTCGTTGTTCCGGTCGAGGTGGCGGAAGAGCGCATCGCCCAGCGCGTCCGCCGGGACCGCTTGCACGATCACGGCTACCGGTGTGAAGCCGCGGGCGCGGTAGAACGCGCGGAACTCGGCCGACGACACCTTGCCGTCGCGGTCGGCGTCCATCGCCGCGAAGTTCGGGCCAACCGCCTTACCGTCCGGCAGCGGGAGCGAGAACACGCGCCCGGCCTCCGCTTCGGAGAGGGCGCCGTTGCCGTCGCGGTCGAAGTGGGCGAACAGATCGGCGAGGAACGCGACCCACGCCGCCTCCGGTGAACGGCCTCTGTCCGTTAACTCGACGCGCAGCCGCGCCCCCTGCGTCCCGCTCGGGAACACGAGATCCGCGCCCCGAACGGGCACGGCAAGGGCCAGAACCGCCAGCGCGAAGAACGCCCTCACGCGAGCACCTCCGTAACCGGCTCGCCCGCCGGATCGACGACGCGGATCGGGCGGTTCACGTTCGACATGTTCTGTTTGGTCGGGTCGATCCCGATGGCGCGGCAGACCGTCGCGAGCAGGTCCGGCACGCCGACCGGCCGCTCTTCCACCTTCATTCCGTCCCTGCTCGTCCGGCCGACCGCCCGGCCGCCCGCGATCCCGCCGCCCCCCAGCACCACGCTCCAGGCGCTGGGGTAGTGGTCGCGGCCGTTGCGCGGGTTGATGCCCGGCGTGCGGCCGAACTCACCCATCCACACGACCACGGTCGTTTCCAAGAGGCCGCGGTCCTTGAGGTCCGACATGAGCGCCGACCAGGCCGGGTCGAGCGTGCCGCACAGGTTCTTCACCTGGGCGAAGTTGTTGTCGTGCGTGTCCCACCCGCCGAGCGTAACTTCCACGAACGGAACCCCCCGCTCCACCAGCCGCCGCGCCAGCAGACACCCCTGACCGAACCGGTTGCGGCCGTACGTGTCGCGGAGGGCGCCTTTCTCTTCGGACAGGTCGAACGCACGCGCCGCCGACTCCTTCATCAGCCGCCCGGCGCGCCGGCAGGCGCTTTTGTGGCTGTCGGTCGCGGCCCCCGGCCGGCTCGCGAGGAAGTCGGCCTCCGCCTCTGCGAGCAGCGCGCGCCGGGCGTCGGCGCGCGACTCGCCGACGCCCGGCGGCAGCCCGAGGTACTCGACGCGCAATTCGCCGCCCGTCTCGGCCGTGAACACGTCCCCGCCGGTGCCGCCGACCACCAACGGCGAGTGCCGCGAGCCGAGGAACCCGGCCGAGAGCGCGGCCGTGCCGAACCCGCGCGGACTGACGCTGACGTAGCCGGGGAGGTCGTCGTCCGGGCGCGCGCGTTCGTTCGACACCAGCGAACCGAACACGGGGAAGTCGATCCCGCCTTGCGGGAGGTTGCCGGTCCGCAGGTGGAGCGTGGCGCGGCCGTGATCGCCCTCCTTCGTCGCCATTGACCGGACGACGGCGAGGTGCTTCATCTGCGCGGCGACCCGCGGCAGGTACTCGCCGATCCGCACGCCGTCGGCGGCGGTGCCGACGGCCTTGAACGGCCCGCCGTTGGCGTGATCGGGCTTGGGGTCGAACGTGTCGGTCTGGGACGGGCCGCCGGCCATCCACAACACGACGCACGCCCGCTTGCGGGCCGGGTCGTTCGCCGCGCGGGCCGCCAGCGCCGGGAGCCAGCCGGAGGTCAGGCCGGCGGCCGACAACTTCAGCGCGTCGCGCCGGGACACAACGGTTCGCACGGCACCCTCCGGGGTCAGTGGTTGAGTCGGAATTCGGCGCCGTTGAGCAGCACCCAGAACACGTCGGCCAGCCGCTCGGCCTCTTTACCCGTACCGCCGTCGGCAACGAACTTGGCCATCCGGTCGCGCTCTTTCGTGGTCGGCCTGCGCGAAAGGGCCGCGACGTACAGCGCCTCGACCCGGTCGGCCGTGGTCATACCCGGCGTCTCGCACGCCGCGAGCAACGTCGGGCTCCCCTCCGCGCTCGTGACCGTGTTGAGGAACTGACCGTTCATTAACGCCAGAGCCTGCGTGATCGACGTTTCGGGCTCGGTGGCGGGGCCGCGGAGGGCGAATTGCGCGAGGAACCGGTCGCGCTGGGTCGCGCGCCCGCCCGGCTCGCGATAGCCGGTCGCCAGTGCCAGGCTGTCGAACAGTTGCTCGCCGGTCATCCCCTTCACGGCCATCCGCGCGAACAGCTCCGGCTTCGCCTGCGACGGGTGCGTTTTCGCGCTCGTCCGCTGGTACGCCTTCGTGCGGGCGATCGCCCGCACGAGGAACTTCAGGTCGAAGTCGGCTTCCGCGAGCGCGTTCGCGAGGTCGTCGAGCAACTCCGGGTGCGACGGCTTGTTCGCCTCGCTGAAGTCGTCCACCGGGTCCACGATCCCGCGCCCGAACATCAGTCCCCACACGCGGTTCGCGGTCGCCCGGGCGAAGAACGGATTGGATTTTGACGCCACCCACTCGGCCAGGACCGCGCGCGGGTTCGCCCCGTCGGCCCACTTCGGCTCGGTGCCGTCGAGGAACGTTGCCGGTTGAGACCGCTTGGTGTTCGGAATCGTGATCGCGCGCCGGCGCGCGTCGGAAACCGGCGCGAACAGGTCGTCGCCCTGGCGGCCGATGCCGGCGAAGAACGCGGCCGTCTGCCAGAACTGGTCCCGCTCCCAGCGGCCGAACGGGTGGTCGTGGCACTGGGCGCACTCGATCTGCACGCCCAGGAACACCCGCGCCGTCGCGGCCGCGAGGTTCTCCGGTTTCGCCTCCTTGACCGCGAAGAACGCCAGCGCGTTCGGCCGGGCCGGGTCGCGGAGCACAGCTTCGGGCGCCTTCGGGTCGGCGGAAATGGGCGCGGCGAGCAGTTCGCGGACGAGTTCGTCGTGGGGGGTGTTGGCGCGGAACTTCAGCCGCAGCCACGCCTCGAACCCCGGCTGGAACACGCGGGCCTGCGCGTCCGACGCGGCTTCCGGTAGGAGGGCCGCACGCCACACGGCCGCGAGGTGGGTCGCGTACCGCGGCGCGTCGAGCAACTCGTCGATGAGTTTGGCGCGCCTGTCGGGGTCCTTGTCCGCGAGGAACTCGTGAACGTCGTGCGGGGACGGAATTCGGCCGGTGAGGTCGAGGTACGCGCGGCGCAGGAACTCCGCGTCGTCGGCCGGGGGTGCGGGCACCACCTGTTCCGCCCTCTGCCGGGCGTCGAGGTGCGCGTCGATCCGCTCCGCGAGCGCGACGAGGTTCGGCGGAGCGGCCCCGACGGGACCCGCGACGAGAAGGGCACATCCGACGACAACGAGCGCGCGCATGGATCGCCCCTGCCCCGACCCCGGACCGCGAAACGCCGCCGACTCACAATACCCGCGAAGTGCGCCGACCGTACACGGGATCACGGGGCGAGATCGACGCACACGACGAACTCCGCGTCGCGGGCGTAGAGCCGGCCGCCGGAGAGCGCCGGCGCCACGAGCGTCCCGTCGCACACCTTCGCCGAGCAGAGTTCCTTGAACTCGTCGGCGGTCGCGTCGATCAGCTTGAGGTCGCCGGCGTCGCTCAACACCAACAACTTGCCGTTGGCGGTGCGGATCGTGCCGAAGTGGAAGTACCCGAGCCCCTCCTTCTTCCACAGCTCCTTGCCGGTCGCCGCGTCCACGCACGCGAGGTCCGCGCGCGGCACCGGCTTCAGCACGTTGGTCACCAGGAACAGCCGGTCCTTCGTCGCGACGCCGGACGAGAAGTACCCGTGCAGGTCCTTCGCCTGCCACAGCTTCTCGGCCGCCACCTTCTCGCCGGCCGTCACGCGGAGCGCGGTAGTGCCGTTGGTCATCGTGCTGGTGAACAGCCGGTCGCCGGCGACGAGCGGGGTGGGCTGCGTGCCGCCCGGCTGGAACGGCAGCGCGTACTCCCAGTTCACCGACCCGTCGAGCGGGTTGAGGCCGACCACGCGCAAGGTGGTCATGAACGCGACCTCCGGCAGCCGCCCCGGCTTGCCGCCCGCGACCACCAGCACCGGGCTGGACGTGCCGGCCGGCTCGTCCAGCGCCTGCCACGCGACCTCACCGGTTTCGGTCTCGAACGCCACGACCGAGTTCCCCTTCCCCCCGACCGCGACGATCACCTTGTTGCCGACCACGAGGGGCGAGCAGCACACCCCGAACTGGGGGAGGTTGGCCTTCAGCTTCTTGAAGCAGTCGACCTGCCAGAGTTGCTTGCCGGTGTCGGCCTGGAAGCAGGTGAGGAACCCGGTGATGCCGTAGGTGTAGACCCGGCCGCCTGCGACCGTCGGGGTCGCCTGCGGCCCGGTGTTGAGCACGCTGTTGTACGGCCCCCGGTCGTAGGGCGCGCGCCAGACCGGCTTGCCCGTTTTTGCGTCCAGTGCGATGAGTTCCTCGCGGTCCTTCCCGTTGACGCGGGCGTGAACGAACACCTTACCATCGACCACCACGGGCGTGCTGAAGCCGACCCCGACCTTCGCCTTCCACAGCACCTTCGGCTCGCCCTTCCACGGCTCGACGCTCTCGGACGAGCCGCCGTCGCGCTTCGGGCCGAGCCACTGCGGCCAGTCGCCCGCGGTCGCGCCCGTGCCGCCCACCAACAGGACCAGTGCCGCGCGGAGCCAGTTCATCGGAACCTCGGGTGCAAAAGGGGCGCGGGCGGTGGGCGAACGGGTTGAGAATGTGGCAGGTGTTATTACTATCCCGCGGGACGCGGGTTGTGACCTACTTGCGCTGTACGACGGTGTAATACCGAATCTGGCTGATAGGTAACCCTCTCCAACGGTGGGAGGATCTACCATGAAACGGTTACCACTGGTTGGGCACCTGAGCCACGAGGAGATCGACCAGCGCTATCGGAGTTGTATCGACGCGGCCCAGAAGAGCCGCTGGCATGTGCTCTGGCTGGTCGTTCGGGCGCAGCAGTTCGAAGCCCCCGCGTAGCCTTGGCGTACTCGCTTTGGGAGCGGTCGGGAAGCGAGCGCCACTTCCGGGTTCTACGGCCCAGCGCTCGTGTGGGGTGGATCGCTACCGGCGGAGCGGGCTGGCCGGAAGTCCAGAGGCGTATAATTGGATGGGCCACCGTACTGGATTCTCTCCGAACGTCGTGAGTAGTGGCAAGATGCACGACCTGACGATCACACCGCAGGGACACCTCCTCGTCCGAGAAGCGTCGCCCGAAATTTCAAATCAGAAGCTCTCGAAAGGACTGCTCGAAGCCTACCGCGAGAGCCCGGCCCGAGGGATGCTCTACTCCGCGAGCGAAGAGACGGAGGCGGTGCTGCCCCCTTCCTTCGAGTTCGCTCGATCGATTGCCCGGCTTTACTTGACCGCCCTCTGCAAGGCCGCCACCGCGGAACCGGGGGAATCCGTCCCCGAACTCCCGCCCCCCGCCGCCGAACTGGGCTGTGCCGTCCTCCGGGCTCCGCCCGTGACCGGGCTGGAGTACCTGACGCCGGAAGTCCTTTCGGCGTGGTGGCGCGACCTCGACTCTCTGGCCCGCGGCGAGATCGCCGAGCACCCGGGCGGCGCCCACGGCTACCTACGGGAACGGAACCCGCACTGGCGGTTCGTCGGCCGCGTCACCTTCCACCTCGCCGAGAACAAGCGGCACCCGGACTACCCGTTCGCGTTCCTGGCGACGTTCGCCAACGGCCTGACGCCACAGGGTAAGGTGCGGCACGAACCGCTGGGCCGGGCGCTTCAAGAGTACGCCGGCGAGCAGAACCGCGCGGCGATGCTGAACCTGCTGCTGCCGGTTTCCAGGGCGGCCGAATCTTCGGAGCTGGTCCGGCGGCTCGTCGATTCCGGAGAGATCTACCATCCCCTCGCGTGGTCGCCGCGAGAGGCTTACGAATTCCTCCGAGCGATCCCACACTTCGAGTCGAGCGGGCTAATCGTCCGGGTGCCGGACTGGTGGAACGCCCAGCGGCCGGCCCGGCCCCGCGTCAGCGTGAGGATCGACTCGAACAGGTCCGGCGGCATCGGCGTCGAATCGCTGCTGCAGTTCTCCGTCGGGATGAGTCTCGACGGGGATGCGCTCGCCCCGGACGAGATCGCCCGGTTGCTCGAATCGAGCGGAGGGCTGGTCCCGTTGAAGGGGAAGTGGGTCGAGGTGGATCGGGAGAAGTTGCAGGAAGCCCTGAAGCACTGGAAGGAGGTGGAGCGGGACGTTCGCCGCGAGGGGCTTTCGTTCTTCGAGGGCATGCGCCTCCTTTCCGGCGCGAACATCCTCAAGGAACAGGGCGACGACGGCCGGGCGACGATCCGCGAGTGGTCCGGCGTGACCGCCGGACCGGCACTGGATGCGACCCTCGAAAAGCTGCGCTCCCCGGAGGCCCGGCAAGAAGCGGCCCCGCCCGGCCTGAAGGGGGAACTTCGCCCGTACCAGCGGACCGGCTACGGCTGGCTGCGGTTCGCCGCCCGATTGGGGCTGGGCGCGTGCCTGGCCGACGACATGGGCCTCGGCAAAACGATCCAGGTGATTTCGCTCTTGCTCGATCTGAAGCGCGACGAGCCGAACAAGGCGAGCCTCCTCGTCGTGCCGGCGTCGCTCATCGCGAACTGGAAATCGGAGCTGACGAAGTTCGCGCCGTCGCTCTCCTTCGCCGTGGCACACCCCTCGGAAGTGAACGCCGCCAGCGCCGAAATCGGACCCGACGGTGCCGACTCGTTCGACCTGATCGTGACCACATACGGAATGCTCGTCCGCCAGGACTGGATGAAACGGCACCACTGGAGGCTGGCGATTCTCGACGAGGCCCAGGCCATCAAGAACTCCGGCACGAGGCAGACGCGCGCGGCGAAGGAGTTGGCCGCCGACGGTCGGATAGCCGTGACCGGCACCCCGGTCGAGAACCGCCTCTCGGACCTGTGGTCGCTCTTCGACTTCTTGAACCCCGGCCTCCTCGGTACGGCCAAGCAGTTCGGCTCGTTCGTCAAACGGCTGCAAGACGCCCCGAACCCCTCGTTCGAGCCGCTGCGAAACCTGGTGCGGCCCTACATCCTCCGGCGGCTGAAGACCGACCGGCGGGTGATCTCCGACCTGCCGGACAAGACGGAGGTGAAAGCCTACTGCGCGCTGAGCAGGCACCAGGCGGCCCTCTACCAGCACGCGGTCGATGACCTCGCCCGGCAGTTGGGGGCCGCCGACGGCATCCGGCGCCGCGGCATCGTGTTGGCACAACTGATGCGGCTGAAGCAGATTTGCAACCACCCCGCCCAGGTGGCCGGCACGGGCGACTATGCGGCCGACCGGAGCGGCAAGTTCCGCCGCCTGGCGGAGATCGCCGAGGAGATCGCCTCCCGACAGGAGAAGGTCCTCGTCTTCACCCAGTTCCGGGAACTCGCGGAACCGCTGGCCGAGTTCCTGGCCACGCTCTTCGGCCGGTCCGGGCTGGTACTCCACGGGGGAACGAACGTCAAAAAGCGGAAGGCGCTCGTCGATCAGTTCCAGCGCGAGGACGGTCCGCCGTTCTTCGTGCTGTCGCTGAAGGCGGGCGGCACCGGCCTGAACCTGACGGCGGCCTCGCACGTGATCCACTTCGACCGCTGGTGGAACCCGGCCATCGAGAACCAGGCCACCGACCGCGCCTTCCGGATCGGCCAGAAGAAGAACGTGCTGGTTCACAAGTTCATCTGCCGGGGGACGGTCGAGGAGCGGATCGACGAGATGATCGCGCGGAAGAGTCGGGTCGCGGATGAGGCCATCGGCGGGGACGACGGCGCGGAAGTCTTGTTGACCGAGATGGACAATGATACGCTGCTGACATTCGTGAAACTGGACCTGCATCAGGCCGCCGACGGCTAGTGCGGATCGTTCGGGAGGCGGACATGGGCTGGTACGGCGAATTCCGACCTTACGTCTCGGCGGCCCAGCGGCGAGCGCGGGCCGCGAAAGAGGTCGCCAGGCGGACGAAGAAGGGCGAATCGATCTCCCCCGTGAAGATCGAGGGCAAGGCCATCGCCTCGACCTTTTGGGGCAAGGCGTGGTGTACGAATCTGGAAGGCTACAGCGACTTCGCCAACCGCTTGCCGCGCGGCCGGACCTACGTTCGCAACGGCTCGGTCGTGGATCTGAAGGTCGAGAAGGGGAAGGTCACGGCGCTGGTGAGCGGGTCGGAACTGTACGAGGTCGAGATCGACATCGCGGCCCTGCCGAAGCAGAAGTGGTCGGCGCTGAAGGCGCGGTGCGCGGGCCGGATCGGCACCCTCGTCGAACTGCTGCAGGGCAAGCTGTCGAAGGCGGTGATGGAGACGGTCACGGACCGGGAGAAGGGACTGTTCCCGAAGCCGAAAGAGATCACGATGTCGTGCAGTTGCCCGGACTACGCGGGGATGTGCAAGCACATCGCCGCAACGATGTACGGGGTCGGGAACCGCCTCGACAAGTCGCCGGAGTTGTTGTTCACCCTGCGGTGCGTGGATCACACGGAACTGATCGGGCAGGCGATCCCCGCCCCGCTCGGAGGCAAGAGCGGCGCCCCCGTGATCGCGACAGACGAACTGGGGGACATCTTCGGCATCGAGATCGGCGGCGCCCCGGCTCCACAGAAGGCGGCCCCCGAAACTCAGAAAACGTCCGCAGCGAAAAAGACCACGAAGAAGCCCGTAGCGAAAAAGAAAACCGTCCCGAAGAAAGGGTAGTTCGGTGCCGCGTCACGGACGGCGGTTCTGGAGCGGAGGAGCCTCGAACTGGCCGACCGGCTGGCGGCAGAACACGACGAATCGCTCTGGTGGCCCGGTCACTCGCCCGGGATCGGTCAACCGCCGACGCCATCGCTTCATCCGCATCGGCTCCCTGGGGCTTACCGACCGCCGCAAAAGGGAGGCCCCCTCGCTGGAGTTGAGGTCGGGGGCGTAGCCCGGGAAAGCTTCGGCATCGACCGGGGGAGGCCGGCGCAATCCCGGCCCGCCGATCCTCGCGGCGCTCCTGCCGGACCGGTAGCCACAATTCTGACCGACCGGTCGGCCGCTGGCAACCCTCTTCGCGGTGATGTACGCGGCGCACTTCTCTGGTATGCTCACCTCTCCCCGCACCGGGGCCGGCGGCAGGAGTTAGCGTGAACTGCAGTGCTACGCCGCGGGTGACTTTCAGTGCCGGTCAGTTACGCGTCTGTACAGGCGGGACGCACGGGTCGCACCACCTGCACATCCGGGTGGCACGCTCGGAAAGTAGCCCCGGCGGTTCCCGGTGCGGGTTCAAAGCATCCGCCGAGCGAGGCACCCGAGACACCGGGGTGTAGGACCGGCTTTGTAATCAGGCCGCGGTTCGGCGCTGAAACGGGGAACCGGGTCGCGCCGCGAGGTGCTTGGTGAGCCGTTCGTCGTCGCTGAGCACGGCCGCTCGGACGGCCAACACGTTTTCGGCCCCG
>JAFKJJ010000426.1 GCA_017306025.1 Planctomycetota bacterium
CCGGCCGTCTTCTCCGTCCGCCCGGACACGTCCGCGCCCTCGGTCGTGGAACCGCTCCTGGAGATCGGCGTTCACAACCTGTTCGTGACCGACTCGGGCGGCGTGGTCGTGGGCGTCATCAGCCCGGTGGACGTGCTGAAGAAGCTGAAGTGATTCTTTTGTGGGCAGGCCGCCCGGCCTGCCGAAGCGAAGGCAGGCCGGGCGGCAAGAACGGGGCTTCGGGGACGGGGTTACTGTCGGCCAGCCGGGCGTGCCGAAGCGACGTCAGGCCCGGCGGCCTGCCCCACGAGACCTCACCCGCCCTTCGCCGCGCCGACATACGCCTCGAAGTTCGCGACCGGCGTATCCTTGTCGACCCCGTGGTTCAGGTTCACGATGTGCCGGGTTCCGCCGCCGGCGCGGAGACACGCCCTCACCGCGTCGCGGACCTGCTCCGGCGTTCCCCCGCGCAAAATCTCCTCGTCGACGTTCCCCTGGAAGACGAGGTGCGGGTGGGCGCGGCGCGCGGCGGCCAGGTCGTGAACGCTGCCGAGGCTGACCACGTCGGCGCCGGTCGCGCACATCCGGTCGAGGTGCGGGCACTCCTTCGCGAAGAGGACGCGCGGCCCGCCGGCGGCGCCCGCGAAGACGCGGGCGTGGTGCTCCTGCGCCCAGCGCTCGTACTCGTCGGGCGCGAGCATCCCGGCCCACGAGTCGAACAACTGGTACACGTCCGCGCCGTCGGCGATCAGCGTGCGCAGGAACCCGACCGTCGCGACCGAGAGCTTTTCCAGCAGGCCGTTCCAGACGGCCGGGTGCTCCGCGGCGAACCGGCGCGTCGCGTCCACGTCCTTTCCGGTGCCGATGCAGTACGTCGCGACGGTGAACGGCGCGCCGGCGAACGCGATCACCGGCAAGTCGCCCTTCAGTTCGTCCTTCACGCGCTTCAGAAGTGCGCGGATGTGGGCGTAGGTGTCCGGGTGGGGTTCCGCGGTGAGCCGGTCGAGGTCCGCGGCTGTGCGGACCGGCCGGTCGGGCACCGGCCCGGCCCCCGCCTTCAGCTCGAAGGGCAATCCCATCGACACCGGCAGCGTGGTGATGTCGTAAAAGAGGATGATCGCGTCCACGCCGAACCGGCGCGGGCAGAGCGACGCGCGGGCCGAGGCTTCGACGTTCTCGGAGAACTCGTAAAAGTACATGCCGGCGCGGACCGCGCGGAACTCGGGGTCCCAGCGCCCGGCCTGGCGCATGGCCCACACCGGCGGCCGCTCGACCGCCTCCCCGCGGGCCGCGCGGACCAGAAGGTGCCTGTCGTGGAAGGAATCGGGCATGGCTTCTCGAAGGACCTAAC
>JAFKJJ010000283.1 GCA_017306025.1 Planctomycetota bacterium
TCGGACAGCACCTCACCGTCTGGGGGAAGTCTGGACCGGTTCACGGGGTCGTCGCGCGCCGGGCGATCCACCTTCTGAAGCCGGACGAGCGCAACAAGGTGCCCGACTTCACCGACGTGTGGGTGGACGTCGGCGCGAAGAACCGGGAGGAGGCCGAGTCGCTCGTGCGGTGCGGCGACCCGGCCACGTTCGCGCTCGGCTATCGGCCGCTCCGCAACGGCCTCGCGTCCAGCCCGGCGATGGACGACAAGGTCGGGTTGTGGGTGTGCATGGAGGCCGTCCGGCAGCTCCACGGCCGCCCGCTGAGGGCCGCAGTGTACGGCGTTTCCACCGTGGCCGAGGAAATCGGGCTCCGCGGCGCGACGACGGCCGCCTACGCGATCAACCCGACGGTCGGGATCGCGGTGGACGTGACGCACGCCACCGACACGCCCGGCAACGACAAGAAGGCTCAGGGCGACATCCGGTGCGGGGCCGGGCCGGTGCTGTACCGCGGCCCGAACATCAGCCCGCGCGTCTTCGACCTGCTCGAAGCCACCGCGATCGCCCACAACATTCCGGTCCAGGTGCGCGGGGTCCCGCGGGCCACCGGCACGGACGCGAACGCGATCCAGATCGCGCGCGAGGGCGTCGCCACCGGCCTCATCGGCATCCCGAACCGCTACATGCACAGCCCCGTCGAAGTGATCCACCTCGACGATCTGACGAACGCAGCGAAACTACTGGCGGAGTTCTGCGCGGCCGTCGGCCCGGAGACCAACTGGATACCGTGACCGGCGTCGGCTTTTCGGTCAGCAGAAACTTCGCGCCGGTCCGGGGTCGCTGGCGGGCCGCGGCCCCGTAGTCGGTTTTCCCGGCGCGCCTTGTCGGTTTTCGCACAAGAATTCCCCACATATCCACTCGCGCGTACTACGGTTCCGCCGATGACCGTCGCCCAGGTCAGGAACGGAGCACCGCCCTTGGCGACCCACACCAGTCTGCCCCACCTTCATTCCCCGTTTCTGAACCTGATCCGCAAGAGCGGACTGCTCACGCCCGACGACCTCATCGGGGTCGTTGCCGAGAGCGGCATCGACCCGGCCACCGCCGACCCGATCCAGGTCGCGTCGCTGTTGGTTCGGAAGAAACTGCTCACCAAGTTCCAGGCGATGCAGTTGCTCAACGGCCGCACCCAGGGCTTCATCCTCGACCAGTACAAGATCCTCGAGGGCATCCGCCAGGACCGCGTCGGGATGGTGTTCAAGGCGGAAGACACCCAGGCGAAGCGGATCGTCGCGCTGAAGGTGCTCCCGACCGAACGGGCGAGCGACCCGACCATCCTCCGCGCGTTCCTCGACGAGGTCCGGTCCGCGGCCCGGGTCGATCACCCGGCCGTCGCCCGGGTTCTCGACATCGGGTACTGGCAGGGCACGCACTTTGTCGCGTCGGAACACGTGGCCGGGCCGACGCTCGACAAGGTGGTGGCCGAAAAGGGGCCGATCGCCCCGCACATCGCGGCCCAACTGATCGCGCAGGCGGCCGTCGGACTGATGCACGCACACGACTGCGGGCTGATCCACCGCGACCTCAAGCCCGGCAACGTCGCGCTCCTGCCCGACCGCCGCGTCAAACTCATCGACCTGGGGCTGACGCACATGCTGGAGAGCCCGTGGGCGCGGGTGACCAAGCGGATCAGCACGAAGGAGTACGCGGAGGAGATCGCTCACATCGCGCCGGAACAGGCGTGGGGGTGCGAGCAGGACGCGCGGAGCGACGTGTACAGCCTCGGCTCGACGTTCTACTTCCTCCTGACGGGCGCGGTGCCGTTCCCCGGTCTGGCCCCGGAGATGATGGCCGAGCGGCAGGTCCGCGGCGTGCCGTCGCCGGCGAAGTTGCGGCCGGGCGTCCCGAAGGACCTCGACGCGATCGTGCAGAAGATGGGCGCGAAGGACCCGCACACGCGCTACCAGTCGGCCCGCGACGTGGTGATCGCGCTGCACCCGTGGCTGCCGGTGGCCCAGTGGCAGGCGCTGGGGCTGGCGGTCGACAAGCCCGCCCCGTCATCGGCCGCGACCGCCGCGCACACCGCCCTGAGCCCGAAGTTGGAAGTGCCCGCCAGGTCGGGCGGCGGCCTGCGCGGGTTTTTCCGCCGCATCCTCGGCCGCTGACCTCGCGGTCCACTCCGCGCGACCTCGTGCGATACTGAAGGTTCGCGCGAGGTCGCGCCACGTACGCACCCGAGCAAACCGCGCCCATCACCTCGCCATCGGACGCGCCGGAAGCTCATGACGCGCCGAGGCGGACGTGAACGCGGCCGTGCGGTCGGCGTTCTGGTTCCGTTCAAACGTTACCGAAGAGTCGGGAGGTCGGATCGCGACGGTACCGTTCGGCCGGGCGTGACTCCCCGAGACCTGTGAGGCGCGTTTTGATGGCATTCTGACGTTTAACTTGCGCCGCGCACGGTTTACAGTTGCGGAATGGACTTCTCGCAGGAAGAACTGGTCGACGCCGTCGATCGGCTGGTCGCCGGCCTGCTCGAACGGGCCGGTGTCACCGCGCCCCCGGTCGACGCCCTGTCCATCGCGGAGCACCACCTCGGGATTCCGGTCGAAGTCGTCGAACCGGCCGAAGAAGACGAATCCGGGCGCCGGCGGCCGCGCTCGAAGTCGTCCGGCGGCGGGATCACGCTCACCACCGACATGAGCGACGAGCAGCAGCAGCGCGTCGCGGCCGACGGCATCGCCCGGTTGCTCCTTCCGGACGTCTACCGCAAGGTCGGCGTCGTGCCCGGCAGCGAGAGCAAGCAGTTCACCGCGCACGTCCGCGGGCTGACCGCGGCGCGAATCCTCGTTCCGGGGCGGCTGCTCCGTTCGGCCCTGCGCGACTGCAAGTACGACGTGCCCGAACTCCACCGGCGGTTCTCCACCGCCAGCATGGAGGCGGTTGCGGTCCGCCTGCTCGATCTCGACGACCCGTGCGTCATTGCCGTCGTGGACGACGGGGTCGTCGCGAGCCGCCGCAGCAACCGGATGCCGGTCAACCGTAAACTGGAAGGGGCCGAACAGGAGTGCGTCGAGCGCGTGACGGAGCTCGATCTCCCACACCGTGCCCGGATCGGCGAGTGGACCGCCTGGGGCTGGCCCGTTCCCAACCGCCCTTTTCGCCGGATTATTCTGCGCGCCGTGCGCGACGACGTATAATGCCTTGATGTTACGTTCACTCGGCGGTCGCCAAACCGTGTAGACTGGCGACCGCCGGACCGTTTCCAACAAGTGCCGGGTTCTTCGTGCCGAGTGCTCTCCGGGAGGCGCCGCCCGTCCTCACTCGGCATTCGACACTTTCGGCCCAGCGCCCTTTACAACCGCCGGTCGGGGCGGGATGATTTTCTGTGTCACGGCCGCGCCACAAAGACGCGGCGGATCGTTCGAGGAGCGTTCGGCCATGGCTGACGACCGCATCCCCATGACGCGGGAAGGGTACGATAAACTCAAGGCCGAATTGGATAAGCTCCGCGGCACGGACATGATCGAACTGACCAAACGGGTCGCGACCGCCCGCGAAATGGGCGACCTCAGCGAGAACGCGGAGTATCACGCGGCCCGCGAGGACCAGGGCATCCTTCAGGCCCGCATCAACGAACTGTCCGACCGGCTCGCACACGCCGTCATCGTGGACACAAGCGCGCTACCGAAAGATACCATCGCCTTCGGCAGTAGGGTCAAGGTCCTCGATTTGGACCTGGACGAAGAGGAAACTTTCGAACTGGTCGGACCGGGGCAAGAGAACCCCGATAAGGGGCGAATTCTCACCAGCAGCCCGATCGGACAGGGCCTCATCGGCCGAAAGAAGGGCGAAACGGTGGAGATCCCCGTTCCTCGTGGGACCATTCGGTTCAAGGTCCTTGAGATTTCGGCGGCCAGCATATAAATTCGCGCCACAGCGATAAGCAGCCGTTTGCATCGCCTGATCCTGACGGTTTTTCCGTTTCCAGCGGAAATTCTGCTAGGCACGGGCGGTGCAGGTGTTTACAACGGCCTTCGCTTTTCCGTCGAGTAACGGTTGACGGAATCCCGTCGCGGACGAATGCTACTGATAGGAACGGCACTTGCAACGTTCCCGGTCGGACCGCCGCCCAGGAGGCGGGCATGTCGGACCCTCGGTTTCACAGCCTGCATTTGGAGGGCCAGCCCAGGCGGGAGGTGTTCCGCACTGCGCGCGAGGCTCTTCAAGCGGCTTGTGGAAGTAAAACCATCGCCGCAGACCTGCCGCTCGTCGATGACGCAGGGCTCCACACCTCAACCCTCACACCGGCCGGCGGAATCGTGAATCCGCTCGCCGGTCGCTTCACCTGTTACCTCAAGGACGGAACCAACGTCTACCCGCTCCGCCTGGGTATGAACAGCGTCGGGAGACTGCCCGATAACGACGTCGTCGTGCGTGACGAGTGCGTCTCGCGCCGACACTGTGCGATCGTAATTCACTCCGACCTGCGCTGCGAACTGCACGACGTGGCGTCGAAGAACGGTACGGTGTTGAACGGCAAGAAGATCCCGAGTCCGGTCCGGTTGCAGTCCGGCGACCAGATCACCCTCTGCAACCGTCGCCTCACGTTCCACATCGTCGAAACCGCCGAACCTGCTGCGGGCTGACCGCGTGCGGTGGTCGGAAACGACAGAAGGCCAGAGCCGCGGTTGGGCTCTGGCCTTCTGTCGTTTCCGACCACCGCACACGCCTCGCTCATTTCGGTGTGGGTCGGAGCGGAATCACGGGGATGTCGTCCAGCACGGACAGCACCTTTGGGGGCGGGGCGGGGCTCTTGGACTCGTCCGGCGGCACAACGAACGGAACCCGCACCGGCTCCGAAACCGGGAACGGCGCGCTCGGCATCGGGAGGCGGTCCGGCTCTGGTGGCACCGAGATCGGAGCGAACTTTCCGCCGGACAGATCCGGGTTGAACGGCTTGATGACAGGAAGCTCGGGCTTGGGCAGCGGAGGGATCGCGTTCCCTCTGCCATCTCCGGCATCGGGCGGGGGCGGGAGCAGAATCGGCGGTTCACCGGGAACCTTCCTCGGTTCGCCGAACTTGCCCGTGTTCGGGATCGCCCGGGGCGGCGCCACGTCCGGCGGCTTCGGCCCGACGGCGCTCGGCAGCGGAGCGAGGGGGCGCGGCGCGGATTCGGTCACCGCGCCGGCGCCCGGCGGTCCGGGAACCGCGGTCCCCGGCCGCCGGCCCGTCACGATCGCGACCTCGCCCCCGTACTGGAACCCGAGATAGTAGTCGCGAACCAATCCGTGTCCGTCGCGGCCGAAGTACCTCTTGTACCGTTCGTAAGCCACGGGCGGCACGGCCGGCGGCTGCGACCCCACCCCGCGTTCGAGGAAGTCGACGTAGCCGTCGGCGAAGCCCTCGCGGAACTCGTCGCTGAAGGAACGTCCCGGGTTGCCCGCGGCGACGGTTTGCCACGCGGTCTGCGCGTCGCGGCGCAGTTCGTCCTGGCCGCCGCGGGTGTGAACCGGGGCCGGGTCGTTCGCCACACCACCACCCGACGCGGCCCACATGACGCGGGACGTGCTGCCGCAACCGGCGAGAACCGGAAGCAAACAACTCACCCACGCGACCGACTTCCATCGCATGACGACCTCGGGCAAAAGTTCGGTTTGGTGTAGATCGGCCGACGGCACCGTGCGCGTTCACCGCGTGGGACAAATTCCGCACCTGCGCCGGTTGCTCTGTTCGCGTCGTGTGCCAGAGTTGGCGCAGCGATCGCGAAAGCGCGGATCGGCCGGGCGGGCAAACCGGGGAAGCCGGACAACCTTGTTTGATTCGCTGCCCGACGATCGCCCCGCGGCCGATGAGTGCGTCATCGGCTCGACCTGCGGGCACGGTCGAACCGGTCCGATCCCCTCAGCACAGGAGTCAGCGTCATGGCGAAGGCGACGAAGAAGGCGGCCGCGAAGAAGCCCGCCGCCAAGAAACCGGCGGCTAAGGCGGCGGCCAAGAAGCCGGCAACAAAGACGGCGGCAACCAAGACAGCGGCAACCAAGACGACGGCCAAGAAGCCGGTAGCCAAGAAGGCGGCCCCGGCCGCGACCAAGGTGACCAAGAAGAAGCCCGCCGCGAAGAAGCCCGTTGCGAAGAAGCCCGCCGCGGTTCCGGCGCCCGCTCCGGCCCCGGAACCCGCCCCGGCTCCGACCCCGGAACCGGCTCCGACCCCGGAACCGGCTCCGGCCCCCTGAGTGACCGACCGCGTGACAACCGACTCGCTGTGATAGGGTGGGCCAGGTCCCACCCTTTCGGCTTTGTGGGGCGAACCCGCCGAGCACCACAACGTTGCCCGCTTACCCCCGATTCGCCCCCGGCACCCACAACACATCGTTTTTCCCGCCGTCGTTGGCGACGCGGGCCAACACGAACAGGAAATCGCTCAACCGGTTCAGGTAGATCAGCGCGTGCGCGTTGATCTGCTCCTCGCGGGCGAGTGTGACCACCGCGCGCTCGGCGCGGCGGCAGACGGTCCGTGCCAGGTGCAGCCACGCGGCGGCCGGGCTCCCGCCCGGCAGGATGAAGCTCCGCAGCGGCTGCAACCCTTCGTTCAGCCGGTCAATCACCTTCTCCAGTCGCTCGTACTGCGCCGCGACCACCCGCAGCGCCTTGCCCATCTCTTCGCCCTCGGATCGGGGCACGCACAGATCCGCGCCGACGTCAAAGAGGTCGTTCTGGATATCGCGCAGGAGAACGGCTTCGGGGCAGTCCGGGCAGTGCGTGACAACGAGGCCGAGGACGGAGTTCAGTTCGTCCACTTCGCCATACGCCGCGACGCGGGCCGCGTCCTTGGGCACGCGTGAACCGTCGCCCAGGCCCGTTTCGCCGCCGTCGCCGGACTTCGTGTAAATGCGAGAAAGGAAGACCATTGATGGCTCGGTGTTGGTGTTTTGTGTTTCGCGCCTCCGACTTCGCCCATGTTACCGATGCGGAAAAAACGTGAAACGCGAAACGCCCGACACAAAACGTTAAACACCCGGCCGCCACGGGCCGATACATCCACTACTCACGGACGAACCGTCAGGCACGGAGGGGGAGATGTCCTGGATTCGTCGCAAATTGTGGCTCCTGGCGCTGGCGGTTCTGCCGGCCGGAGCGGTCGGTTGTAACCCGCTCACGCTCGGGTTCGGTACGCCGATTCTGGTTCCGCCGTGGACGGCGGAACGCATGGAGCAGAAGCTCAACCACGAGAACGACGGCCGCGTGCCGATCATGCCGCCGATCCGCGACGGGGTGCCGCCGCCGATCTGTGAGGACCCGCCGAGCGACGCGGAAGTGCTCCGGGCGATGCCCCGCGTGCCCCGCGGCGTACCGTACATCTACGAGACGTTCCGCGACGACGTCGTGATCGTCAAGAACCGACTCGTGGACAAGATCGACCCGCCGCGGTTCTTCCCGCTGGTCGGTCCGGCGCAACTGCACCACTGCCACTGGGAGTGCGTGGTGTATTACAACGAACTGGTTCAGTCCGACTACCCGTTCCCGGTGTACGTCCGCAAGCCGCGCGTGCAGGTCATCTACATCGACAAGGACCACCTGCACCTGTACGTCGGCCCGGACCCGGAAACGCAACGGCAGGTCACGCAAGACCTGACCCGGCATTGATCTTGAGGGGCACCCCTCCGTCGTCGGAAGGCGACCGCCGCACCCGGCTCCGAAAGGGGTCGGGTGCTGTGCGTTAGGCCCGCGGAGCGCGGAACATGGAGTGCGGAACAAAGACAAAGTACAAGGAATGCCGGCGGTTCGCCCGTTCTCCCGGCCTTCAATCCCGAATTCCGCGCTCCACACTCCGCGCTTCTGCGTAGAATCCCTACCATAGCGATAAGGTACCGCACGAATCGGTTCGGGAGCGACTCAATGGCGGTGCAGCAAGCATCCACTGAGGAGATCGCGGCTGCAAGCGAGCGGTTGGCGACGGCGCCCCCGCAAGACGTGTTGCGCTGGGCCGCGGAACGATTCCACCCTCGTCTGATGATGGCGACGGCGTTCGGGGCGGAAGGTTGCTGTATCCTGCACATGCTCGCGGAGATCCAGCCCGCCACGACGGTCATCAATCTCGACACCGGCTACCAGTTCTCCGAAACGCTCGAACTCCGCGAGCGCATCAAGACGCGTTACGGGATCGTGGTCGAGTACGTGCGGCCGGAGCAAACGGTCGCGGAGTACGAAGCCGAGCACGGCGGGCCGCTCTACGCGCACCGCCCGGACCAGTGCTGCCACGACCGCAAAGTGCTCCCGCTGAAGCGTGCGGTCGAGCGGATCGCCCCGCTGGCGTGGATCTCGGCCATCCGCAAGGACCAGACCGCCGACCGCGGCAAAGCGTCGGTGGTGGAATGGGACAAGAAGTTCAACATCGTGAAGGTGAACCCGCTGTTGAACTGGTCCAAGAAGGACGTGTGGGGCTTCATCTACAAGAACGACGTGCCGTACAACCCGCTGCACGACCGCGACTACCCGAGCATCGGGTGCTGGCCCTGCACGCGGCCGGTCGCGCCGGGCGAGGACGACCGCGCCGGCCGCTGGGCGGGTAAGGTGAAGAAGGAGTGCGGCCTGCACGTGATCGAGGTGAAGGACGGCGAAGGTATCTAGCGGTCGAAAGTCGGAAGGTCGAAGGTCGCACAGTCCGACCGCGGTCTTCGACTTTACGACTTTACGACTCGGGACGTTCGACCATGCTTTTTTCCGCCCGCGCCGAATACGCCTGTCTCGCGATGCTGGAGCTGGCCGCGCAGTACGGCAACCCGAAACCGGTGCCGCTGGCGGACATCGCCAACAAGCACGGCATCTCGTCGCCGCGGTTCCTCGTTCAGATCCTGATCCAGTTGAACAAGGCCGGGCTGGTGACGAGCACCCGCGGCGCGGCCGGGGGCTACCACATCGCCAAGCGGCCGGCCGACATCACGCTGGCGGACGTGGTCGCGGCCGTGGAAGGGACCGAGCAAGCCGGGACGCGAACCCGTGAGCGGAAGCCCGCTTCCGCGCTGGCCGTCGCCCTCGACGACGTGTGGGAACGTGTCCGCACGGCCCACGAAGAGTTTCTTGCGAAGCAGGCGGCCATCCTCAAACAAACCACCCTCGCCCAACTCGTCGAATCCGGGCAACCGTTGCAGTACGTCATTTGACGATGTGAGAGGCTATCCGGAGTGTGCATCGGACGCTAATCTATTCGGGACTGGAGGTTGTGCCGCGTCAGCCCATTCCGGTAGGAGCCATGCGTAAGCCATATAAGACCGATCTAACAGATCAGCAATGGGAGTATATTCGGCCCCATTTGCCCC
>JAFKJJ010000284.1 GCA_017306025.1 Planctomycetota bacterium
CGCGTACACGATCAGCACGCCGTCCGACGCCGACCGCTTGCGCGCGTAACACCGCTCGAACTCCGCCGGCGTCTTCAGCCGGTGCGTTTGCGGAAAGGTCAGTTTCGGTCGCGCGTTCTGGGTCATGGCTGAGTGACACGTCACGCCCACGGTGCGTTCGCCCGCGGGCTCTGCGGATTGAGTTTCGCGAACTCCTCGATCAGCTCACGGCTCTTGTCGTCCACCTTTCCGGACGGCACTTCCACCTTGAACACGAGGTACTGGTCGCCGCCCGCGATGCCCTTGCCGCGGAGCCGTAACTTCTTCCCGCCGGACGTGCCCGGCGGAACCGTGACGGTCAGTTTCGTGCCGTCGAGCGTCGGGACGTCTACCTTCGCGCCCAGAACGGCCTCCGCGATGCTCACCGGCACGTCGAGGTAAACGTCGTTGCCCTCACGACGGAAGTACGGGTGCGGGGCGATCTTCACCTTCAGGAGCACGTCCGAACCGCCGGTCGCGGCGGCCGGGACGCGGAGCTTTTTCCCTTCCTCAATGCCCGCGGGCACCTTCACGTCGATCCGGTGGCCGTCGATCTCCATAGCGACGCTGCCGCCGTTGGCCGCGACCTCGAACGGCACCGTTACTTCCGACTCGACCGCCTCGCGCGGCCGCGCCCGGGAGCCCCGCGCCTTCCGCCGCGCGCCGCCACCGCCGAACAGATCGCCCAGGTCGACGCCACCGCCCCCGCCACCACCCAACCCGCCGCCGAACAGGTCGAACAGTTGCTGCGCGGCCTCCGGGTCGAACTGCACCCCGCCCGGCCCCGCGCCGGGGTGAAAGCCTCCGCCACCCGGAAAGCCGCCCCCGCCCGGGAAGCCGGTCTGGGGACCGGCGAACCCGAACTGGTCGTATTGCGCTTTTTTCGTGGCGTCGCCGAGGACGTCGTGCGCGGACTGTACTTCCTTGTACTTCGCGTCCGCCTCCTTGTCGCCCGGGTTGCGGTCCGGGTGGTACTTCTTCGACAGCTTGCGGTACGCCTTGTTGATCTCCTCCGCGGTCGCGGACCTGGAGACGCCGAGCACTTCGTACGGGTCGCGGGGCATGGTCGTGTTCATCGCAGGAGCCGTGGGACGAACCAGGGTTATTGTAGCGGCGCGCGGTCGCGCCCGCGGAAGTTAGATTCCGCACCGATCAGAGCGATTCGGTACTTGACAGAAATATGAGAGCGCGATTATTCTCACGATCAGCCCATCTCTCCCTCGCTCACCGTCCTCGCAACCGGTGAGCCGTTCATCCCCCTCGCCTCGTCCGGAGAGACCATGACTCGCTTCGTTCCCCGTCCGGGGTGCGGCGGCGTGCCCACACGCCACCTCACTCGCCCCGCCTTTACTCTGATCGAGTTGCTCGTCGTGATCGCGATCATCGCGATCCTCATCGGACTGTTGCTGCCCGCCGTCCAGAAGGTGCGCGAAGCCGCGGCGCGCATGAAGTGCTCCAACAACGTCAAGCAACTGATCATCGGGATGCACAACTACGCGTCCTCCAGCGGCTACTACCCTCCGGCCATCAAGAACGACGCCCGCCCCTACGCGGCCCCGAACTATTACTACGACGTCTATCCCGGGTGGGGGTGGGGCACGCTCGTCCTGCCGTACGTCGAGCAGGACAACCTGTACCGGCAGCTCAACCCGGACCAGGTGCCGTTCGGCCCGCAGGTGAGCTACGGCTCGATCACCCCGACCCCGCTGACGCAGACGCGCCTGAGCATCTTCCGGTGCCCGTCGGACCCGGCCCCGGACCAGAACCCGTTCCGGCTCGAGGAGGCCGACCGGCAGCTCGGGCTGTCGAACTACCGCGCGGTGTGCGGGACCGACCCCAGCGCGGCGTTCTACCCCAACGAGGACCGCAACGGGATCATGTGGCAGAACAGCAAGGTGAAGTTCACCGACGTGACCGACGGGACGAGCAACACGGTTGTGGTCGGCGAGTGCATCTTCGAACAGGACAAGACCAAGCGGAAGTGGGCGGCGATCTGGGCCGGACACACGGGGTACTATTGCAGCCCGGACCCGGCCGTGGGGTGCGGGGTGCGGATCAGCGACAACATGTGGCACCTGGACGAGAGCTCGGCCCAGCTCAACGGGACGGCCCCGCAGGCGTTCGGCAGCCGGCACAACGGCGGGGCGTTCTTCGGGTTCGCCGACGGGTCGGTGCGGTTCTTCCAGCAGAGCGCCGACCCGGCCACGATCAAGTGGCTCGGGTGTCGCAACGACGGGAGGGTGATCAACTATGACTTCTGATCGCTCCCGCCGCCTGGCGCGACTGGTGCTCCTCGCCGTGTTGACCGGGGGCGGGTGCGGCGCCCCGGGCGAGAAGTCGGGCGCCCGGCCCGAACCGGCGCCCGCACAGCCGACTTCGCAACCCCTGCCGAAGGCCCCGCCGAAGCCCCCGAAGGGGATGCCTCCGAGCGGCAACAAGATCGAGTGACGCGGCGAACCCGCTCCGGGCCGCGGGTGTCCGTGGGGCATGTCCGCGCCTCACGATCCCGCGACCCGGAGCGCCTATGCACGACGAAGCCGGCTTCCTGTCCGCGATCCGCCAGACGCCCGCCGACGACACCGCCCGACTCGTTTTTGCCGACTGGCTCGACGAACAGGACGATCCCGCGTGTCAAACGAAGGCCGAGTTCATCCGCCTTGAGTTGCGGATGGCCGAAACACCCGAGCAACCAACCGACCGCGAGTTCAGAAGGCTCGCCGCACAACTCGATTCCACTTGGCTCGCGGTGATGAGCCACCCGAAGCTCGAAGCGTGCCGGTTCGCATTTCAATTCGAGTGCCCGAAACGGTGGGAACAGCTCACGCCCACTACCAATGAACGGGTCCGGTTCTGCGAAGCGTGCAAAAAAGAAGTTCACTACTGCGACGAGTTGGAGTACGCGCGGACCATCACCCGGCGCGGCGGCTGTGTCGCGCTCTCGTTAGCGATCTTGCGCCGCCCCGGTGATCTGACGGGCTCGGGAACGGTGCGGTTGACCCCGGAGATGATCGAACGGCTTCGAGCCGCGTCCGTGCGCGGCCAGCGGCTCTCGATTTCCGAAATAACTCGGGCTCCCTCACCCCTTCCGCCTGCGCCCCCCGTGACAACCACACCGATACAAGTCTTGCGCGTGCGACGCCCCGGCGAGCGCCCGGAGTGGAAGCAGCGGCGCCGGAAGGCGCGGCGCAAGAACCGCAACCTCCAGCGCGAGAACTGGGAGGACGCGGAATAACCCGCGGCGAGCGTCGTCGGGTACGTTGTCCGGTAACGGGTCAGTTCACGCCCTCAACGGGGACCGGCCATGCACGACGAGGACGATTTCCTCCGCAAGCTCACGGAGAGCCCGGCCGACGACACGCTCCGCATGATCTACGCCGACTGGCTCGACGAGTTGGGCGGCGAAGAGAGCAAGAAGAAGGCGCAGTTCCTCCGCGTCACGGTGCGGCTCATGGGGCCGATCCAGCGTCCCGCGTGGCGCCAGGCGCGGCGGAAGGAACTGCACGAACTCGCCAGGACGCTGCCGGGCGCGTGGCTCGCGGTCGTCAGCCGGCTGAAGGTCGAAAACTGTCCGGAAGCACAGCGCAAGGCAGAGGACGTCGCCGAACTGGCGCGACAGGGCCTCGTGTTCACCCTGGTATGCGACCGGCGGTGGGACGAGTTGACCGCGACCGAGCACCCGGCGGTGCGCCGCTGCAACGACTGCGGCCGGGGCGTTTACTACTGCGACACGATCGACGAGGCCCGAGACCACGCCCGTCACGGCCGCTGCGTCGCGGTGAACCTCGGCGTGATCCGTCAGCCGCGCGACCTGGAACCGCCCAGGATCTTGCTCGGCGGCACGGGCCTCATCTGAAGGATTAAGGCGCCTTCGTGAGCGCCCACCCCTTCTCGCTCACCTCCAACCCCTGATGACCGGCGAACTCGTCGTACACTTTCTCCATTTCCTCGATCGAATCGAAGTACCCGACCACGAACGCGGCCCCGAACGACTCGCCGGCCTTCACCGCGCGCCCGCCGATCTCCTCGATCATGCACACGTAGCCGCGCTGGTGGCACCACCCCTCGTACACGACGGCCGGGTCGAGCGTCATGCCCGCGAGCCAGGGGCCGTCTTTACCGGTCTTCGGGTCGCGGATGTGGTACCCGCGAATGACGCGCTTCGGCAACTTCTTGTCGTCGCGCGAATAGAGGAACTTGTCGTCGGGGGCGAAGTCCTTGGCGAACTCGCCGGCGGGGATCTTGCCGTGGTAGCTGAGGTACACCTCGCTGAACGTGTCGCCGTTCTTGTGCCGGATGTGGCCGGGCATGTCGATGCGGAGGAACATCGCGTCGCTCGCGTTCACGGCCGTGATCTTGTCGGCCGAAATGAAGTAGCGCTTGCCCGCGGGGAACACGATGGTCTGCTCCCACTTCGAGCCGGCCTTCTTGCCGGGGGCCGCGAGCGTGTACGTGTGGTCCTGCTTGATCGCGACGAAATCCTTGCCCCGGATCACGGTCGGTTTGAGCTGCTTCGCCTGCGTGCAGATCTGCGGCCCCTCGATGCTGCGCTTGGCCCGCTTGCCGTGGTGCAGGTTGTTGAACGCGTAGGGAAGGTCGCCGGGCAGTTTGTCGCGGTACTCCTCGTCGCTACCGGGCTCCATGATCCAGTCGACGATGTCGAGCCCGAAGCCGAGGTCGCGTGCCCCGGTCTTCTTGTCGAGGAGGCTCCCGGCTTCGACGCCGCTCACGTAACCCTTCTTCTTGATCGACGCTTCGAGCGTGTCACCCGCGATGCGGACGCGGTCCGCGTCTTCGGTTACCGTGAAGGCGGGCTCCGGCGCGGCGGGCGCGGCGCCGACGAGTGCGACGAGTGCGAACGTCGCGGGAAGGAGGTACCGGGCGTGCATGAGAGGCTCCGGAGCTTGCGGCGGGAGGAACGACGAGCTACCATCATCGCGTTCCCGCGACCGTTGTCTAGCTCGTGGCTCTACCACAGGCCGATGTTGCGTCGGCCGAGCGCACGCCGTGCCACCCACCGCGGGGAGGGCTGTTCCAGCACCGCTTTCGACCGGGCAGATCTGGTACCAGATCCGGTCGGGAGCAACCCCACCGGTCGTGGTTCCGGATCTGGTACCAGATCTGCCCGGTCGGCGGTGCCGTGAGCCCTCCGCGCCACCGGTCGAGAAGTAGACCCAGCGGGAACACGAGCGGGCCGGGACTTCTGTCCCGGCCCGCTTCCATGTGGTCCGGTCACGCCGTGACCGGTGCGACACGCGCCGCCGAGCAAGGCGAGAACCGTTGCCGCGACACCACACGCGGAGCACCGGTCACGGCGTGACCGGACCACACCAGCAGTTGGTGAGACAGGCCGGAGGCCCGTCCTACAACATCGGTAGGTCCAGTCCGTTTTCCTTCGCGCATCGGATCGCGCTATCGTAACCCGCGTCCGCGTGGCGCATCACGCCGGTGCCGGGGTCGTTCCGCAGCACGCGCGCGATGCGCCGGGCCGCCTCCGGCGTTCCGTCGCACACGATCACGACGCCCGCGTGCTGGCTGAAGCCGAGCCCCACCCCGCCGCCGTGGTGGAACGAAACCCACGTCGCCCCACTCGCCGTGTTCAGGAGTGCGTTCAAGAGCGGCCAGTCGGACACCGCGTCCGAACCGTCGCGCATCCCTTCGGTTTCACGGTTCGGGCTGGCGACCGAGCCGCTGTCGAGGTGGTCCCGGCCGATCACGACCGGCGCCTTCAGTTCGCCCGACGCGACCATCTCGTTGAACGCGAGCCCGACGCGGGCGCGGTCCCTCAACCCGAGCCAGCAGATGCGCGCGGGCAACCCCTGAAACGCGATCCGGTCCCGCGCCATGTCGAGCCAGTGGTGAAGGTGCGCGTCGTCCGGAATGAGTTCCTTCACCTTCGCGTCGGTGCGGTGAACGTCTTCGGCCTCGCCCGAGAGCGCCGCCCACCGGAACGGGCCGATGCCCTCGCAGAACAGCGGCCGGATGTACGCGGGCACAAACCCCGGAATGTCGAACGCGTTCGCAACTCCCTCGTCCTTCGCCATCTGCCGGATGTTGTTCCCGTAGTCGAGCGCCGCGGCCCCGCGCTTCTGAAGTTCGAGCATCGCGCGGACGTGAACCGCCATCGACGCCTTCGCGGCCGCGATCACGTCCTGCGGGTGCGTTTTCGTCTTCGCACGCCACTCCGCGAGCGTCCACCCCTGCGGCAAGTAACCGTTGAGCGGGTCGTGCGCGCTGGTCTGATCGGTGACGACGTCCGGCGTGATGCCGCGGGCGACGAGTCCCGAAACGACGTCGGCCGCGTTGCCGACCAGCCCCACCGACACGGGCTTCCCGTCGCGCACGAGCGCGAGGGCTTCGTCGAGGCTCGCGGCCTTGCGGTCCAGGTAGCGCGTGCGCAGCCGGAAGTCGATGCGGGTCTCGTCGCACTCCACCGCGAGCATCGAGAAGCCCGCCATCGTCGCTGCGAGCGGTTGCGCGCCGCCCATCCCGCCCAGCCCGCCCGTCAGAATCCATTTGCCCGCGGCGCTCCCGCCGAAGTGCTTCTTCGCGACGGCCGCGAACGTCTCGTAGGTCCCCTGTACGATGCCCTGCGTGCCGATGTAGATCCAGCTCCCGGCCGTCATCTGGCCGTACATCATGAGGCCCGCGCGGTCGAGTTCGTGGAAGTGTTCCCACGTCGCCCACCGCGGAACGAGGTTGGAGTTCGCAATGAGGACCCGCGGCGCGTCCGCGTGCGTCGGGAACACGCCCACCGGCTTGCCCGACTGCACCAGCAGCGTCTCGTCACCCTCCAAGCGGCGGAGCACTTCGACGATCTTGTCGAAGCACTCCCAGTTGCGGGCGGCGCGGCCGATGCCGCCGTACACGACGAGTTCCGCGGGGCGCTCCGCCACCTCCGGGTCGAGGTTGTTCATGAGCATCCGCAGCGCGGCCTCGGTGAGCCAGCTCCTGCACGACCGCTCCGGCCCCCGGGGCGCGCGGACCACGCGCGCCGGATCGCTCCGCGTGAAGCTCATGACCTCTTCCCCGCCCGCCAGCTGGTGGCGATGAACCACGCGAGCCGCGCCGCGACCCGCGCCGCGTTCCCGTCGCGGTCGAGGTTCGGCGCGAACTCCACCAGATCCACCGCGGCCACCTTCCCCGTGCTCATGCACCGCACGATCAGCGGTTCGACGACTTCCAGCGGCACCCCGCGCGCCGCCGGCGCGCTGACGGCCGGCATGACCGCCCCCGGCAGCACGTCGAGGTCGACACTCAGGTGGACCGACCCGCACGGCTGCATGAAGTCGGCCACGAGCTTGTGGACCGGTTCCAGCGCCCACGGCACGAGGTCGAAGTCGTTGAGCGCGGTGGCCCCGAGCGCCGCGGCCCGTTCGAACAGCGCCGCGGTGTTCGACTGTTTCGCCAGCCCCAGCGCGAAGTACTTGAACGGCCGGTTGCGCTCGCGACAGAACCGCTCGATCTGTGCGAACGGCGTTCCGGAATTCGGCTCCGCGTCGGCCCGCAGGTCGAGGTGCGCGTCGACGTTCACCACCCCGACGGTGTGCCGCGGTCGGGCCGCGGCCACCCCCTGATGCGTCCCCCACGCGGTCTCGTGCCCGCCGCCGATGACCAGCGGGCGGTGCCCGTCGGTGACGAGCTGATCGACCAGCGCCGCGAGCCGCGCCTGCGCGCCCTCCATGTCGGTGCCGTCGCACCGCACGTCGCCCCAGTCGTACACCGGCCACTGCTGGTACCACGCGAGGTTGGCCAGCGCCGCGCGGACCGCCAGCGGCCCGTCCCGCGCGCCGACCCGGCCGCCGTTCCGGCGCACGCCCTCGTCGCACGCGAACCCGACGAGCACGACGCCCGGCTCGGCGCCCCGCGACAGCGGCCGGACCATCTGGTGCCAGCGCAGGGCGCTGGGGCCGTCGGCCTCGTCCACGCGGCCGGTCCACACCCTCATGTCGGGCTCAGTCATCCGCTTTGTTCCCTCGAAAGACCCGCCGCGCGAGTGGGTTGATACCGAGCTGACACACGATTTCGGCTGGGTGCGACACGTCCCAGAGGAGGAAGTCCGCCCGCTTGCCGGGCGCGAGCGTGCCGAGCCGGTCGGCGCGACCGAGCGCCTTCGCGGCCTCGCGCGTGGCGCCCGCGAGCGCCTCTTCCGGCGTCAGACCGTACAGCACGCACGCCATGTTCATCGCCAGCCGCAGCGACGCGAACGGGCTGGTGCCGGGGTTCAGGTCACTCGCGACCGCCACCGGCACGCCCGCGGCGCGAAGTGCGTCGACCGGCGGCTTCTGCTTCTCGCGGAGGAAGTAGAACGCGCCCGGCAACAGCACCGCGACCGTACCAGCTTTCGCCATCGCTTCGACGCCCGCGGAGTCGAGATGTTCGAGGTGATCGGCCGACCACCCGCCGCACCGGGCCACGAGGGCCGCGCCGCCGGAATTCGAGAGCTGCTCGACGTGCCCCTTCACGACGAGATGGTGCTTCCTCGCGGCGGTGAAGATGCGCTCGCACTGTTCCGGTGTGAACGCGATTTGCTCGCAGAACACGTCCACCGCTTCGGCGAGCAGCCCACGCGCGGTGGCGGGTATCATCTCGTCGCAGATCAGCGAAACGTAATCGTCGGCGCGGCCGGCGAACTCCGGCGGAACCGCGTGAGCCGCGAGTAAGGTCGGGGAAACCTCGACGTGTAGAAACGGGTCGGAGTGGTTCAACCGCCGCGCGACACGGAGCACCTTCAGTTCGTCTTCGAGCGTCAGCCCGTACCCGGATTTGATCTCGACACACGTCACCCCTTCCGCAACGAGCGCCCGGAGCCGCGGAACCGCCGCTTTGAGTAAATCGTCTTCGGACGTCGCCCGCGTCGCGCGCACGGTGGACAGAATTCCCCCGCCGCGCCGGGCGATCTCGGTGTACGGCACGCCCGCGAGCCGCGCTTCCCAATCCGCGGCCCGCGACCCGCCCCAGACGAGATGCGTGTGGCAGTCGATCAGCCCCGGCGTGACGAGCATCCCGCCGCAGTCCGTGACCGGCCCGCCGAATGTCCGGACTTCGGGCGAATCGGTCGGGAGCACGGCCGCGATGTTCTCGCCGCGGACCGCGATCGCGTGAGCTTCGAGCAACCCGCAGGGCGCGCTCACGCGCGGGTCGAACGTGGCGACCCGCGCGTTGGTCCACAGGTGGTCGAAGTCGGCGCGGGTCATACCGTCATTGAAACGGCACCGCGCAGACCGTGCAATGGGAAAGGTCCGATGTGGTCCGGTCGTTCCGTGACCGGAATAGCAGAACCG
>JAFKJJ010000427.1 GCA_017306025.1 Planctomycetota bacterium
ACGAGCGGGCGGGAGGTTCCCTCCGCGAGGCGGGAGGGGTTCGCCCGCGGTCCCAGGAAGAGGGCATTTCAAAATGAGCTTTTCGGTACCACGTCGCAAATAGAGGCCCAAGAGCGAGACCGAAAGAGCGTCACACACGACACGCTTCCTTCGGCTCGTCGCGAGTGGCGGTGAGGCCCAGTCGGTCGGCGACCTCCTCGCGAAGAACGAGCACCTCGTCCGGAGCGACCACGCCCAGTCGGACGCGCCCGCCGCCGGCGTCGAGCACCCGGACCACGACCCCGCCGCCGATGACAACGGCCTCGCCGATCTTGCGACTGAGTACGAGCACGATTTCCCCTCCGTGAGCCCTTCGGAGCGTTCTTCCGGCTCACTCAACCGCAAAGGCCGTACCGGCGCCAAAACTTCGCCCTTTCGCGCGTCCGGGTGTGCGGCCGTGACACACTTCACGCGTGCGGGCGCGGCCCCGTCCGCACACCGGAGTCGCCCAGCGGCGCCGGCGGCTCGACGCGAAGGCCCGTCACGTTCGTCTCCGGGCGGACCGGAAGGGTGATGCGGACGGTGGTCCCGACGCCCACGGCGCTCTGGATCTCCAGGGTGCCGTGGTGCTGATGAACGATGCGCTTGCAGATGGCCAGCCCCAGCCCGGTCCCCTTGCCCTCCTCCTTGGTGGTGAAGAACGCCTCGCCCACGCGGTTCAGGTGATCGGGCGAAATACCCACCCCGGTATCGGCCACTTCAACCAGCACCGCCGGAACACTCCTGGGCAGTTCCGAGGGCCGCACCCGAACGACCAACTGGCCGCCGTTGAGCATGGAGTCGGCCGCGTTGGTGAACAGGTTGAGGAACACTTGCCGGAGCTGCTGCCGGTCGGCGTGAATGGCCGACACCGCGGGGGCGAACTCGGTCGTCACCCGGATCTGCCGCTTCCGCAGGTGGTGTTCGGTCAGCTCGGCGGTCTTGGTGATCTCCTCGCAGACGTCCACGGTCGAGACCTGGTCGCGGCCGGCGCGGCTGAACTGGAGCAGGTTCGACACCAGCCGGGCCATCCGTTCCACCTCCTGCGAGACGATCTCCAGGGGTTTGCGGCGCGGGTCGTCGGGCGGGGTCTTGGCGAGCACCCCCTCGACCCGCAGGCTGACGGTGGCCAGCGGGTTGTTCAGCTCGTGGGCGATGCTCGCCGCCAGTTCGCCCACCCCCGCCAGCCGGGCCGCCTGCCACAACTGCTGCGTCGTCGCCTTCAGCTCCTCGGTCTTGGCGCTCAGATCGGCCAGGGCCTGCTCGCGTTCCCGCCGCACGCGCTCCTGGGCGAGCACCCGGCGGC
>JAFKJJ010000285.1:0-9280 GCA_017306025.1 Planctomycetota bacterium
CGGCGGATGGGTGCGACGTTATCCCACCCGCCGACCGACTCGATTCGTCCAGCCACGCGCCACCCCCTTCCTTCTTAGGGAAGGGGGACGGGGGGTTAGGTTCTTCACCTTCGCCCACCACGGCCGCGGCGCCGTCCGCGAAGATCGCGTTGGCGATCAGCTTGTCCGCGGCGCTGCCGTAGTAGTAGTGCAGACTACACAGCTCGACGGCGCACACCAGCACCCGCGCGCCCGGATCGGCGCTCGCGAACGCGTTCGCCACGCGCAGCCCGTTCAGCGCGCCGTGACAGCCCATGAACCCGACGTGCGTTCGCGCCACCGTGGGCTGGAGCCCCAACCCGGTGATGAGCGCGAAGTCGACGCCCGGCGCCACGAAACCGGTACACGACACGGTCACGAGGTGCGTGACCGAGGCCGCGTCGAAGGCGGATTCGGCCAGCGCCGCGGCGGACGCGCGCACCGCGAGCGGCCCGGCCTCTTCCGCGTAGATCGTCATGCGTTCCGCGGTGGTCGGCCCGACGCCGTCGTTGGCCGCGGTCGGGAGGAACGGCGAGCCACTCGCGGTGGTGCCGTTGAGCACGTCGCGGACGACCGGTCCGCCGATCACCTGGAACCGCCGCGCGACGCCCGAGTTCGCGTAGATCGGCCCGAGCCACGTGGACGTGCGCACGTCCGGCCCGGCCAGGAACCGCGCCAGCGCCAGCCCGTCCGCGGGGGTGAGGGCGTCCGGCGGGTGCGCGGTCCCCAGGCCGTGAATCGCGAAGCTCATGGGCTGGCACCACGAAGAGGGGACGGACGGTTGAGAGACTTTACCACGGGCCGGGAGAGAATCGGGAGCACCGACAGCGCGCGGACCGCGAGCGTCGTGAGCGCGGGCGAGCGCAACACGCGCGACACGACGCGGCACGTGTACTGGCGCGTGCCGATTGTGCGGCGGTGCGTCGATTCCCACTCGCGAACGAGGGCGTCGTCCCATTTCTGGATCGCACGGGCCGCTATCGGCGCGAGCGCCGCGGCCGACGTCACCGCCCATGCCATGCCCTCGCCGGTGAACGGCTCGACGTACCCGGCCGCGTCGCCGACCGCGAACCACCGCGCGCCGCCGAGCCGCTTCGCGCGCCGTGTGAGCGCGGGTGTCCCCTTCCACGGCAGTTCGGCGAGCCCCTCGATCCGCGGCCAGCCGACCCCGGCGAGTACGGCTTCCGCAGCTGGCCCCGGGCCGCCCTGCCCTTTCAGAAAGGCGACGTCGAACGCCGCGGCCACATCGAGGCGGCCGTCTTCGACGCGCACGCAACCGACGTAGCCGCCGCGCGCGGTCGCCATGAAAACGGTACCGGGCGCGAAGAACGCGGGCACCGCACCGGCCTGCGCAGACACCCCCGCGCCGATCCGCGAGCCGGGTTCGGGGGACGCGTCGTTGCCCGCAAGGCCACTCGCCACGATTGCGACGCGGGCGTCAACCGGGCGTTCGTTGATCCGCACCGCGCCGCCGTCGAACTTCGCGGTGACGCCGTCGCGGAACTCGACCCCGGCCGCGACCGCCTCGCGCACGAGCGCCGCGTCGAACGCCTCGCGCGACAGCGCCACCCCGCCGGGCAGTTTCACCCGCGCCGAGCGCCGACCGGCCCCGATGCGCACGTCCTTCAGCGGAACACCGCCCGCGAGCACCGCACCGAGGCCGAGCCGCTGAAGCGTCTTCACCGCGGCGCCGTTCACGCAGCAGCCGCACACCTTCGGTCGCGGGAAGTGCGCCTTGTCGACGAGCAGCACCGCCGCGCCGCGCCGGGCCAGTTCGCGCGCCGCGACCGCGCCCGCCGGCCCGGCCCCGATCACCACCGCGTCGTGGGTCACGTGCGGCTCCACGACAGCAGGAAGCGACACGGGAACGCGCCGCGCACCGTCGCACCGTCGAGCCCCGCGCGCTCCGCGAGCGCGAGCGCCTCGGCCGGCGTGAACGCCGACCGCACTGACGCGGGGCCGTCGAACCGTACCACCCGCGACCGCGTCAGGAGGCGACAGGCGAGCCACACCGCGCAGTAGTTGAACCGCGTCCGCCACAGGTCGTTCACCAGAATCATGCGGCCCGCAGCCCCCTCCATGTTCGTCAGAAGCGCGACCGCGTCGTCTTCGCCCAGGTGGTGGAGGAACAGCGAACAGGTGACGACATCGAAGCCGGTCGGGAGGCGGTCGCGGAGCGCGTCGTGAACGAAGAACCGCGCGGCGGACGGTTCACGGGCCGCCTCGGCGATCGCGGTGGGGCTGACGTCGCACCCGGACACGTCGAGCGCGATACCCGCACGCTTCGCACGGGCCAGGAGCTTCCGCGGCACGTCACCCGAACCGGTGGCGACGTCGAGCACGCGGACGGTACGGTTCAGCTCGCGGGCGAGTTTCGCAATTGCGGGCCAGAGCACGCCGGAACTGTCACTGACGCGGTTGAGGCGTGCCAGGCCGGCGAGTGCGCGGCGGTGCTCGGCCGGGTCGAGCGCCGGATCGTCCATCAGCTCGGGGATTCGCGCACGGGTTCGCAGGCCGGCCAGAAGCATCGCGGCTCCGCTGGGTCGGGTCGGAGTATTGTAAGGCCCGGCCCGCGTTGTGCGCGCTGCGAAGGTGTGTTACCGTGCCCGGTGTGCCCCTCTCGCAACCCGCGTGCCGCCGAGACCGCGGGAACGATCCGGAACCGGCCATGCTGCACCCCGAAGACCACGCCGCATACCTCGCCGAACACGACTTCGTTACACCGCCGGGCGACTTTACCCCGATCGAGAAGGAACTGCTCACCAAATACGGGCGCTGGATGGAGGCGCTCGCGTCCGGCGCGATCGCGCCCGCGACGCCCGGCCAGGAGCAGTTCGTGCGCGTCGCGCGCGGCGAGGGTGAGCCGGGCACCGACTTCGAACGCGCGTGGACGAAGGTGCTGAAGGAGCGCGCCGTCGCGGAGGAGGTGGCGCGATCGTTTCAGGCGATGCGGGAGGCGCGGGCGCACGCGTCGGAGGTGGAGGCGGAGTACCTCGCGGCGCGCCAGGTGGTGCTAGCGGCAGTGCGCGAGCAGCTCGACGCGGTGGACGCGACGTTCGCGGAGCAATTACAGAGCGCGAACGAGGGTGCGAGCGCGGCCGAAAAGGCCGTTCGCGAACTCGTGCTGAAGGTCGGCCGCAGCGTGAACACCGCGGGCATCAAGGCGGTGTACTCGTCGCCGCGCGTGACGTGGGACAACACGAAACTGGCGGCCTACGCGGAGGCGCACCCGGAGGTGAAGGAGTTCCGCAAGGTGGGCAAGCCGTCGGTGTCGCTGCGGTTCGGCGACGGCGCGGGCACCGAGGTGAGCGAATCGGGTGAGGTGAAGGCGGAGAGTGGAGTGTCTTGATGTGGTCCGGTCACTCCGTGACCGGGTGCGAGACGCGCGGAATACCGACACGAACGCTGCCCTTGCATCGACATTTGCAAAGCACCCGGTCACGGAGTGACCGGACCACATCAAACCGAACGAGACCCGCGCAATACCGATACGAACACGGCCCTCGCCCAAGCACTCGTAAGGCACCCGGTCACTCCGTGACCGGACCACATCAGACCGAATCACCCGCCTTCCAGCTTCCGCACGAAGTCCACGAACACGCCGTTGGTCCAGCCGAACCCTTCCACCAGTCCGTACAGGCCGTGTTCGGGCTCGCGGTGCGGTTCGGCCACGTTGTACTTTTCCAGCATCGTTCCCAGGAGCGTGAACCCGTGTGCGCAGGCGTTGCACCACCGCCGCCGGACCTCGGCCGCCTCGGCGTGGAACCCGTAGCGGTCCAGCCCCGCCGCCCCGATCCACTGGAGCGGCGCCCAGCCGTTCGGGTACGCCCACTGCCGACCGGGGAACGGGTCCAGTGAGGTCACGAGGCCGCCCGGCAGCAGGAACCACGACAGCCACCGCGTCACGATCTCCTTCGCCTGATCCGGCGTCGCGAGTCCCGCCCACAGCGGGAAGAACCCGGCCAGCGAGACGACGCGGCACTGCTCCTCGCGCTTCCACTCGAAATCGAAGAAGTAACCCTTCTCCGCGTCCCACATGAGTTCACGCATCGTCCGGGCACGGTCCTCCGCCGCGTCGCGCCAGTACCGCGCCTCGTCGGCCGCGCCCAGGAGCCCCAGCGCCCACGAGAAATCCATTTCGCGCACGTAGAGGATGCTGTTGAGGCACACCGGCAGGTGGTCCATCCACCGCCCGGACTCGGTGCCGGGGCGGTCGCCGTCGCACCGCGTCGAGTGGTCCCAGCCGCTCTCACAGGAGGCCAGAAAGTCGCTGTAGTTGATGTCGTGGTACCGCGACAGGCCGCGGTATTTTCGCCGCTCGTGCGGGTGCTTCTCGCCGAGCCAACAGGTCTCGTGTTCGCGGATCGCCAAGCGGATCATGCGCCGAAGGTACTCGTCGGAGTCCGCGTCGCCGCGCGCGACCTTCAGGCCGTGCGCCAGACGGATCAGCATCGTGAAGAACGGCGGCTGGCTCCGGGAGGTGAAGTAGTAGCGGTTGCCGTTGGGGACGAACCCGAACCGCTCGACCATCGCGGCCATGTTCTCGACCATGTCGAACACGAGCCACTCGTGCGGCGTGCCGACCAGCCCCAGCGAGGTGAAGAAGCTGTCCCAGTAGTACATCTCCTGGAACAGCGGGCGGACCGGGTCGGTGGCCGGGACGAGGTACGGCCGCGGCAGGCCGATCAGGGTGCCGGAGTCGTGCGGGTGGAAGCGGATGAGCCGGTCCCAGAAGCCCGCGATGTAGTCGAGCACCGGCCGATAACCGACCTGGGCGGGAAACGCCATCGGACCCTCGAACACGTCCGCCCCCTCGAGCCGCTCGTTCCGCTCCCGGTCCGGGGTCCAGTTCGGCGCGACGCGGACCGGTCCCACAACGATTCCGTCCATGTGTGTGGCATCCAGCTCGGAACTCGGTGTCTTCTGTAACCCGCGGGCGGCCGCCCCGGACCGCCGATCTTCTGTAGCCGGGCTCTGTGACCCGGGCCGTCTCGTGCGCACAGGTCCGGGGTCACAGGCCCCGGTTGCAGAGGAATCACGCCCCGCGCGCGGCCAGGAGCACCGCCGCCTCACCGGGGATCTGCCAGTTGTCCTCGGTGTCGAGCGGGGCCGTCCCCTGACCGCCGTACCTCGGGTCCTCGCTCGACCACACCGGGTGCCAGAACAAACCGCGTGCCGGCGGCGCCAGCAGCGGTTCCGGGGCCGGCTCCAGAATCAGGTCGCGCCCCAGATTCACCACCAGGAGGCGGTCGCCGCCGCCGGGGTGGAAGAACCGCAACACGAACGCGTGATCGCCCAGCACCGCCCCGTCCACCACGCCGCCGGTGTGTCCCGCCCGCAACCCCGGGTCGGTCTTCCGCAGGGCGATCAGGTCCCGGTGGAGCTGAACCCACTCGGCGCGGGTGGAACGCTCCGCCGGGTCCAACTTGCACGCCTCGAACGTGCGCCGGTCGGCCGGATCGAGTAAGAGCCGCTGACCCTCCGGGCCGGACAAACTGCGGAACCTGCGCATCTGCTCCCGGCGGCCGGCGTGAACCAGCGCCGCCAGTTCCGGGTGGTGGTCCGCGAAGTACAGGAACGGCCGGGTGCTCGCGTACTCCTGGCCCTGGAACAGCATCGGCGTTTCGGGGCCGAGGAGTAAATACGCGGTCATCGCGCGCCACCGGCCGGGGCTGGTGAGCTGGTGAACGCGCTGGCCGCGGCCGGAGTTCGCCACCTGGTCGTGGTTTTCGATGAACGCGACGAACCGGTTTCGAGGCACCCCGAACGCCGGGGTCCCCCGGCGCCGCCGGTGCCACCGGTACTGCTGACCCTGATACAGAAACCCCCACTTCGCGGCGCTCACGAACTCCTGCGGACCGCCCAGATAGTCGGTAAAGTACCCCTCGTTCTTGCCGGTCAGCGCGACCCGCGCCGCGTGGTGCAGGTCGTCGTTCCACAGCGCATCAAGGCCATACCCGCCCTCCTCCGGCGCCTTTACAAGTTGCGCCTCCTGCGGCTCGTTTTCGCCCATCACGAACGTCGCGCGGCCCCGCGCCACCTCCCGAACCCTACGGGCCAGGGTCGCAATCACGTGCTCCGGCGAGTCGTCGAACATCGCCTGCGTCGCGTCGAGGCGCAGCCCGTCGACGTGGAACTCGTCCACCCAGTAACCGGCGTTCGAGACGAAGAACTCGCGCACCGGCCCGCTGTCCGGGCCGTCGAAGTTGAACGGCTCGCCCCACTCCGTCTTGTGAATGGTGCTCAGGAACTGCGGGGCGAACTCGCGGATGTAGTTGCCGTCCGGGCCGAAGTGGTTGTACACGACGTCGAGCAACACGCCGATGCCGAGCGCGTGCGCGGCGTCCACGAACCGGCGCATGTCGTCGGGGGTGCCGTAGAGCCGCGTCGGGGCGTACGGGCAGACGCCGTCGTAGCCCCACCCGAACCGGCCGGGGAAGTCCGCGACCGGCATCACGCACAGTGCCGTGATACCGAGCTCGGCAAGATCCGGGAGGCGCGCCGCGGCGGCCGCCCAGGTGCCCTCGGGGGTAAAGGTGCCGATGTGAAGTTCGTAGAGCACCTGCCCCTCGGCCGGCACCCCCTTCCAGGCGTAATCGTTCCAGGCGAACCCGCGCGGGTCGACCACCTCGGACGGGCCGTGGACGCCCTCCGGCTGGAACCGCGACGCCGGGTCGGGGAACAGCGACGGTTCGCCGTCGAGCCGGTAGCGGTAGCGCGCGCCGGGCCCGACCCCTTCGGCCGGCCCGGAGAACCACCCGCCCTCTTCGGGGCGCAACTCGACGGCCGGGCCGCCCTCGATGACCGCCTCGACGCGATGGCAGATCGGCGCCCAGATGCGGAAGTGGACGCCCCCACCGGGAACGACCTCCGCGCCGTAGGGGTACCGACGGGCGTAGTGGGCTTCGGGCATTCGGTCTCCCATTGTGTCCGGCCAACGGCGCACCCCTCTTTGTGGGGCAGGCCGCCGGGCCTGCCGACGGTACGGCAGGCCCGGCGGCCTGCCCCACAAAAGAAGAGAACCACTCAGGTCGCGCTCTCCGCGCGCACCAGGATCGCGGCCGGGAACACGCCGAACAGCTCCGCCGCCGGGGCCGCCGCGTCGGACAGTTCCACGCGCTCGCCGGTGAGCGCGTTGCGGTACGTGCCGTGCGGCACGCCGGCCGGCAGTGACACCGCGGTGTCACCCCACACCTTCCGCCCCAGCGGCGGGCGCGCGCCGTCCGGCACGAGCTTCGTCACGAGCCGCGGAACGGCGACCACGGCCGCCTCGTCCCCGCGGACGCGCGCGAAGCCGAACAGGTTGTCCGCGCGCGCGCCGGTCGCCGAAAGCGGAACGTACTCCCCGCCCGCGAACAGCGCCGCGTGCTCCTTCCGGCAGCGGAGCGCCCGAGAAGTGGCGTACAGTTTCGCCCGCGGGTCGGCGAGGTGCTTCGACAGCTCCAGCGCCACGCGGCACGGGCCGCGCTCGGCGCCCGCACGCCCGTCGAGTTCCGCGAGCCACGCCGCCCGGGACGCGTACTCGACCGGGCGGCGGTTGTCCGGGTCCACGAGGCTCAGATCCCACGCCTCGGTGCCCTGGTACGTGTCCGGAACGCCCGGCACCGTACAGCGGATCACCGTCTGCGCGATCGCGTTGATCCGCCCGAAGAACGCGACCCGCTCCACGAACCGGCCGAGGTCCGTGAGGAACTCGGCCGACTCCGCCGCGTCGAGCACCTTCCGCACGAACTCCGCGACCGCGGCCTCGTACTCGCCGTCCGGGTTGATCCAACTGCTGTGGACTTTCGCCTCACACAGCGCCTTCTTCATGTACGCCTGAATCCGCGCGACGAGATCCTCACCCGGGGCCGGCGGATCGGCGGGCGGATCACCGGGCGCCCCGACCTCTCTCTTTTCGCCCGCCCCTTCTCCCCCTTTCCCGCTCTCCCCCCGCGCCTCCGGCCAAACGCCGACGAGCGTCTGGTAGATCAGCCACTCCTCGTTCGCGTCCGGCGCGGTGTCCGCGTCCGCGTTGGGGGTCTTGTGGCGCCGGTTCAGCGCGGACCAGCGCGCGACCGCGTCCGCCCACTCGTGCGGCAGTTCCGAGAGCACGTTCAGCCGCGCGCGGACGTCCTCGCCGCGCTTGGTGTCGTGCGTCGAGAGCGGTGACAGCCCGCCCGGTTGCGCCGCGCCGCGCTCCGCGAGGAACTTGTGAACGCGGTCGGCCGGCCACCCGAACCGCCCCGGCTCGCCCCCCACCTCGTTGAGCGACACGAGCCGGTTGTAGACGTACAGCGCGGTGTCCTCGACCCCCTTCGCGGTGACCGGCGCGGTCACCTGCTGGAACTTCCCCGCGAACCGCCGCTGGAGCGCGCGGTAGTCCTCCGTCGCCGGCCCGCTGGGCGAATCCTTGAGCAGCACGGTATCGCGGATGAAATCGAACAGCGGCTTGCCGAGCGTCGGGTTCCGCTTGCGCGCCCAGTGGACCGCGCGCCCCACCGCGGCCTTGTCGGTGGGCGACGCGCCGCCGTTGACGTAGGAGCGGTACACCGGGAAGCACGCGATCACCTCGCGCAGCGCGCGGCGGACGCCGTTGAGGGTGAAGTCGCGCGAGCGGCGGTCGAGGCGGGCGATCCGGTCGAGCTGGTGCGACAGCGCCCACAGCTCGCTCGCCAGCGATGAGTTGAGGATCTGGAGCTTGCCGTCGTGCGCGACCGCGTGGAACGGCTCGTCGCGGCCGGTGAACGTCTGGTACGCGGCCGTGAGCGGCGCCTCGCCGGCCGGGTCGACGAACAGCCCGTTGGTCGCGACCGCGAACTCGTAACCCACGGTGCCGTCGCACACCCACTCGGGCGGCAGCGCCTCGCCGTCGCCGAGGATCTTCTCCACGACGACGTAGAGGGGGGCGCTTCGCGGGGAACCTAACCCCCCGGCCCCCTTCGCTGTTCGGGAGGGGGGACCCAAAGTTCCCCCTGCAACCCCCTCCTCGGAAGGGGGAGAAAGACCTCCGGAACTCGATTCCGTCACGCCCGCGTGCAAAGCCGCAACACCTTCGGATGCTTTCCCCCCCTCTCCCCCCGGGGGAGGGGGTTGGGGGGTGGGGTCCCCGCGAAACAGCCCCAGTAGTTCCCACTCGTCGCGCGGGAACGTCACCCCCTCGTACTTCTGCGGCTCCTCCGCGACCAGCCGCTTCGCCACCGCGAGCAGGTAGTGCGACTGCAACCGGTCGAGGTACTGTTTCGGGTCGAACAGGCCGTCGGGGTGGTCGATCCGAAGCCCG
>JAFKJJ010000285.1:9285-10355 GCA_017306025.1 Planctomycetota bacterium
CGGAACACGTCCTCGCGCTCGGTGCTCAGTGCCGCCAGCTCGTTCACGTCGAAGAACCGGCGGTAGTTGATCTCGTCGGAGGCCACGCGCCAGAAGCTCAGACGGTACGCCTGCGATTCGAGCAGCGCGTCCAGTTGCGCGAAGGACGCCGGGTCGCCCGGGGTGCCGGCCAGTTTCGCCACCGCCTCGTCGATCGCGCTCGCGGCGCGGGCCGACTTGCCGACCAGTTCCGCGAGCCGCCGCTTGATGACCCCGCACTCGGTCCGGCCCTCGGCGAGGCGCACGAGGTCGGCCTCGTCGCGCGGCGGGAGGTGCCGGATCGCCGTCAGGACGCTCTGCAACTCGATCGCGTCCGGCGAATCGGCCCCGGCCGCGGCGCGCAGTGCTTCCAGCGCGGGCGAGAGGATCTGCCCGTAGGTCCGCGGGTCGAGCGGGAACACCGCTTCCCAGTACCGGACGACGAACCCGCCGCGCTCGAAGCGCGGCTGCAACTGGCCCGCTTCGAGCACCTGGCCGTAGGGCTCGCCGAGCACCGGCAGCAGCAGCCGGCCGTACATCGCGCCGCGGGGGAAGTCGTACCACGCGATGTCGAAGTAGCCGGCGAACGGCGACGCCGGGCCGTGTTCGAGCACGTCCCCCCACCACGCGTTGTCGCCGGAAACGCACATGTGGTTCGGCACGACGTCGAGGATCAGCCCCATCCCGCGCGCGTGGAGCGCCGCGGCGAGCGCCGCGAGGTCGGCCTCGGTGCCGATCTCGGGGTTGAGGCGGTCGTGGTCGATGACGTCGTACCCGTGGACGCTGCCCGGCCGCGCGGTCAACAGCGGCGAGGCGTACAGGTGCGTGACGCCCAGCGACTCGAAATAGGGCACGAGCGCGAGGGCGTCGCGGAGCGTGAACCGGGCGTGGAACTGGAGCCGGTAGGTCGCGCCGGGCGTGTGCCGGCGCGCGCGGGTCCGCGCGAGGGCGTCCGCGGCGAGCCGTTCGAGTGCGGTCACGAATTGTCCTCGGTGGGGAGCGGGCCGCCGCGGGTGCCGCCCGCCGTGCGGCGCAGGGCCGCCACGCGCAGC
>JAFKJJ010000286.1 GCA_017306025.1 Planctomycetota bacterium
CCACGAAAAAAACGAAACGTCCCGCGAACCTCGACGGCTCTCCCGCGTCTTACTCTTTACACCTCACACTCACGTCCGGCCGTTCCGGCCCGCTCGAATCCCCGATCACAACACGGAGTTCTCATGCCCACGCTCGTTGTCGCGTCGCGTGCGTTCGTTTGCCCGGCCGGCGGCGCTCCGCCCGCGACCTTCGCCTACGAACAACGGCTCATTGCCGCCGCCGAAGGCGCCGGCTGGTCCGTCCTCGCGGCCGACGTCGATCAGGTGCCGGCTACGGTGCCCGAACCCGCAGTCTACGTCACCACCGATTGCGCCGTCGCCACCGCCGAGGCGCTCGACCTTGCTCTTTTGGAGCCGTCGTTCGACCTGCTCACACGGGTTCCGGACCGATTCCTTCGCCGACAGGTCGAAGCCGCGACGTTCGGCGACCTCGACCGCCTGCAAGGGCGTACCTTCGTGAAGCCCGCCGACCCGCTCGACAAGTGGTTCGACGCCGGGGTGTACGCGGACGTCCGCGACATCCGCACTCACGGACACTCGCGCCCCGACGCGCCGGTGCTGCTCAGTGAGCCGGTCGAGTGGTCCGTGGAACTGCGGTACTTCGTGCTCGAAGGGAAAGCGGTTGCGGGCTCGCCGTACATCTCCCACGGGCGCCCCGCGTGGCGCTGGCACGCCAACCAGCCGTCGGCGGTCCCGGTCGCCGGGTTGGCGGTGGTCGAAGGCGTGTGCGCCGCGATGGCCGGCGAACTTCCGCCGGCGTTCGTGCTCGATGTGGGACGGATCGACGATCGCGGGTGGGCGGCGGTGGAGTTCAACCCGGTCTGGTCGGCGGGTCTACTCGACGCCGACCCGCGGGCGATCCTGCCGGCGCTGCTCCGCGTCACCCGCGACCGGAGCGCTCTCACCGCGGACGAATCGCGGTGGGACCTGCGGCGCTGAACTCACTCCTCACCGACGGGTCGCTCGTCCTCGCGGTACTCGCACGCCAGCCACACCTCGAACTCGCCGCGGGCGCCGCCGTCCTCGCTCTCGGCAAACACCGTCAGTTCTACGAACAACAGCCCGCGGGCCGGGTCGTGTTCGGTGAAGGTCGCGCGCACGTCCGCGACGTTCAGGTGCCGGCCGCACACGATCAGCCCGCTGTCCGCGAACGTGTCCGCGTCGGCGAACTGCTCCGGATAGAACGGGTACTCCGCCCCCAGCACGTCGTCGACGCGCCCGGTGCGGCTCTGTTCGAGCACGCGGCGCAGCTCGAAGTAGCAGTCGTCGCCCTCGGCCTCGATCGTGAGGTAGCCGTGCGCGTCCTCGGTGCAGACGGCCTTGTGGAACGAGCAACAGCCCCCGTCGGACGTGACGTAGCCGCCGGTGCGGGCGCGCGACGGGGTCTTCGGCAGAAACGCTTCGGTACGCATTCGGACACCAGGGGGGAACAGACGCCGGGAGTGGATGGGTGTATATTGCCCCGCGCGCGTGCGGGTCGCGATGTGCGTAGCGCGAAATTTGTTGTGGTCCGGTCACTCCGTGACCGGTGCGACACGACGCGGAAAAGTGATACGGGTCCGTTGGGCACCGCACGCGATCGCACCGCTCGCGGAGCGAGCGGACCACTCTGAAGTCACCCCACGTCCATGATGACGCGGAACCCGATCGTTTCGGACGCGGAGTCCGGGGCGTGCCCGCGGCGCGCCGCGCTGCGGCAGTCGATCGGCAGCATGCCGTAGCACCCGCCGCGAACGCACCGCAGTTGCCCCGCCCTCGGGCCGGGCGGGTCGGCCTCCGGGCTCTCGAAGTAGTAGTACTCGTCGAACCAGTCGTTCACCCACTCCTGCACGTTGCCGTGCATGTCGTGCAGCCCGAACGCGTTGGCCAGGAACTGCGCCACCGGGCACGTGCTCTTGCCCGACTGCTTGTGCCCGGAGGTCGCGAACAGCGCCTCGCGCCCGGTCAGTTTGTCGCCGCACGAGAAGTCGGTCGCCGCCCCGGCGCGGCACGCGTACTCCCACTCCGCCTCCGTCGGCAACCGGTACGTGCGGCGGTGGACCTGTTCGTCGGGCGTCCGCGCCAACTTGTCGCAGAACCGGAACGCCTGGTCCCAGGTGACGTGCTCGACCGGGTGTTCCGGCCCGCCCCCGTGCGACCGGTTGTACCGGCTCGGGTTCTTCCCCTTCACCGCCTCGTACTGCGCCTGGGTCACCGGCACCACCGACATGTAGAACGGCCGCGAGATCTTCACCGCGTGAACCGGCCCCTCGAACGACCGCCCCGACGTGTCGTCCCCCATCTGGAAGGCGCCCGGCGGGACGCGGACGAACGTCATGCCGATCGAATTCTTCACCAGCCGGATCGGTCCGCCGCTCGTGGAAGATCCCGGACCGCCGGCAGTGAGCGGGCCGCCGCCGGCCTTCGTCAAGAGCGCCGCCGCCGCCCCGGCCGCGGCCTCGGTGTCGTAGCTCTTGCCGCGGGCGGTGGCGGCGACGTTGTGTGACGAACTCGGGCTCTTGAGCGAGATCAGTTTGGAGCCGTCGGGGCCGGCCGGCGCGGCGTCGGCCAGGGTCACGGTCGCCAGCGCCTCCACCAGCGCGGCGGCGTTCTTCGGGCGCTTGTCGGGGCGGGTGCTGAGGCACGACTGGAGCACGCGGGCCTGCGAGTCGGTGAACCCGGCCGGGCGCAGCTCCTCGATCCACTCGGCGCCGAACGGGGCCGCGGCCGACGGGTCCCGCTTCAGCAACTGGAACCAGATCACTCCGATCGCGTGGACGTCGTCGGTCGGCGCCGGCGGCTCCTTCTTCACCTGTTGGGGGCACGCGTAGAGGCTCGTGGCCGCGCCGCGGGCCGCGAGCCGCTGTTGCTCGCCCTTGGGGCCGCCCTTCGCCAGTTCCAGCGCCCGCACGCTCTCGATCTGCCCCCACCCGAAGTCGGTCACCCACATGGTGAACTTGCCGCCCTCGGTCGGGTGCAGGAGCACGTTCGACGGCTTCAGGTCGCGGTGGACGGTGTTCTTCTCGTGCGCCTTGGCGACGATGGCCGCGAGCCGGCGGACCAGCTTCAGCGCGGCCTCCGGCTTGGCCGAGTCGTACCGCCACTTCCACTCGAACATGAGGCCCGCGAGGTCGTACCCGGAGACGAACGGCGCTTCCAGGCACGGCGGGTCGGTTTCGAGGTACACCGAGCGCAGCGGGAGGACCCCGGGCTCGTCGTTGAGATCGAAGACGCGGGTGAACAGCTCGGTGTTCGACGTGACCCGCTCGCGGGACTCCTTGTCGATGACGAACTTGAGCGCGGCCGGTGAGGCGTCGGGCTGCTGATCGTCCTCGCCGCGCCACACCTCGGAGTTCTGGCCCAGCCCGCGCAGCTCGGCGAGCGTCCAGTTGTCGAGCCCCTCGGGCCGGTCGCCGGGCCGAAACCGCGGCGCCCGCGGCGGCAGAAACGCCGCGAACTCCTCGGGCTTGTAGAAGGTGAACTTGTCCGGGACGGTGTGCCCCTCGGCGTCGGACGGCCGGCGAAGGATCTGCCGCACGGTGACCGGCAGCGCGCGGAGGTAGTCGGCGAGTTCGGTCTTGGGGACGGCGTATGTGGTGCCCAGTTCGGAAATGAGTTCGCCGACGCGGCGCTCGAACTCGGTCGGGTCCACCGCGGCGCAGTCGGCCAGCGCGGCGCGGAGGTCGGCGCCGGGGAGCTTGCGGTGGGTGTAGTCGTACGCGGCGCGGGCGACGTCGGGGAGCACGTCGGCGAACGACCACTGGCCCTGAAGGGCCTTGCGGCCCTTTTCGCAAAGGGCCTGGCCGACGCATTCGAGGAGCGCTTGCAGACGGGGCATGGCTAACGCCTCCGGACGAGCGAGAGAGACCGGTGGCAGAGTCTGGAGTTGCATCGAGTGTACGGCGATCCGAGCCCGCCCACAAGCCCGGTAAAATCGCTCTCACCGCGCGCTCTCACAGACGCGGTGCAGACGGTCCGACCTCGCGTTCGGAACGGCCGTCAGCGGTTCGGCCGGATCGTGATCCGCGCGCCGAACCGGCGCGTCAGCCGGTTGCACGCGCCCCGGCCGGCCGTCCCCCTGACCACCCGCAGCAGGTCGACGTTCTCCAGGTGGGGCGAGCGGTACAGCGCCGCGGCGGCCGCGTCGTCCAGTTTCACGGCGAGGTCGAGTTCGCGGAACCGGGCCGACGCGGGCGATTCCGCGAGCCGCCTCAGGAACTTCGGCGCCGGTTTCCCCTGCCCGGCGGTCAGGCCGACGAGGTTCGACATACCGGGGTTCTCCAGCAACCCGGTCAGCACGTCCTCGGGGCACTGCGGGGCGCCGAGGTACAGCCGCCGGAGGTTCGGCCACCAGGAGTTGGGACCGATGGCGACGCGGTAGCCGGTGGGCGTGAACCGGGCGTTAGTGAGGTCGAGGCTCCGGAGCGAGCGGGCGAACGGCGCGGTACTCAGAGACAGCAGCCAGGAATCGTCCACCTCCGCGTGCGGCAGTTCGAGCCGGCACAGGCCGCCGAGCCAGGGGGCGTGGAACAGCTCGTCCGGTTGCGCCGGCCCCGCGGACGGGGAACACGGCCGCAGTTCGCTCAGGCGCAGGCTCCGGAGCCGCGGCCGGTCGAGCCCGCGCAGCGGGGCGAAGACGGTCGCGCGCCCCTGAACGCGCGTGTGGTCCAGGTCGGTCAGGTTATCGAGCAACCCGTCGCCGATCGCCGCGAACACCCGCGCCCCGGAGTCGAGCCACCCGGCCGGCATCGACAGCCGTTCGAGCGGCGACAGCCAGGCGCCCGTGGCGAACAGCCGCGCGCAGAATTCGTCGCGTGCCCCGCGGCGGTGGAACACGAGTTCCCGAAGGTTCGGGAGCCATTTCCATTGCGCCCTCGCGCCCGCATTTTCCGAATGGTCGGACACGCTCGGATCGCACACGATCCCGAGTGCGCGTAGGTTCCGCAGGTGGGGCGACTCCACCAGCGGCCTTAAAGGCGAAAGCTCGCTGGCGCACACGCTGACCCGGAGCCGCTCCAGACCGGTCAGGTTCGGTACGCCCGCGAACGCGCCGAGGGCCCCGGGTTCCAGTTCGGCACTCAGCCGCCGCAGCCGGGAGAGCGCGGCGCACCCGTTCAGCCGCCCGATCGCCGCCGCGTCCAGCCCTCCGGCGTGGAGGTCCGCCGAGCGGAGCGGGACGGAGCGGAACGCGGTCTCCAGTTCGGAACAGAACCCGGCGCCGGGCCACGCGCCGTGCTCCGCGAACCCGCGGCGGAAGACCGGGTCGCCCCACGCCCCTTTGAGCCCCCGATCGCCGGTGACCGGTCGGACCGATTCGTACCACTCCGGGTGCTCGGCGAGCAGCCGCCGGCACCGCACGTCGAGTGCGGTGGCCCCCTCGTCCCACTCGTTCATCGTCGCCAGCCGGCACTGCAACCGGATGAACTCGGCCCGTGCGGGCTCGCCGTGCTCCTCGACGTGATCCGCGTACATGAGCCGCGGCGTGTCCTCGTCGGGGTGCGCGAGGATCGCGGCGTAGAGCGCGTCGCGGGTCGGGTCGGGTGCGCTGTTCATGCTTCGGGGCCGGGGGTAAGATGCAACCGGCGCGATTCTACCGCGACAGAACGCCGCGAGCACCTCAGCAGGGCCACGACACATGAACCGACTCCCCCTTCCGAGCGTCGCGGTCGCCGCGGTGGTTCTCGCGGGTTCGGTGTGGCCGGCCGAACCCGTTCCCGCGCGCCCCGCAAAGGGTCAACCGCTCCGACCGGCCGCACCGGCGCTCCCGGCGCCCGACGGCGACGTCGTGAACGTGGACACCGCGGCGAAGTTGGCCGACGCGGTCGCCCGTGCCCGCGCCGGCACGACGATCCTCGTCGCCGACGGCCGCTACGCCCTGTCGAAGCCCCTGCACATCCGGGCCGACCGCGTTTCGCTCCGCGGCAAGTCCGGCGACCGAACGAAAGTGATCCTCGACGGCGGCGGCACGCTCGGAGAGGCGGTCTGGCTCAGCACGTGCTCGGAAGTGACGGTCGCCGACCTGACGATCCGCGACGTGGTCTGGAACGGGATCAAGCTGAACTCCGACACGGGCGTGCAGAAGCTCCGCGTCTACAACTGCGAGTTCCGCAACATCTGGCAGCGCGCGATCAAAGCCGTGGCGGTGCCGGAAGCGAACCGCGAGCAGCTCCGCCCCCGGGACTGCCGGATCGAGTACTGTCTGTTCGCCAACGACCGCCCGAAAAAGTTCGGCGACGACCCGGACGACACGGCCGGCTCGTTCAACGGCAACTACATCGCGGGCTGCGACCTCATGTACGCCACCAACTGGACGATCGCTAACAACGTGTTCCGGGGCATCAGCGGGCGGACGGGGGAGGGGCGGGGGGCGATCTTCCTGTGGGTCGACTCGCGCGACTGCGTGATCGAGCGGAACGTGATCGTGGACTGCGACGCGGGCGTCTCGCTGGGCAACTCGTACCGCGACCCGAAGACGCCGGTTCACTGCGCCGGCTGCGTCGTGCGGAACAACTGCGTCACGCGGGCGCCGGAGGGGGGAATCACGTCGCTCTACACGAAGGACTGCAAGATCCTGCACAACACGATCTGCGACACGACGGGGAAGGTCGGGCGGGGCGTGCGGGTCCAACTCGACGCCGACGGGCTGGTCGTGGCGAACAACCTGCTGGCCGGGCCGAAGGTGGTCATCGACACCAAGAGCCGCGTTGAGGAGCGGAGCAACCGCGAAGGCATCGCTCCGGGCGTGTTCGTGGACGCGGCCGCGGGCGACCTTCACCTCGCGGAGAAGGTGGACAAGGTGGTGGACGCGGGGCAGTTGCTACCGGACGTGAAGCGCGACCTCGACGGCAACCGGCGCGGCGACCGCGCCGACCTGGGGGCGCACGAGTTCAGCCCCGAGTAGCGGAAGGGGAGGGATTCGAACCCTCGAACGTCTTGCGACGTTGCTGGTTTTCAAGACCAGTGCAATCGACCACTCTGCCACCCTTCCCGACACCCGCATCGTATCGGCGCGGCGCGCGCTCTCAAGACGAATTTCGCGCCCATCGGGTTCGCCTATCTATGTCCTTTTCGCTCCCGCGGGGCAGTTCCGCACGTCCGCCGCGACGTCCATACACTGTCACTGAATCGCCTGCGGCCCCTCTCGGGCGTCACCCAAAGGAGACTCACATGCCGTACACCCTCCCCGCCCTGCCTTACGCGTTCGACGCGCTCGAACCGCACATCGACGCCAAGACGATGGAGATCCACAGTCAGAAGCACCACAAGGCGTACGTCGACAACCTCAATAAAGCCCTCGAATCGGCCCCGGACCTCGCCAACCTGGACATCGTCTCGCTCCTCCGCGGCATCGGCAGCGTCCCGGCCGGCATCAAGCAGGCGGTCATCAACAACGGCGGCGGGCACCACAACCACTCGCTGTTCTGGGAGATCATGGGGCCCGGCGCCGGCGGCGAACCGACCGGCCCCCTGGCGGACGCGATCAAGGAGGCGTTCGGCGACTTCGCGGCGCTAAAGGCCAAGGTGAAGGACAACGGGCTGACGCAGTTCGGCAGCGGGTGGAGCTGGGTCGTGTACAACCCGACCACCGGCAAGCTGGAGGCCCTCAAGAAGCCCAACCAGGACAGTCCGCTGATGGACGGACTCGTGCCCGTGCTGGGCGTGGACGTGTGGGAGCACGCCTACTACCTGAAGTACCAGAACCTGCGGGCCGGCTACATCGACGCGTGGTGGAACGTGGTGAACTGGAAGGCGGTCGAGGCCAAGTACGCCGCCGCCAAAGCCGGCAAATAGTCGAAGCCCGGCGAATTGTCGAATGTCACAACGTCCGAAAGTCGTAAAGTCGAAGACCCCGACTCTTCAGGTCTTCGACTATTCGCCGGACTTCGACTCAACGCGCGCGGGCGCGGAGGATCGCTTCCGCGGCCTTGTGCCGAGAGGCCACGCTCGGCTGAGGGACCAGGCCGCCCAGGAGGATCAGCGCCGCCAGCGTCAGCACCGCGAACCGCTCCCGCCCGGTGATCGACAGCGAAACCGTACTGACGTACCGCCGGCCGGTGAACAGGATCAGGTACGCGCGGAGGATCGCGATCCCGTTCAGCGCGCCCGCCAGGACCATCACCGCGCACACCGCCGGGCTCGCCTCCACGACCCCGTCCACGAGCATCTCGGTCGCCACGAACCCCATCGTGCCGGGGAAGCCCACGCTCGCCAGCCCGGTCAGGAGGAAGCAGACCGCCTGCGACGGCGAGTGCTCGTACAGCCCGCGGTACTCGGTCAGCGACAGCCGCCCCAGCCGCGCCTCCAGTGCCCGGAGCGTCAGCCCCAGCCCGCCCAGCGACAGCACCACCGACATCCACAGGGCCAGCGCGCCGGTCAGCCCGATCACGGTGTGCAACTCCATCCCCACCAGGATCAGCGCCGCGTGACTGAGGAACAGGAACGCGAAGAACCGCCGCGCGTCGGTCTGCACGGTCGCCATCCCGGCCGCGTACAGCGCCGTGGCCAGCGACACGACGCCCAGGCCCGTCAGCACCCAGCCCGGCGCGATCGGCAGCACCAGCCGCACCGCGAGGTACGCCCCGGTCAGCGGGGTGAGGTACAGCAGCGCGTTGCCGAACGAGCCGTTCTCGCACAGGTCCGCCACCCACAGGTGGAACGGCACCGTCCCGCTGCGGACCAGCACCGCCCCGAGCAGCATCGCGCCGGCGACCCCGCGGGCGCCGGGCACGTTCGCGGCCAGCGCCCACCCGCCGGCCAGGAGCGCGACGAACGCCGTCATGTGGACCGCGTACACCCGCGTCGGCTTCCGGCGGTCGCGCAGCTCGAACGCGGCCGGCACGGTCGCGACCACCGCCAGCCCGATCAACGGCCACGGGGCGACGCACGCGAACACGGCCAGCCGCACGCCCTCACCGACCAGCATCGAGGCGAACGAGAACCGGGCCATCTTCGTTCGCGCGGTCGCCAGCGCCGTCAGGAAGTGCAACAGCGCCACCAGCGGCAGCAGCGGGGCGCTGAGCTCGTCCACGGCGAAGGCGGCGCCGACGGCGCGCGGCAGGGGCCCCCACGCGGGCGCCGCGCCCGCCGAGAAGGCGAACGTGGCCAGCACGGTACACGCCAGGGTCGCCCCGGTGAACCCGAGGCACCACCGGTACGCGCCGCCCTCGGCGGCCGCCCGGTGCAGTTCGTCCACGCCGCCGCCTATGCCGAGGGACTGTCGGCGAGCCTGAAGGCCGGCATCGCCGCCGTGCCGGACGGCTGCGCGGCTGCCCTGGTGGCACCCGGCGACATGCCCCT
>JAFKJJ010000287.1 GCA_017306025.1 Planctomycetota bacterium
GCGATTGCTGTTGGGGTGAACGGTGTCGGCTTCGACCTGCGCGCGGACGAACCCGGCCCGCGCCGCGTCGGCCGGGTCGCCGGCTTCCTCCAGGAAGTCCGCGAACACCAGCCGCGCCGTGCGGTCGGCCGGCTGGTCGGCGATGGCCCGGAGGAATGCCGCCCGTTCGGACATGGGACCGGAATGCGGAGCGCGGGGCACGGAGCGGAAGAAAAGGTACGAACGCGGAACCGCGACCTGGTCTTCCGCTCCGAGTTCCGCATTCCGCTCACTTCGCGGAGATCAACTCCACTTCGAAGATGAGCGTGGCATTCGGCGGAATGTCGGCGCCGGCGCCGCGGGCGCCGTAGCCCAGGTCCGAGGGGATCTTGAGCCGGCGGACGCCGCCCGGCTTCATGCCGGGAATGCCCTCCTGCCACCCCTTGATGACGCGGCCGAGCGGGAAGGTGATGGGCTTGCTCCCGACGCTCGAATCGAACTGTTTGCCGTCGGTGAGCCAGCCGGTGTAGTGAACGGTGACGGTGCCGCCGGGCTTCACCGCGTCGCCGTCGCCCTCTTTCGCGTCCCACACCTCCAACCCGGACGGGAGCTTCTTCCACTCCGCGGAATCGACTTGTGGCATCGGCATGGCAGTCTCCTTGGGGATCGTGTTTGGTGTTTGCGCCGATCGAGGTACGTCGAACCGATAGGATTTCACCAAACACCAAACACAAGCGAGCTATTTGGCCTCGATCAGTTCGATCTCGAACACGAGCACGGAGTTGGCCGGGATTCCTTCCTTTTCTCTGTCGCCGTAGCCCAGGTCCGAGGGGATCTTGAGCCGGCGGACGCCGCCCGGCTTCATGCCCGGAATACCTTCTTGCCAACCCTTGATGAGTCCGTTGAGCGGGAACGAAACGGGCTCGCCGCGATCCAGACTGCTGTCGAACGTCGTCGCTTTGTCGTCGGTGAGCCAGCCGGTGTAGTGGACGGTGATTGTGTCACCCTCCTTCACCGCCTCGCCCTTGCCCTCCTTGACGTCCCAGATTTCGAGCCCGGATTTCTGTTTCTTCCACTCTTTCGCGCCCAGCGCCGGCCGCTCCAGCGGGTTCTTCGCCTCGAACAACTCGATTTCGAACACGAGCGTCGCATTGCCGGGGATCTTGCCCTGCCCGTCCGCGCCGTAGCCCAGGTCCGAGGGGATCTTGAGCCGTCGGACGCCGCCGGGCTTCATCCCGGCAACGCCCTCCTGCCACCCCTTGATGACCATATCGAGCGGGAACTTGGCCTTCTTGCCGCGATCCAGACTGCTGTCGAACTTCGTCTCCTGGTCGTCGGTGAGCCAGCCGGTGTAGTGGACGACGACGCTGGCACCGGGCTTCACCTCCTCGCCCTTGCCCTCCTTGACGTCCCAGATTTCGAGCCCGGACTTCTGCTTCTTCCACTCCTTTGCGCCCAGCGCCGGGCGCCGGGGTTCCTTTTTCTCCTCGCCGGGGGCGAACGGTGCGAACGCGAGCGCGGCCAGCGCGAGCACGCACAGCGGGCGCATGGTCGGTTCCTCCCGAGGTTGTGGGCCGGGCGGCCCGGTCCTACCAACCTATGCGTGTGCTGCCCGCGGGCCAACAACGAACCGCGCGGGCGGACGGCGGAACTCTAATCGCTTTCTCCTTGCATCCGGCGCGCCGCGCCGGAAGATGCACTCTCCGGGGTCCGCTCTCGCCCCGGTTCGCCTCCCTGTTCGCGCTCCCCGATTGGCGGAGCGGCCTCAAACGAGGACTACGATGCGCAACAAGCTGCTCGTGGCCGCGCTGGTACTGGCGTCGGCCGCAACGGGCCGTGCCGAGGACCTGAAGACCGGCACGCCGGACCTGAAGTAGGCCACCGTGATGACGTTCGGCCCGAAGGGCGTGCTGTTCGTCGGCGACTCGGCCGGGGCGACCATCTACGCCATCGACACCGGCGACACCAAGCCGGCCGGCACCAAGGCGCTGAACGTCGAGAAACTCGACGCGAAGATCTCCGACGTGCTCGGCGGCGCCGCGGTGCGGATCACCGACCTGAAGGTGAACCCGGCGTCGGGCAACGTGTTCGTCAGCGCCGCGGTCGGCACCGGGGCCGGCACCCCGGCGCTGGTCAAGGTGGGCCGCGACGGCACCGTCACCTCCTTCGCGCTGAAGAACGTGCCGTTCGCCAGCGTGAAGATCCCCAACCCGACGACCACCGCCCCCAAGGGCGGCGGCGCGCCGCAGGTGTTCACGCAGATGGGGTTCGTGGACGGCAAGCTGATCGCCGCCGGGCTGTCGAGCGAGCAGTTCGCCAGCACCCTGTGGGTGATCCCGTACCCGTTCAAGGAGGCCGACAAGGGCTCGGCGATCGAGATCTTCCACGGCAACCACAACGCGGTGGAGACGCGGTCCCCGATCCGCACATTCGTCTCCTACAAGGTCGGTAAGGACGACACCCTCATGGCGGCGTACACCTGCACGCCGCTGGTGAAGATCCCCGTCGCCGACCTGAAGCCGGGCGTGAAGGTCAAGGGCACCACGATCGCCGAACTGGGCAACCGCAACAACCCGCTGGACATGATCGTCTACACGAAGGGCGGCAAGGACTACATCCTGATGTCCAACAGCGCCCGCGGGGTGATGAAGATCCCGACGGACGAGTTCGGCACCGCCGCGCCGATTACCAAGGGCGTTGCCGGCACCGCCGGCCCGAAGTACGAGACCATCAAGGAACTGACCGACGTGATGCAGCTCGACAAGCTCAACGACGACAGCGCCCTGATCCTCGTGAAGAACGGCACCTCGCTCGACCTGAAGACGGTTCCGCTCCCTTAAGGGGGTCGAAAGTCGTAAGGTCGAAAGTCGTAAAGTCGAAGACCCGAGCCGATTCAGGTCTTCGACTTTACGGCTTTCGACCTTGCGACTTTATGACGTCTATTTTTTGAGCTTCGCGTCGATGAACTCGTAGGCGGTCTTGCGGGCGTCGGCCGGGAAGTCGTGACCCGCGTTCGGGTAGATCGCCTTCAGGTTGTCGGCCGCGTCGAGCGCCTTGTACGCGGGCGCCGCGAACGCCATCACGTCCCGCACCCCCTCCACCGCGAAGTTGTCGTCCCGCTCCGGCGCCACCGCCAGGAATGCCCGCGGCGCGAAGCTCGTCACCACGTCCGTGAAGTCGAACGGCACTTTCTTCGGGTCGTTGCCGTACTCCGAGGCGATCCGCGGCATATACCGGTCGCTCGTCCAGCCCCCCAGCTTGCCGCCGTAGTACTTCGCGAAGCTGCAAAAGCCGCAGCACGACACGACCACCTTCAACCGCTCGTCGAACGCCGCCGTGAACATCGCGTTGTGCCCGCCCAGCGAGTGGCCGATCACCGCGATGCGTTCCCCGTCCACCTCGGGCAGCGATTGGAGGTAGTCGACCGCCCGCATGTTGTTCCAGACGGCCTTCATGGTGCCGGACTGGTAGTCGCCGCGCTTGAACGCGGCCTTGAAGTCGTACTTGTAGTCGCCGAAGCTCGGATAGTCCGGGGCGAGACACGCGTAGCCGCGCCGGACCAGGTGGAGCGCGTAGTGCAGGCTCTCCTTGCCGCCCAGCCCGACGGGCTCGCCCTTCCCGATCGCGATCGTCTGGTGAAGGCAGAGCACCGCGGGGACCTTCTTGTCCTTCGTCGCGGTGTTCGGGATCAGCAGGTACGCGGGCACGCGGTCGCCCTTCTCCGCCGCGAACGACACCTTCAGCCGCACGTACCCGTCGAGCTTCTCCTCGCCGTCGATCTTCGCGTCGAGCGGCACCTTGCGGTCGGCGCCGGGCAGCGGACCCATCGCCTGTTCCATCTTCTTGCGGATCGCGGCGCGGTCCGGTTCCTCGGCAGAAAGTGAAGGCGCAAGTGCGAGCGCGAGCGCCAGGCCGAGCAGCGGGCGGGGCATGAGGTTCCTCGTCGGTGGGTGCTTTGCGATCTCGTTCAGTCGCGGCGTTGTTCCGCGGGCCGCTCGTGCGGTTCTCTCGGTGGCGGTGGGGCGGTCAGCCGGGCCTCCTCGGTGAGCGCGAACAGCAGGTGCGGGTTGGGCACGCCGGCCAGGTCGATCAGCGCCCACGGCAGCCACTTGCCCGTCTGCTTGATGCTCAACTTGCCCTGCGCGATCGCGACCTCCTTCAGTTCGCGCCACGGGAGCGTCTTGCCCGCGTGCGCCAGTCCGACGGCGCTCACTTCGAGTTCGCCGAACGAAACGCGCTCGCCGTTGCGGAACCGGGTGCGGACGTGCGGCCACAGCGCCGCGAACGTCCGCCTCTGTACCTCCGCGGAGAGCTGGTCGTATTCGGAGAGCGCCGGACCGAAGTGCGCCTCGACGCCGTCGCCGCGGACGACCGTGAGCCCCGCATCCCACAGCTTGAAGGTGGGGACGTCGGCGGGCAGCCAGCACGCGAGGGGCGTCCCGTCGGGGTCGCGCGTGAACTCGGCGCCCTCGGCCCGCTGCACGCGCAGCTTCACGTTTTCGATCTCGTGCCAGGGAAAGGAGTCCACTTCGCCGTGCCGTAAGCGCAGGAGGCCGTTGGGGTAGACCAGTACGAACAGCCCGCGGTTGCGGTACATGTGCAGGAGCAGCCCGGCGCCGAACAGCGGGACGATGTAGAGCAGGTGGAAGATGAAGTGGTCGATCTGGGCCGGCCCGCGGAACCACCACAGGTAGTTGGCGACGATCCCAATAACGACGAGGAGCACGCCGAGGGCCAGCTTCGCGAGGAACCGCCCGCGGCCGACGCGGAAGAGGGCTTCCGGCTCACCGAGTTCGGTGACGGCGCGTTCGAGGTGGTCGTCGCCCGACAGGTCCATGCGGCCCCCGAGTGGAAACGGTCGTCCTCACTATAATACCGTACCCCGTTCCCCGATGGGATCTCGAACGCTCCGACCGAGGAGACGCCCATGCTCGCGTGGAAGAACTGGCCCCGAATCGCGGCCGTGATCGCGCTCGTCTGTGCGACCGCTCTCGCGGGATGTGCGGAGAAGAAGCCGGATGCGCCGAAGGCCGAAGGCGATCCGAAGCAGAAGAAGGACGGTGACATCACGATGGATGACCTCCGCGCCGCCGCGAAGGCCGCGGGCGGTGATCTTGACAAGCCAAAGCCACTACCGAAGCCGCCGGAATCGCTCAAAGATGTGAAACCGGATTTTGTTTTCACGGCAAAGAAGTGGTACGCACAGTATGAGATGTATCAGCCACCGTTCAAAAAGTACGAAGGAAAGGTCATCGAGCTGAATGGCGTTGTTGATTCCGTTGACCGCGGGCATCTGTACTTGGCCGGCGGTTCGAGCGCCTTTGAGGCTGTTCTTTGCCCGGTCTTTGAGGAGCCTGTTTGGAAGAAAGCGCTTCCGGGGCAAACGCTGGTTGTTCGAACGAGAATCGGGCAGTACTACTGGGAAATCCTCGACGTGAAAGGGCCGCCGCCTGACAAGTTAACTGCCGAAGAATTGGCTCGTGCTGTCGCAACAGATGCGAAGGGAACGGAGCAGAAGTACGAGAGCAAGTACATCATCGTGAGTGGGGTCGTCGAGAAGGCAGAGGTCAATGAGTTCGGCGGTGTCGAAATAACACTGAAGTCCGGGGATGGTGTGAAGCCCGTCAAATTCGGGCTTGTTGCCATTTCGGACGCCGACAAAACGCGGAACAAGACCCTTCGCGCCGGAATGAAGATGACCGTATTGGGAGGGTATGACGGAGCTTCATTGCGAGGTCGTTGTGAGGTGATGGAACTTACTCCGTAACGCGAACCGTCGGATTGTGATCGCTTAAATCTCCTTTCGGAACGCTCCCATGCTCGTTGTTATGCAGTCGCACGCCTCGCCCGCCCACATCGAGAGGGTGGTTCAAGTGATCCAGTCCCAGGGGTTGACCGCGCACGTCATGCCCGGCGCGACGCGGACCGCCATCGGCATCACCGGGAACACCGGGGTCGTCGATAAGTCGCTGTTCGAGGTACTCGAGGGCGTGGAAGAGGCCATTCGCGTCACCAAGCCGTACAAGCTCGCTAGCCGTGAGATGAAGGCTGACGACACGGTCATCACGTTCGCGCAGGGGACCGTCGGGCCGAAGACGTTCACCATCATCGCCGGGCCGTGCTCGGTCGAGAACGAGCCCCTCACCCTCAAGACGGCCGAGCACCTGGTGAGCCGCGGGGTGAAGTTCCTGCGGGCGGGAGCGTTCAAGCCGCGGTCGAGCCCGTATAGCTTCCAGGGACTCGGCCTCGAAGGGCTCCGCATCCTCCAGAAGTGTCGCGAGAAGACCGGGATCGCGATTGTCACCGAGCTGATGGACACGGAGTACGCCAGCGCCGTCGAGGAGGCGGCCGACATCATCCAGATCGGCGCGCGGAACATGCAGAACTTCTCGCTGTTGAAGCGCGTGGGCCAGTGCCGCAAACCGGTGCTTCTGAAACGCGGGATGAGTTCGACGCTCGAAGAGTGGTTGATGGCTGCGGAATACGTAATGGCGGGCGGCAACTACGACGTGATCTTGTGCGAGCGCGGCGTCCGGACGTTCTCCGACCACAGCCGCAACACGCTGGACCTGTCGGTGATCCCGCCGGCGAAGGCGCTGTGTCACCTGCCGATCTTCGTGGACCCGAGTCACGGCACGGGTAAGCGCGCTTACGTTCCGGCGATGTCGCTGGCGGCGCTGGCCGCGGGCGCCGACGGCCTGTTGCTGGAAATCCACCCCGATCCGGACCGCGCGATGTCCGACGGCGCGCAGTCGCTGGACTTCGCGGGCTTTGACGCGCTCCTGACGCGGCTCAAGGCACTTGCCCCGGCGTTCGGCCGGACGGCGTGATGAAAGGTGGTTCGGCGTATCGTCCCCGAGAGTCCCGTTACCCTTTCGGATCCTGCACGCTGTACGCCACACCGTCACGCGTGGCGATTTCGCTAAAGCTCCATTCCGAATCGTCGAGTTGGGCTCGCGTGTTTGGGCAAATCAGCAGGCCGTCGGAGTTTCGGCCGGCCTCCTCGCAGAGGTGGGCCGCGAGGTTGACGGCTCGGCCGATCAACTTTTGACGCCGCGCCTGCGGATGGCCGACCATTCCCGTGTACACCACGTCGGTTGCGATGCCGATCTTCAGGGCGTTCTGATCCGACACCGGCTGCTCGTAGTCCTTCCACTCTTGGAGCAGTTTCCGGTAAGTCGTCCGCATATTCCGAGCGGCCGTTACCGCGCGCGTGACGGCCGCCCGAGTGCCGTCGTGTGGAAACCAGACGTACAGGCCGTCCCCGACGTATTCTTCCAGTTGCCCGCCCAGTTCCAGCGCGCACGCGAGGAGGCGGGTGTAGTACTCGTTCAACATGGCCACGGCGTCGTGGAGCCGGATCTGAGAGCACACTTTGGTAAAACCGGCCACGTCGGTGAAGAGCACGCACAGTTGCCGTTGATCCCCCGACGGGACCGATGGTATGTCGCGAGCCGGGTCGGCCATCTGGGCCAGCAACCGGGCCAGCGCCGGGGCTTGGGTTGTCGCGACTGAGACGTCGGCCTCGCCGAACATTTGGGGAGCCGGCTTCATGAACTGGACGACGCCGTGCCGGACGGTCCCGACCGACAGCGGAACGGTCAGAATCGCGCCCTCGCCGGTCTTCGTCTTTGCCACCTTGTCAACAAGCCCGAAGTGACCGACGGTCTTGTCCTCGGGGTTCTTGAACGAGGCCTGCTGAGTCTGAAACACCCGCCCCGCGAGGCTGCGGTCGATCGGAAACTGCTTCCCGATCACCTGCTCGGCCTTTGGGTCGGTGGAAAAAATGATCTTCAATTCGACCGGGTCGAGCCGGGGGACCGGAACCGAAACCGAGTGGATCGGGGCGCCGAGCGCGCGGGCGATTTCGGCGGATCGCTGCTTCAATTGTTCGAAGTAGTCCGGCGGCTCACCGACCGGGGTCGTGCTGATCTGGGTTCTCAGCGCGTCGTTTTGGGTCTGCAATTGTTTGACCTCCAAGCGGAGGTCGTCGAGTCGCTTCTTCGTCTCGTCGAACAGACTCTTTGCCTTCGACACGAACTTGATCGCTCCCCAAGCGGCCCCCGCGACCGTCGCGACGCCGCCGACGATCTTCACGCCCAGTTCCCAATCCATTGCGTCCTCCACGTCCGGCTATCGTGTTATTGAAAGAATTAGACAGCCCCGGCTCGAAGGTGCAAGAGAAATGCTGTAGCGCCCGGTCCGCGTGACCTTCCACGCCGGGCCAGAGATGCGCATGCTTGCGAGGACGAAAAAGAGGCAATATTTCACTGCGCTTTGAATTGCAGTACGCAGCGGTTCGGCAAGCGGACCGCGACCGCCTCCCCGAGTTCGATCAGCACCTCTTCGCCGGGGCCGAGCCACCGCTTCGCCGGGCTGAGCAACTTCGTGCCGTTCAGCGGCGCGCGTAGCCCGCCGCCGGCCTGCGGCACGCCGTTCGTGAACACGATCCCGCCCCCCGGCGCGCCGCGGAGCGTGAAGTGAGCCCGGCTCACCCAGTTGTCGCTCTCGTCGTGGCCCCGCAGCACCGAGCGACCGCTCTCGGGCAGGATCGGCGTCGGGCGGTACGCCGGGTCCAGGTACGGCACCGGGCTGCGGCCCGTCGACCGGCCCACCACGATCAGCCGCTCCGGCGCCAGGCTCAGCGCCAGTTCCGCGACCGAGTTCGGTACCTCGTGGGCCACCGTGAGGGAAGACACGGCCGTTCCCGGACACGCCCAGAACGTGACCGAAGGGCCGTCGAGCAGCGCGACGTGGCAGGACGAACCGCCGTCGGAGGTGTTGGTGAAGGGAACGGTTCGAGAGAGGTTGTTCATCGCTTCCCCTGGGCGCTGGGGTCGGGAGGTCGTCGTGACCGCGCCACTATTCGAAGCCTAAGGCACGCCGTGGCCAAAGTCCAGGGAAGATGGACGGAAAAGACAAGCGGATAAGCACGCGTCAGAACTCCAAGCCCGCGCCGAGGTCATCGGAACCGGGTTGCGTCCGACAGTAACCGCGGGCCGAGCAAAAAAAGAACCGACGGCCCGAGGGCCGTCGGTTCGTGAGCGCTTTGGCGCGATAGTTCGTGCCGTTCACCCTTACTTCTTCTTGGGGTCCGGCTTGGGGATGTCGGCCAGTTCCACCGGCACCGACGCATAGTGGCTGAACTCCATCGAGAAGCTCGCCTGGCCCTTTGTGGCCGAGCGCAGGTCGCTGGTGTACCCGAACAGGTTCGCCAGCGGCACCTTCGCCATCACCTGCGCGACGCCCTTGTCCTCGCTC
>JAFKJJ010000288.1 GCA_017306025.1 Planctomycetota bacterium
AAGGACGTGATCGCGCTGGCGATCATGATCGCCATCATGATCCTGATGCCGAACGGCCTCCTGGGCCGCGTCGGGCGGGTCGGCCACCCGGCTGTTCGACACCGCCACCGGCAAGGAACTGCTGAAGATCGACCGGAAGGCGATCGGGCTGCGGTTCTCGCCGGACGGTAAGGTACTCGTCGGGGCGGTCGCCGGCGCGGTCTACCGCTGGGACGCGACCACGGGTAAGCCGCTCATACCCGAAGGAGGCGACAGTTCGGTCGTCCAGGTCGAACCGTCCGCCGACGGCAAGCGGATCGTGACCCGCGGGCAGGACGGCGACGCGCACGTCTGGGACGTCGGGACCGGCGCGCACCTGCGCCGGGTAGAGGTGAACTGGCAGCACGGCCTCGCCCTCAGCCCGGACGGACGGTTCCTGGTGTGGCCGGTGAAAGACGAGAAGATCCAGTTCAAGGACGAGAACGAACCTAACGCGATCCACACCGGCAACCGGCTGCGGATGTTCGATCTGACGGAAGGGAAGTTCGTCGAGCGATTCGGCGGGTTCGAGGGTGACGCCCACGAACTGTTCTTCGGTGCCGACGGCAAGACGCTGGTGACGGTCGATCACCGGGACGCGGCGGTGCGGTTCTGGGATGTTGCCACGGGCAAGGTCGAGCGGTCGTTCCACGCGGGACAGAAAGCCGCGCCGCACCAGGTCTGGCGGTCGCGGCTGTCGCCGGACGGGAAGGTGTTGGCGGTGACGTACCAGCCGGCCGGGCGGGGGTTCTTCAGCCGCTTCGCCGTAAAACTCTGGGACGCCGCAACCGGCAAGGAACTGAACGACCTGTCGGGCCATTTCACCTACGTCGAGGCGCAGGCGTTCTCACCGGACAGCAAGTACCTCGCCACCGCGAGCGAGGCGCTGTCGCCGTTCGCCCAGCAGCAACTCAAGCTGCCGCCGGATCAGGTGTTCGTGTGGGAGGTGACCACGGGAAAGAAGGTCGCGCAGTTGCCCGCCGGCGGCACGGCCGCGGCGTTCGCACCGGACGGCAAGGCGCTGGCGGTCGCGGAGAAGGACGGCACGATCCGTCTGTGGGACGCCGCGAAGTGGGCGGTGAGCGGCGAGTTCCCCGGCCCGAGCGAGCAGGTGACGGCCCTCGCGTTCGGCCCTGACGGGCGGCTGTACTCCGGGGCCGTGACCGCGACCGTTCTGGCGTGGGATACACGGGCCGCGAAGCCGCCCGCCGGGCGGAAGTGATCGCCGGCGTTTGAGATCCGTTGACAGAGGCCGGCTACAAAAAGCAATTTACCGCGGTGCGGTGGTATCGTGTTTCGTTTGCGGGGCGAACTGGTAGTCTGATCCGGACACCGCGTTCGCACGACACACCGAACCGCACCCGCGGAGCCCCGATGACACGCCGCACGCTCGTGGTCGCGTTCGCACTCGCGGCCGTTTCCCCCGCGACCTTCGGCGCGGAGCCGAAGTTCCGCGCCGGCGCGGCCGCGGCGGACGTCACGCCGGAGAAGTTCCCCGTCGTCGTCAACTGCGGGTTCCTCGACGCCTCGGGCGCGGGCGCCCGCGACAAGCTCCACGCCCGCGCGCTCGTCCTCGACGACGGAACCACCAAGCTCGCGGTCGTGATCGTCGACAGTTGCATGATGCCGCGCGAGTTCCTCGACCGCGTAAAAGACCTGATCGCAGAAGAACTGAAGATCCCCACCGACCGCCAACTGATTGCCGCGACGCACACCCACACTGCCCCGGCCGTCATGGGGTGCCTCGGCTCCGACCCCGACAAAAACTATCCGCCGTTTCTGGAGCGCCAGATCGTCGCCGCGGTGCGTCAGGCGAACGCCAACCTCGCCCCCGCGAAGGCCGGGTGGGCGGCCGTCTCGGCGGACGGGCTGACCAACAACCGCCAGTGGGTCCTGCGGTCCGACAAGGTCCGCAACGACCCGTTCGGCGCCCCCACCGTCCGCTCGAACATGCACCCCGGCTACCTGCACCCGGACTTCGTCGGCCCGTCGGGGCCGACCGACCCGTGGCTCACGGTGCTGGCGCTCCGCACCGCCGACGACAAGCCGCTCGCGGTGCTGGCGAACTTCTCCATGCACTACTTCGGTTCCGCGGCGGTGTCCGCGGACTACTTCGGCCGGGTGTGCGCCGACCTCGAAAAGCGGTTCGGCGCGGAGAACCCGAAGTTCGTCGCGCTCCACTCGCAGGGCACCGCGGGCGATCTGCACTGGATGGACTACGGCAAGGCGCAGGCCAAGTTGACCATCGACGACTACGCGAAGGCGGTCGCCGACAGGGCCGCCGAGGCGCTCGCGGCGGTGAAGTATCGCGCGGACGTCCCGCTCGCGATGGCGGAGACGAAACTCACGCTCGACCGCCGCGTGCCGAACAAGGAGCGGTTGGAGTGGGCGCGGAAGGTGGTCGCGGGCATGAAGGGCGCGAAGCCGAAGACGCAGCCGGAGATCTACGCCCGCGAGGCGATCATGCTGCACGACGACCCGCGGCGCGAGCTCAAGCTCCAGGCGCTCCGCGTCGGCGACCTGGGCGTCGCCGCGATCCCCGACGAGGTGTTCGCCCTCACCGGGCTCAAGATCAAGGCTCAAAGTCCGTTCGCCACGACCTTCAACATCGAACTGGCCAACGGCGCGGAGGGCTACATCCCGCCCGCGGAACAGCACGTCCTCGGCGGTTACACCACCTGGCCGGCGCGGAGCGCGGCGCTCGAAGTCGGGGCCGAGGCGAAGATCACGGAGGCGGTTCTCGCGCTGCTGGAGAAGGTCGCGGGGAACACGCGCCGCCCGCTGCCCGACCCGGCCGCGGACGGGTACGCGAAGAGTGTTCTGGCGAGCAAACCGGTCGCGTACTGGCGCCTGGGCGACTTCGGAGGGCCGAAAGTGGCCAACCTCGTGGGGAAGAGCGCCGGCGCGTGTGAGCCGGGGGTGGTGTTCGCGCTGCCCGGTCCGCTCCCGACGCAGTTCGTCAAACAGGACGCGGTCAACCGCGCGGCCCACTTCGCAGGCGGACGCGTGACCGCGAAGTTGCCGGAACTCGGCACCGCGTACAGCGTCGAGCTGTGGCTGTGGAACGGGTTCCCGGCCGACGTCCGCAACTGGACCGGCACGCCGTTCGCGCTCGCCGCCGGCGACACGATCGGCGACCACCTCGCGCTCGGCGGCAAGAAGGGGACGCCGAACGTGCTCGCCGCGTTCGCGTCGGGGAAAGAAGCCGAGCCGCGGTCGGGCCGAACGGCGGTGCCGTCCCGCACGTGGGTCCACGTCTGTTTCGTGCGCGACGGCGAAACGGTGCGTGCGTATCTGAACGGCAAGGAAGAGTTGGCCGCGCAGATGGCCCGCGCGGCGAAGCCGGACACACTGATCGTCGGCGGCCGACCGGACAGGGCGTTCGGGTTCGAGGGGCGCATTGCGGAGGTCGCCGTTTACGACCGCGCGCTGACCGCGAAGGAGATCACGGCCCGCGTGACGGCGGCCGGGAAGTGACCGTGGCGAAACGCCCGGACGTTCCGTCGCGGCCGGCCCCACGACAAAGCCACGCGCTCAAACCGCGACGGTTACCGATCCGCCCGATTCGGTATTACTCCCGTCGGTCGAGGAGCGCCCGGGCGGACGGGTGCAGTTCGGGCACGTATCCGCCGCGGAGCGCGCGGACCGTGAGTTCCGGCGTTAGCACGTCGACCGCAACTCCGCGCGGCCGGTCGAGCCAGCCCGCGTACCCCGTGAACGACCAGGCGAGCAGCGCATCCCCCCAGACCAAATGCGGCACCGCCCCGCCATCCGGTAAGAGAACGAACGCGCCGTCCGGAAGCGTGTCCAGCTCCGCCGCGTGTAGGCGCTTCGAGCCGTCGGGCGTGAGCCGGTCGGCGTGGAGGCGAGTGTCGACTTCGACCGCAGAAGGTAGCGGATCGTTCGGGGAATCGACGACCGTGCGGCGGAAGGCGTTGAACCGCTCGCGCCGGCACTCGGCACAGGGACGGTGCCCGGCCGCCAGGGCGGTCGCCTCGTCGAGAAAGAACAACTCGGTTTAATGACCCGGCGCCATCACCCGGCGCTTGCGCCCCTGGAACTCCAACAGGCACACGATCCAGCGCTTCAGTTGCCAGGCGCGCCGGACGTGCCCGCGGGCGCCGTGCAGACGCCCGCGGTTGCCCATCATCGTGCCGCGGTCGGGCACCGCGACGACCGCGCCCGTCGGCGCGACGCGGTTCTGTCTCGGCACGATCGCCCTCCTCAGTTCAAAGCGTCAGCGCTTCGGGTACGGCGGCGGGGCGACCACCTTCGGCGGGTTCTTCTTCAGTTCCGCGAGCAGCACCTCTACCGCCTTGTTCAACTGCTGGTCGTCGCCGGCGAACTCTTTGGCCGGGTCGTTGTCCACTACGATGTCGGGCGAGACGCCGACGTTCTCCATGATCCACTCCTTGCCGCCGAGGTCGTACCGCGAGAACTCCGGCTTGCTCAGTGACCCGCCGTCGAGCAGGGGGAGCGACCCGCGGATGCCGACCACCCCGCCCCAGCTCCGCTTGCCGATGAGCGGCCCGAGCTTGTGGTGCCGGAACCGGTACGAGAAGATGTCGCCGTCGGAGGCCGAGAACTCGTTGAGCAGACAGGCCATCGGACCGACGAAGGTGCCCGACGGGTCGACGGTCGGCTCCGCGTTGCGGGCGATGCCGATCATCGCGGCCTCGCGCCGGAGGCGCTCGATCAGCATCGGCGACACGTTCCCGCCGCCGTTGCCGCGGACGTCGATCACGAGCGCCTGCTTCTTGAGCTGCGGGTAGTAGTGCTTGGCGAACTCGTTAAGCCCCGTTTGATGCATGTCCGGGATATGAATGTAACCGACCTTCCCGTCGGTCAGTTCGGACACCTTCTTGATGTTCGACTGCACCCAGGCGTAGTAGTACAGATCGCCCTCGTCGGTCGTGGGCGTCACCACGACGCGCCGCGCGCCCTCGGCCGCCGGCTTGGCGCTCACCGAGAGCACCACCGGCTTGCCGCCGGCGTTCACGAGCAACTCGTTGATGTTCTTCACGTCGCTCGTGGGCCGGCCGTTGATCGCGACGACCCACTCCTTCTCGCTCACGTTCACGCCCACTTCGGTGAGCGGCGAGCGCCGCTTCGGGTTCCAGTTCTCACCCGGCAAAATCCGCTTAATCTGGAAGAACCCGCTGTTCGGGTCGCGCGTGAGCTCGGCACCGAGCAACCCCTGCTGCACCTTGCGGACCTCGGGCAGTTCGCCGCCGCCGATGTACGCGTGCCCGACGTTCAGCTCGCTAATCATCTCGCCGATGACGTAGGTCAGGTCCGCGCGGTGCGCGACGTGCTCCACCAGCGGCTCGTACTTCTTCCGCACCGCGACCCAATCGACGCCGTGCAGGTTGGGGTCGTAGAAGAAGTCGCGCATCTGCCGCCAGCACTCGTTGAACATCTGCTTCCACTCGGCGCGCCGGTCGAGCGACACCTCCATCGCGGAGAGGTTGAGCGCCTCGCCGATGGTGATCGGGCCTTTCGGGAGGTCGATGATCCCGTACCGCCCGCCCTGCTGAACGAGCATCTTCTTGCCGTCGGCCGAGATCTCGTAGCCGCCGACGGTGCCGAGTGCGGTCTCCTTCTTCGAGCCGAAATCGAACACGTACAGTTGCGTCGGGCTGCCGGTCGCGCCGCGGAAGTAGTACAGCGCGTTGCCGGCGGAGGTGAGCCCGCGGTAGTTGGCCGCGGGGCCGGGCAGCGCCACGATCCGCTCCGCGAGCCCCTCCGGATCGACCTTCACCTCAGCCGCGCCGTCCTTCTTGTCGGCCGGCTTCTCCGCGGGGTCGTCGTCGAGCTTCGGGCGCAGCGGGCTCGGCGTCGACTTCGCGAGCGTCACGAAGTAGACGCGGGCCATGTCGCGGTAGGCGTGGTTCCACTCGGTCGCGCTGTAGATCGGGTTGAAGTCGCGCGCCGAGACGAAGAACAGGTACTTGCCGTCCGCGCTGAACGCGGGCGAGCCGGACGAGTACCAGCCGTCGGTGACCTCGGTCGACTTGCCCGATTCGAGCGAGTACAGGTGGACCTTCGGCATCGTGTCCGACTCCTGCCGCGCGAACGCCACCCACTTCGAATCCGGCGACCACGCGAAATCGCGGATCTCCCACGCCGTCGCCCGGTTCACGAGCGTCACCTTCTTCGTCTCGACGTCCACGAACTGGAGCCGCAGCTTCTTGTCGCTCCAGAGGATCTTCTTCGAGTCGGGCGACCAGAGCAGTTCGTACTTGTAGGTGTCGGCGCCGCCGGTGATCGCCTTCGCCGGCCGGCTGCCGTCGGCGGGACCCACGTGAATCTCGTCCTCGCCCGTGGCGTCCGAAACGTAGGCGACCGACTTACCGTCCGGCGACCACTTCGGGTTCCGCTCGTGTGCCCCGGGCGTGCGGGTGAGGTTGTGCGTGATCCCGGCGCCCGCGGGCACCGTGAAGACGTCGCCGCGGGCGCCAAAGAGCGCCCGCTTGCCGTCGTTCGAGATCTCGAAGGCGGAAACATTCTTGCTCACATCGGTCAGCGCGCCCCGAGCCCCGAGCCGGTCTTCGAGGATCTTCACCGGCACCTTTTCGGCCTTCCCGGCCTTCACGTCGAAGCGGTAGATGTAGCCGCCGTTCTCGAAGACGATCGCGTCCGTGCCGGCGGACGGGAACTTGATGTCGAACTCGGTGAAGTCGGTGTGCCGCGTCACCTGTTTGGTCGCCGGGTCGACCGAGTAGAGGTTGAACCGTTGTTCCTTACCGCGGTCGGAGATGAAGTACACCTTCGCGCCGACGAACATCGGGATGATGTCCTGTGCCGGGTCGTCGGTGAGTTGTTCGGTCTTCTTCGTGGCGAAGTCGTAGAGCCAGACGTCGTCACACATCCCGCCGCGGTAGCGCTTCCAGGTGCGGAACTCGCGGAACACGCGATTGTAGACGAGCTGCTTGCCGTCGGCCGAGTAGCTCGCGAACCCGCCCCGCGGCAGCGGCAGCTCTTCGGCCAAGCCGCCCTCGGCGGGCACGGTGTAGAGCTGCCCGATGAAGTCGTTGAACGACCGCATCCGCGACCGGAACAGGACGTTTTTGCCGTCCGGGGTCCAGCCCATCACGATGTTGTTCGGCCCCATCCGGTCGGACACCTCGTCGCGGCCGAGGGTGGCGGTGTAGGTCAGGCGCTTCGGCTCGCCGCCGCCGGCGGGCACGACGAACACCTCGGTGTTGCCGTCGTACTGTGCGGTGAACGCGACCCGTGTTCCGTCGGGCGAGAACCGCGGGAACATCTCGAAGCCGGGGTGCGACGTGAGCCGCCGGGCGGTGCCGCCGCTCGACGCGACGGTGTACAGGTCGCCCGCGTAGGTGAAGACGATCTGGTCGCCGTGGATCGTGGGGAACCGGAGCAGCCGGGCCTCGTCGGGCGCGGCCGGCGCGGAACCGGCGCCGGCCGCGAGGGCGGCCAGCGCGAGGAGCACGAAGCGGATCATGCGGAAGCCCCATTGCGGGAAGTGGTCGTGTGAGCGAATTGTCGGGGAACGCGGGCGGTCGTCAACCCGACACGCCCGCCGAACACGAGGGGAGGAACCCGCGCCGGCCATCCCCGGCCGCGGAAGGGGCGCGACCTCGCGATTCGCAACACGGTCACACTTTGAGGCGATCCCGTGCGACCCGCTCGGGTCACTTCGCGTGCGGGGTCCCGCTCACCATCGCGGCCATCTGCGCCTTCATGTGGGGCTTGTACGTCCCCGGCACGGTCCGGAAGCTGATCGCCAGCCGGTTCCACCCGTTGATGACCACCACCGCCCACGTCAGGTCGGTCAGCTCCTTCGCGCTGAAGTGTCGGCGGGCCTCGTCGTACACCGCGTCGGGCACGCCGCCGTCGAGCCGCGTCACGGCCTCGGTCCAGGCCAGCGCCGCCCGCTCGCGGTCGGAGTAGAACGGCGTCTCGCGCCACGCGGAGAGGGCGTAGAGCCGCTGCTCGGTTTCCCCCGCGGCCCGGGCGTCCTGGGTGTGCATGTCCAGGCAGAACGCGCACCCGTTGATCTGTGAGGCGCGGGTCTTCACCAGTTCCAGCAGGGCCGGCTCCAGGCCGCACGACTCGACGTAGGCGCCCAGACCGTACATCGTCTTAAGCGGCTCCGGGGTCAGCTTCACGAAGTTCAGTCGCTGTTGCATCGGTCTTCTCCCAGGTTCCAGGGCGATCGCTCGGCGCGTCCCCGGCCGACGGGCTCGGCCAGCGGTTCAGCTTGTCCGGGTTCAGGACGACGTAGACCGTTCCGACCGCGTCCCCGCGCGGCTCGAAGGTGATGACTTCGACCACCTGCGGGCCGAGGGCGAACACCGCCCCCGGCGCGCCGTTGACGGTGGTGGGCGTCACCGTGCAGGCCCGCAGGTACTTGCGGAACACCACCGCCAGCAGGTTGGCGATCTTCCGGGCGCCGACCACCGGCCGCCGCGCCGCGAACACCTTCCCGCCGCCGTCGGAGACCAGCACCGCGTCGGGGGCGAGCAGCGCCTCGATCGCGCGCATGTCGCCCGTGCGGCACGCGGCGAAGAACCGGCCCGCCAGTTCGTCGGCCGCGCCCGCGGGCGGCTCGAACCGCCGCTCGCCGGCACCCAGCCGCTTCTTCGCCCGGGCCGCGATCTGCCGCACGTTCACCGGCGTCTTGTCCAGAAGCCCCGCGATCTCGTCGAACTCGTAGCCGAACACCTCGCGGAGCAGGTACGCCGCGCGCTCGGTCGGGTTGAGCGCTTCGAGCAGCACGAGGAACGCCATCGAAAGCGACTCGGCCAGCTCCGCGCGGTCCGCGGCCGCGCCGCCCCACGACCCCGCGACCGGCTCGGGCAGCCACTGGCCGACGTACTCCTCGCGCCGCGCCTGCCGCAGCCGGTCGATGCACAGGCGCGTCGTGGTCCGCACCAGCCACCCTTCCGGCGATTCGATTCCGGCCGCGTGCTGCTGGTATCGCAGGAACGCGTCCTGCACGGCGTCCTCGGCGTCGGCGACGGTCCCGAGCATCCGGTACGCGACCGCCAGGAGCTTCGGCCGCAGCCGCTCGACGTCCGGCGCGGGTGAATCGTTCATGTCGGAATCCTGCTCGGGCGATACCAGCTCCACGCGGCGAACGCCGTGCCGAGCGCCCCGGCCGGCACGAGCAGGACCGCGGTGGCCACGAACAGCGTTCCGCTCTCGCCCGGCGAGCGGTGCGACACGTGGTCTGCTGTGTCGGCGACGAAG
>JAFKJJ010000618.1 GCA_017306025.1 Planctomycetota bacterium
AGGGCCGCCCGCGTCAGGACACAGAACGGGGCCGCCGTCACGAACGGTTCAAACGCGGCAGGGACCATCTCAGGCTCCGACAACGAGTTCGCCTAAATTGTTCGCACCGCCCACGATAGCGACAAACGACCGCACCTTGGAAGCCCTGGGCGTTATGCCTTTGCAGCCTGAAGGGCTGCGATACGTCGAGCGATCCCAGGCTTTCAGCCTGGAAGACAATCACGCCTATCAACCCCGGGCGGTGCCCGGGGCTAACGTATCCGACCCCTTCGGGGTCCAAAGGCACACCAACCACAGGGTTTCTACACCGCACCCTTGCGGGAGAGGGTGGCGTGGTCGCGTGCGCGACCACACCGGGTGAGGGTGGACACGCGATGCACCGTGACGGGCGACATTTCACCCCTCACCCAGTTTCCCGCTGCTCGGCGACGGCAAACCGCCCTCTCCCATTAGGGGAGAGGGCACAACGGCCGCCACCCCGATGACGGTTACGGATTCGCACAACGTGGTATCATTCGCGGCGGCCGAACCGATCAGCCGCGTGCGGGGTGGGAACGAATCCCGTTGGCCGTCCACCATTACGGCGACGGAGCCAGCCCCGAACGGGGGTACAATCAGGGCGCGCCGGGCGGCCGCCGCTTGCGACACTCGAACCGTGACCCAAACCAAGCCGCCGCGCAGCGGTCGGCCGGTGGAACGCCAATACACAACGGAGGCACCGTGGGCATCTCCAAACCGTTGCTCGTCGAACTGTGGCGGCTCATGGAGAAGTGCTCGGCCAACGACCTCCGCCGGGTGTTCCTCGTTTACGTCCAGGTTCCTCTGTCGAACCTCACCGACCCCGCTCGGGGCTTGGAGGCGGTTCGGACGGACGTGATCGAATGGCTCCTCCTTCAAGACGAAGGGACGGTCGAGGCGTTTCTGACGGGGTTGCACGCGGTCAAGCCGCGGGCCGGGTTCGACGCGTTCGCGCTGAGACTCTTAGGCCGCCCGCAGTCGGCAGCGGCGGCGCCACCACTCGTCCCGCCCGGCGCCCCGGTCGTGAAAACCGTATTGGCCCTGAACATGGCCGGATACGGCGCGGTGGCCCGCCAGCGGGAGGAGACCGGGGGGCCGGCGGCGGTGAAGGCGCTGGACGAGCGCATTCAGGCGTTCATTTCCGACGGCCTCAAGGCCGTCGGCTCGGCCCACGACCGGGCGCTCGTGAGGGATACGGGTGACGGGGCGATCCTGGTGTTCGACGATCCGAACGCGTCCCATCACTTCGCCGTTGCCGTGTACGCGGCCCTCACGGCGCCCGGCAACGACGG